>NZ_AHHC01000019.1:0-6551 GCF_000242655.1 Pseudomonas sp. PAMC 25886
GAGTGGTGGGGCAAGAGCGTTTTGGTTACTTTTGCGCTTTTCAAAAGTGACCCGCTGAAAGAGCGGAACCGATATCAGCCGTTACCCAAAAAACGGATATGTACCCCGAGCCAAAAGCCGGACAACTTCAACACCTCTCATGGTCATTTATGGAAAAGTCAAAGTATCGAAAAGCAGGATTGGCCCTGGTGTTGACCGTCGCAGCGGGCCTGATCATCTACACCGTGCAGGCCCCCGCAGACGCGCCGCAATACCTGACCGCGACCGCCGAACGCAGTGACATCGAAAACGCCGTCCTGGCCACCGGCCTGCTGGAAGGCGTCAAACAGGTCGACGTCGGCGCCCAGGTCTCCGGCCAGCTCAAGTCCCTGAAGGTCAAGGTCGGCGACAAGGTCAAGAAGGGCCAATGGCTCGCCGAAATCGACCCGTTGATCCTGCAAAACACCCTGCGCAAAGCCGAGGTCGATGAAGAAAACCTCCAGGCCCAACGCCGCGCCACCGCCGCTCAACTCAAGGAAACCAAATCCGTCTACGAACGCTACCAAGGCCTGCAAGAGGACGAATCCGTCTCGCGCCAGGACTTCGAGACCGCCGAGTCCAACTATGAAGTGCAGCGCGCCAACCTGCTGTCCCTCGACGCCCAGATCAAAAGCGCCCATATCCAGATCGACACCGCCAAGATCAACCTGGCCTACACCCGCATCGTCGCGCCCATCGACGGCGATGTGGTGGGCATCGTCACTCAGGAAGGCCAGACCGTGATCGCCAGCCAACTGGCGCCGGTGCTGCTCAAGCTCGCCGACCTGGACACCATGACCGTCAAGGCCCAGGTCTCCGAGGCCGACGTGATCCACATCAGCCCCGGCCAGCAGGTGTACTTCACCATCCTCGGCGAGGCCGACAAGCGCTACTACGCCAAGCTGCGCGGCACCGAACCGGCCCCGCAAAACTTCCTCGAAACCCAGACCGCCGGCACGCCCAAGCAAAACACCGCCGTGTTCTATAACGCACTGTTCGACGTACCCAACCCCGACCACCGCCTGCGCATCGCCATGACCGCCCAGGTGCGCATCGTGCTCGACACTGCCAAGGCGGCGCTGACGGTGCCGGTGGCCGCACTCGGCCCGCGCAACGCCGACGGCAGTTACCCGGTGCGGGTGGTGGACGCCAAGGGCAAGGCCAGCACGCGCCAGGTGCAGACCGGCATCAACAACAACGTCAAGGTGCAGATCCTCGATGGCCTGGCCGAAGGCGACAAGGTGGTGATCGGCGACCCGTCGCCCGCCGTGGCGGGGGGCTGATTGATGACTCAGCCACTGTTGGAGCTTAAAGGCATCGTCCGCAGTTTCATGGCCGGTGACCGTGAATTCATTGCCCTCAAGGGCATTGACCTGACCATCCATGCCGGGGAAATGGTCGCGATCACCGGGGCCTCGGGTTCGGGTAAATCCACCCTGATGAACATCCTCGGTGGCCTCGACTACGCCACGGCCGGCAGCTACAAGATCAATGGCATCGAAACCCGCACCCTGGGTGATGAGCAACTGGCGGAGCTGCGCCGCGACTACTTCGGTTTTATCTTTCAGCGTTACCACCTGCTGGCGCATCTGAGCGCGTTGCACAACGTGGAAATGCCGGCGATTTATGCCGGTACGCCGGAAACCGCCAGGCATAGCCGCGCGGGAGAATTGCTGGCGCGGTTGGGTTTGTCGGGGCATCTGACCCATCGCCCGAGCCAGCTGTCCGGCGGGCAGCAACAGCGGGTGAGTATCGCCCGGGCCTTGATGAACGGCGGGGAGGTGATCCTCGCCGACGAACCCACCGGCGCCCTCGATACCCACAGCGGCAAGGAAGTGATGCGCATCCTGGCCGAGCTGCACGCCGCCGGGCACACGGTGATCATCGTCACCCACGACCCGAAAGTGGCGGCCAATGCCCAGCGAATCATTGAGGTGCGCGATGGGGAGATTGTCAGTGACCGCGCCAATGACAGTGTTGGCCTGGACCTGCCCACCGAGGCGCCCATCGAACCCAAGCGCAGCGGTGCGCGCAAGTTGGTGGCGAGCCTCGGGCTGTTCAAGGAGGCCTTCAACATGGCCTGGGTCGCGCTGATTTCCCATCGCATGCGCACCTTGTTGACCATGCTCGGTATTGTCATCGGCATCACGTCGGTGGTGTCGATCTCGGCCATCGGCGAAGGCGCCAAGCGCTACGTGCTCAAGGACATCCAGGCCATCGGCAGCAACACCATCGATATTTTTCCCGGCAAGAGTTTCGGTGACAGCCGTGCCTCGGCCATCGAGACGCTGTTGCCGTCGGATGTGGACGCGCTGAACCAGCTGTATTACGTCGACAGCGCCACGCCGGTGGTGGGGCGCAACCTGTTGCTGCGCTACGGCAACATCGACCTGGACGCCCAGGTCAACGGCGTCAGCGACCGCTATTTCCAGGTCAAGGGCCTGAAGCTCGAGGCCGGGATTACCTTCAGTGAAAGCGACGCCCGGCGCCAGGCCCAGGTGGTGGTGATTGACCACAACACGCGCCATCGGCTGTTCGGTCCCGGCGTGGATCCGTTGGGCCAGGTGATCCTGGTGGGCAGCCTGCCGTGCACGGTGATCGGGGTGACGGCGGACAACAAAAACATGTTCGCCGCCAGCAAGGCGCTGAACGTGTGGGTGCCGTATGAGACGGCAGCGGGGCGGCTGTTGGGCCAGCGCCATCTGGACAGCATCACCGTGCGCATCAAGGACGGCCAGCCGAGCAAGGTGGTGGAAGAGAACGTCACCAAGCTGATGTTGCAGCGCCACGGCACCAAGGATTTCTTTACCAACAACCTCGACAGCATCATGCAGACGGTGCAGAAAACCAGCCGCTCCCTGGCGTTGCTGCTGTCGTTGATTGCGGTGATTTCATTGCTGGTGGGGGGCATCGGGGTGATGAACATCATGCTGGTATCGGTGACCGAGCGCACCCGCGAGATCGGGATTCGCATGGCGGTGGGTGCACGGCAATCGGATATTCGCCAGCAGTTTCTGGTGGAAGCGGTGATGGTCTGCCTGATTGGCGGGATGATCGGCATCTCGCTGTCATTCGCCATCGGCTATCTGTTTTCGTTGTTTGTGAAAGAGTGGGAAATGGTGTTTTCCCTGGGCTCGGTGGTCACCGCGTTTGCGTGCTCGACGCTGATCGGGATTGTGTTCGGGTTTGTACCGGCGAGGAATGCGGCGCGGCTGGATCCAATCGAGGCCTTGGCGCGGGATTAGGCTGAATAGAGGATCAAAATGTGGGAGCGAGCAAGCCCGCTCCCACATTTGTTCCTCGGTGTTCTAGAGAGCTGTGTTTTCTTCTGCGGAATACATCCACCGCATCAACGAATGCCGGCCGCTGATGCCCATCTTGATCGCCGCCCGCTTGAGGTAGCTCTCGATGGTGTTGACCTTCAATGCCAGTTGCTCCGCCAGTTCCGGTGCGGTACGCCCGGCCAGCAACCCTACGCATACCTCAAGCTCGCGGCTGGAAAGGGCCAGGCCCGATTGCGCAAGGCGTTCTTCGAAGCGCCGGCGCAAGGTGTCGATGCCTTGCTGCTGCGGTGCTTCGCTGTCCGGGCCAGTGGGTTGCAGGGCACTGATGTGCTTTTCAACCATGGGCAGCAGCAGGGAGGAGAAGTCTTGCAGGATGATCCGTTCCTGCTGGGAAAAACTCTGTGACGGGTTGGCGCGATACACCGACAGCACGTAGCTGACGTCATCCTTGCGCCGGGTCAGGTGCAGTTGTGCGGCGGCCTGGGCCTCGTCCAGTTCAAGCACCGGGTCGGTGTACACCGGGCTGATACCCTGAGCGCGCGCACTGCCGGCCTTGCGCAGAGCGTGTGCCTTTGAACTCACGGGCATCTGGGTGATGTGCGTGGCGTCGACCGCCAGCTGGGTGAGGATCAGGTCGTGCAGCATGCGCGGGAAGTGCCGGCTGCCGGTGCTGGCGATGACTTTGCCAATGTGAGGGAACAGGTGTGAGTTCATCATTTCATCCATGAGTTTCAAGGAGGGCGGCGTACAGGGCAGTGATATCCATGACTGCCGCCTCGTATGCTAGTACAGGCTGTCGCAAACGGACCAATGAATGGATCAAATTTTTTGCGGTGCAGGGCGCAACGGGAAAAGCCCGACCTTTTCAGGCCGGGCTATTGATAAACGTCGCGCCTGCTGGTGAATTTACTTCAAGCGTGATGAACGTTTTGTTGCACCGCCCGGGATTTGGGCTTCACGGCGCAGGCGTTCAGTGCCTGGGCAACGTCGGCCAGCAAGTCGGCGACATCTTCCAGGCCGGCGGAAAGCCGCACCAGCCCTTCGGAAATCCCGTGGTGGGCGCGTTGTTCCGGGGTATAGGTGGAGTGGGTCATGCTGGCCGGGTGCTGGGCCAGTGACTCGGCGTCCCCGAGGCTTACCGCCCGGGTAAACAGCTTCAGGGCGTTCATGAAGCGTCGACCCATGTCGATGCCGCCCTTGAGTTCAAACGCGATCATGCCGCCGGACTGCTTCATCTGCCGCGCGGCCAATTCGTACTGCGGGAAGGAACGCAGGCCGGGGTAGGTCACCCATTCCACCAGGGGATGGGCCTGCAAGGCTTCGGCGATGGCCAGGGCGTTGCTGCAATGGCGGTCCATGCGCAGGGCCAGGGTCTTGAGGCCGCGCATCAACAGGGCGGCGTCCTGGGGCGACATCACCGCGCCGGTCAGGTCCTTGAGCCCTTGCAGGCGAATGCGCTGGGCCAGGGCCTGGCTGCTGACCGCGATCCCGGCGGTGATGTCGCCATGGCCGCTGAGGTATTTGGTGGCCGAGTGCACCACCACGTCGGCGCCCATTTCCAACGGGCGTTGCAAGTAGGGTGTGCAGTAGGTGTTGTCTACCACCACGGTGATGCCGGGTTGCTGGTGGGCGATCTCGGCGACGGCGGCGATGTCCACCAGTTGCAGGTTGGGGTTGGCCGGGGTTTCGAAGTAAATCATCCGGGTGGCGGGGTTGATGGCCTCGCGCAGGGCGTTCGGGTCGGTGAGGTCGACGTGGCGCACCTTGATGCCGAATTCGCCGATGCCGTGGTGCAGCAGGGCGAAGGTGCAGCCGTAGAGCGTCTGGCTGACGATGATCTCGTCACCGGGGCGGAGCAGGGTCCAGAACGTCGCGGCAATCGCGCCCATGCCGGAGCTGAAGGCTACGGCCGCTTCGCCGTTTTCCAGGGTGGCCATGCGCGCTTCCAGCAGGGCCAGGGTGGGGTTGGAGATGCGGGTGTAGAAGTGCCCGCTCTCTTCACCGGCAAAGCAGGCGGCGCCGTATTCGGCAGTGGGGAAGGCGAAGGTTGCCGACAGGTAAATCGGCGGCACGAGGGCGCCGTGGTGGTCCTGGGGGTCGTAGCCGTGGTGGATGGCACGTGTGGAAAAGCCGAACGTATTGTGTTTATTTTTCATGGTCGGACGCTCCTTATTTCCTACAATGCTATGCTTATAACTGCGGCCGAACGTTCCATAGTTTGCTGGGAAAACCCGGTAGATTGGGATGAAAAACAATAAAAATGACGTTTTGAGGCAAGATATGCCTATTCATCTGGATCGGACTGACAAGGCGCTTTTAAACGCTTTGCAGGGCAATGCGCGGTTGACCGTGGCGGAGTTGGCGGAGCGGGTGTCGCTGACCACTTCGCCGTGTTGGCGGCGGGTGAAGAACCTGGAAGACAGCGGGGTGATCGGTGGTTATCAGGCGATCCTGTCGCCCAAGGCGCTGGGGTATGGGGTGACGGCGTTTGTCAGCATCATGATGGACACGCATACCCGCGAGGTTGCCCGGGCGTTTGAACAGCGGTTGCTGGAGATTCCCGAGGTTGTGGCGTGCCATAACGTTTCCGGGCGGTATGATTTTTTGCTGGAAGTGGTGGCGAAGGATCTGGAGTCGTTTGGGGAGTTTGCGCGGGAGGTGTTGCAGAGCTTGCCGTGTGTTAAGGAGATTTATTCGAGTTTTTCTTATAAGTCGGTGAGGCCGTTGCGGGTGATTCCTTTACCGGAGTGAGGGTGTACATATCCATTTCTGCGGTAACGGCTGATATGGGTTCCGCTCTTACAGCGGGTCACTTTGGAAAAGCCCCAAAGTAACCAAAGGGCTCTGCCCCGCCTGTCGGCACCTCGCCTAGGCTCGGTGTTCCCTCACTCCGGGATTGCTCCGCGGGCCGCCGCGACGGGGCGTCCCTGCCCCGTCGCGGCTAAACCGGCGTCCTGCCGGTTTACCCGCTCCGCACCACCTGCGTTCGGCCTCGGCTTATTGGGGCAGTCAGATCAAAATCAAAAGCAAGAGCACAGCGGCCTACAGGCCGGCTTGAGTGGTAGAAGCCACAGCAAAAGCCAAAGCGAAAGCAGAGCTGCTTTTCTGTAGGAGCCGGCTTGCCGGCGATGGCATCACCTCGGTGTGTCTGATGTACCGAGTTGTCTGCATCGCAGGCAAGCCAGCTCCCACATTTGACCGTGCCCGCTGTAGATTTTGTCAGGGTAGTTGTCGCGTCCACCGCTTTCT
>NZ_AHHC01000018.1:0-24828 GCF_000242655.1 Pseudomonas sp. PAMC 25886
CCGCGCTTTAAACCGGGCCTCCCAGGCACTTACGCGACAGCTGAAAACGGACTTTCTCCTCAACCGTATCCGACTCAAAAAAGCAGGTTACCCCCATGCAGTTCAGCAAATTATTGGCAGCTCTTTCCACCCACCCGATCCGCCTGCAAATGGAAGACGGCGACCTGATCATCCTGGGTGACGACGACGCGCTGGATGACGCCCTATGGGACCAACTGATCGCCCACAAACCCCAACTGCTCGACCTCGTCGCCCAACACGGCGGCGACTGGCTCAGCCCGGCCTATCGCATCACCCCTGCCATGCTGCCCCTGGTCAACCTTGACCAGCCGGCCATCGACCGCATCGTCGCCGGCATCCCCGGCGGTGCGGCGAATGTGCAAGACATTTACCCCCTGGCCCCGCTCCAGGAAGGCATGCTCTACCACCACTTGTCCGCCCACCAGGGCGACCCCTATGTGCTCCACGCGCAGTTCGTGTTCGACAGCCGCGCCCGCCTTGAAGCCTTCGCCGAGGCCCTGCAATGGGTTATCGACCGCCACGATATCCTGCGCACCTCGATGGCCTGGGAACGCCTCGACGAACCCCTCCAGGTGGTCTGGCGCAAAGCCTCGCTGGTCTGCGAAGAAGCCCTCCTCGACGGCGATGCACTGACCCAACTGCAAGCCCGCTACGACGCCCGTAATTACCGCATGGACCTCGGCCAGGCGCCGCTGCTGCGCCTGGTGTTTGCCGAAGACCCGCGTAACCAGCGGGTGGTCGCGATGCTGCTGTTTCACCACACCATCCTCGACCACACCGCCCTCGACGTGGTGCGCCGCGAGATCCAGCTGCACCTCGCCGGCCAGACCGAACAGGCCGGCGCACCGGTGCCGTTTCGCAACTACATCGCCCAGGTCCGCCACGGTGTCAGTGAGCAGGCCCACGAGGCATTCTTTCGCGAGATGCTCGCCGACATCGACGCGCCCACCTTGCCGTTCGGTCTGCAGGATGTGCAGGGCGATGGCCATGGCATTGATGAAACCCGCATCGCCGTCGACAGCGATCTGAGCCGTCGCCTGCGGGCCCAGGCAAGACCGTTGGGCGTCAGCCCGGCCAGTGTGATGCACCTGGCGTTGGCCCAGGTATTGGGCAAGGTCTCCGGCCGCGAAGCCGTAGTGTTTGGCAGTGTGATGCTCGGGCGCATGGGCGCAGGCGAGGGCTCCGATCAGGCCCTGGGCATGTTCATCAACACCCTGCCGCTACGGGTCGATGTGGGTGCGCAAAGCGTGCGCGACGGGGTGCAAACCACCCACAAGCGCTTGACCGAATTGCTCAACCACGAACACGCATCGCTGGCCCTGGCCCAACGTTGCAGCGGTGTGGCCGCCCCCACGCCGTTGTTCAGTGCGATCCTCAACTACCGTCACAGCGATGCCTCGGACACTCAGGCCGTGATCGACATCGCCGAAGGCATCCAGGTGCTGGGCGCCGAAGAGCGCACCAACTACCCGCTGACGGTCAACGTCGATGACCTGGGCGAGGGCTTTGCCTTCACCGTGATGGTGGACGCTTCCATCGGCGCCGCGCGTGTTGCCGATTACCTGCATACCGCCCTGGAAAACCTGGTGCTGGCTCTGGAACAGACGCCAGACGCACCACTGCACAGCCTGAGTATCCTGCCCGCCGCCGAACGCCAACACCTGCTGCACGGCCTCAACGCCGATACCGGGGACTACGCCGATTCAGCCCTGATCCACCAGCAAGTCGAAGCCCATGCTGCCAGCCATCCCGAAGCCGTCGCGCTGCGCTTCGAGCACGAACGCCTGAGTTACCGCGAGCTGAACGAGCGCGCCAACCAGGTCGCGCACTGCCTGCTCAAGCACGGCATCCGCCCCGACGACCGGGTAGCGATCTGTGTCGAGCGTGGCCTGGAAATGATCATCGGCCTGTTGGGTATTCTCAAGGCTGGCGCGGGCTACGTGCCGATCGATCCGGCCTACCCGCTGGACCGCATCCACTACACCCTGCAAGACAGCGCGCCGTTGGCGGTGCTGGTGCAGGACAATACCCACCACCTGGTGGGTGACGTCACACCGATTGATCTCAACAGCCTGCAGCACGAGCCCATCGTTAACCCCAACGTCGCGCTCAGCCCGTCGAGCCTGGCCTACGTGATCTACACCTCCGGCTCCACCGGCCTGCCCAAGGGCGTGATGATCGAACACCGCAACGTCGCGCGGCTGTTCAGCGCCACCGAGCACTGGTTCACCTTCAACGCGAATGACACCTGGGCGCTGTTTCACTCGTTTGCCTTCGACTTCTCCGTGTGGGAAATCTGGGGAGCGCTGATGCACGGCGGGCAGTTGCTGGTGGTGCCGCAACTGGTCAGCCGCTCGCCGGACGAGTGCTATGCGCTGCTGTGCGAAGCCGGTGTGAGCATCCTCAACCAGACGCCAAGCGCGTTCCGCCAGTTGATCGCGGCACAGGGCCGCAGCCAGCAGTTGCATTCGTTGCGCCAGGTGATTTTCGGCGGTGAAGCCCTGGAACCGGGCATTCTCAAGCCGTGGTACGCCCGGGTGACCAACGCCGGTACGCGCCTGGTCAACATGTACGGCATCACTGAAACCACCGTGCACGTGACCTACCGTGCGTTGGAGGCGGCGGACGCACAGTTGGTGGGCGTGAGCCCGATTGGCGTGCGCATTCCCGACTTGCAGTTGTATGTGCTGGACGCCCGCCGCGAGCCGGTGCCGATGGGCGTGGTGGGGGAGTTGTACGTCGGCGGTGCCGGCGTGGCGCGGGGGTATCTCAACCGCGACGAGCTGACCGCCGAGCGCTTTCTGGCGGACCCGGCGACCGGCCAGCGCCTGTACAAGACCGGTGACCTCGGCCGCCTGCTGGCCGACGGCAGTGTCGAGTACCTGGGGCGCAACGATGACCAGGTGAAGATCCGTGGTTTCCGTATCGAACTGGGGGAGATCGAAGCGCGCCTGGCCACCTGTGACGGCGTGCGCGAAGCCGTGGTGATCGCCCGCGAAGACGAGCCGGGCGACCAGCGCCTGGTGGCGTACGTGATTGCCCAACAGGGCCGCACGCCCACTGCCGCCGAACTGCGGGATCACTTGCTGCAGTCCCTGGCCGAGTACATGGTGCCCAGCGCCTTCGTGCTGCTCGACACGTTCCCGCTCACCACCAACGGCAAGCTCGACCGCAAGGCCTTGCCGGCGCCCGACGCCGAAGCCCTGGCCCGTCGTGGTTACGAAGCGCCACAAGGCAGCGTGGAAACCGCGATTGCCCACCTGTGGCAAGACCTGCTGAAGGTCGACCGGGTCGGGCGCCAGGACAACTTTTTCGAGCTGGGCGGCCATTCGCTGCTGGCGGTCAAATTGATCGAACGCATGCGCCAGCTGGAACTGAGCGCCGATGTGCGGGTGCTGTTCGGCCAGCCAACGTTGGCTGCGCTGGCCGCTGCGGTAGGCGGGCAACATGAAGTGCAGGTGCCGGCCAACCTGATCAGTGAGGCGACCCAACGCATCACCCCGGACATGCTGCCGCTGGTGGACCTGGACCAACAAGCCATCGACCATATCGTCGCCAGTGTCCCGGGCGGTATCGGCAATGTGCAGGACATCTACGGTCTGGCCCCGTTGCAGGCCGGCATTCTGTATCACCACCTGGCGACCACCGAGGGCGATCCCTACGTATTGCAGGTGCAGTTCAGCTTCAACGGTCAGGAGCCGGTCGAGGCGTTTATCCGTGCGCTGCAAAGCGTGATCGAACGCAACGACATCCTGCGTACCGGCATTGTCTGGGAAGGCCTGGACGAGCCGGTGCAGGTGGTGTTGCGCCAGGCGCTGCTGGTGGTGGAGCAGATTGAGGTCGACCCTTCCAGCGACGTGCTCGCGCAACTGCAACAGCGCTTCGACCCACGCCACTACCGCCTTGACCTGTCCCGCGCCTCGCTGATGCGCTTTGCCTACGCCGAGGATCAGGGCCGCCATGTCGGCATCCTGCTGCTGCACCACATCCTGCTGGACCACACCGCGCTGCACGTGCTGGTGGAAGAAATGAGCGCGAGCCTTGCCGGCCACACCGAGCAGCTGTCGGACGCCGTGCAGTACCGCAACTACGTGGCCCAGGCACGCCTCGGTGTGAGCGCCGCGCAGCATGAGGCGTTTTTCAGCGAGATGCTCGGCGATATCGACGAGCCGACCCTGGCCTTCGGCTTGCAGGACGTGAACCGTGACGGCAGCGGTGTGCGGGAAGCGCACGTGCCACTGGATCCGGCCCTCAGCCTGGGCCTGCGCGAGCAAGCGCGGCAGTTGGGTGTGAGCGCCGCGAGCCTGGTGCACCTGGCGTGGGCGCACGTGCTCGGCCAGGTGTCGGGCCAGGACGATGTGGTCTTCGGCACCGTGCTGCTGGGCCGCATGCAAGGCGGCGAGGGCGCCGACCGGGCGCTGGGGATGTTCATCAACACCCTGCCGCTGCGGGTCAGCGTCGGCCCGGTGGGTGTGCAGGCCGGCGTACGCGCCACCCATACGCGGCTGGCGCAGTTGCTGGGGCACGAACATGCGTCCCTGTCCCTGGCCCAGCGTTGCAGTGGCGTGTCCGGTGCGTTGCCGCTGTTCAGCACCTTGCTCAATTACCGCCACAGCGCGCCGGGTGAAGTGCCGGGCGCCAGCCCGTTCGCCGACGCCGGGATCGAAATCCTCAGCTCCGAGGAGCGCAGCAACTACCCGCTGGTGCTCAACGTGGATGACCTGGGCACAGGCTTCGCCCTGACCGTACAAGGCGTGGCCGAGGTGGATGTGCAACGCGTCGGCGACTACATGCTCAGCGCCTTGCGCAACCTGGTGACGGCGCTGCAACAGGCGCCGACCACGCCGCTGCATCACGTGTCGATCCTGCCCGCCGCCGAGCGCCATCAAGTGCTGGTGGACTTCAACTCCACCGCCCGTGCCTACCCGGCTGCGCACACCGTGCACGGGATCTTCGAAGCCCAGGCCCAGACCAGTCCGGACGCGCTGGCAGTGGTGCACGGCCACGTGTCACTGACCTACCGCGAACTCAACCTGCGGGCCAATCGCCTGGCCCACTACCTGATCGATCAGGACGTAAAACCCGGCGACAGCGTGGTCATTGCGTTGCCGCGCTCAATGGATTTGCTGGTCAGCCAGTTGGCGGCCCTCAAGTGTGCGGCGGTCTACGTGCCGCTGGACGTCAACGCGCCGGACGAGCGCCAGGCTTTCATGGTGCAGGACAGCCATGCCAGGTACGTGCTGAATGACCTCGCCGCGCTGAACCTCGACACGCAGCCGACGCACAACCCGAACCTGGCCCAGTCTGCCGAAAGTGTGGCGTACATCATGTACACCTCCGGCTCCACCGGCGCGCCCAAGGGCGTGCAGGTACCGCATCGCGCCGTGACCCGGTTGGTGATCAACAACGGCTACGCCGACTTCAATCACCGTGACCGGGTGGCCTTCGCCTCAAACCCGGCGTTCGACGCAAGCACCCTCGATGTGTGGGCGCCGCTGCTCAATGGTGGCTGCGTGGTGGTGGTCGAGCACGCCACGCTGCTGTCCCAGGCCGCGTTCGCCGCGTTGCTGCAGGAGCAATCCGTCAGCGTGTTGTGGATGACCGCCGGGCTGTTCCATCAGTACGCCGACGGCTTGATGCCGATGTTCCGCCAGCTGCGCTACCTGATCGTCGGCGGCGATGTGCTCGACCCGCAGGTAATCGGCCGGGTGCTTGAGCATGGCGCGCCGCAGCACCTGTTGAATGGTTACGGCCCCACCGAAGCCACGACGTTTTCCACCACGTACGAGATCAAGGCGCTGGGCAAGGGCGGCATTCCCATTGGGCGTCCCATTGGCAACAGCCGCGCCTACGTGCTGGACGCGCGGCAGCAGCCGGTGCCGCTGGGCGTGGTCGGCGAGCTGTACATCGGCGGGGCGGGCGTGGCCAAGGGGTACCTGAACCAGCCGCAACTGACCGCCGAGAAATTTATCGTCGACCCTTTCGGCGATGGCCTGCTGTACCGCACCGGCGACCTGGCCAGTTGGCAGGCGGACGGCACCTTGCTGTACCAGGGCCGCAATGACCATCAACTGAAAATCCGTGGTTTCCGGATCGAACCCGGTGAAATCGAAAGCTGCCTGGCGGGCTTTCCCGGCGTGAAAGACACCGTGGTGCTGGCCCGTGAAGACGAGCCTGGCGACAAACGCCTGGTGGCTTACTACACCGCCCAGGCGCCGTTGGGCATTGATGCATTGCGCGCACACCTGCAAAGCCGACTGCCGGATTACATGGTGCCGTCGGCCTATGTCTGGCTGGAGCTGTTGCCGCTGACGGCGAATGGCAAGCTGGACCGCAAGGGTTTGCCGGCGCCGGATCAGGCGTCGCTGCTCAGCCGTGGTTTTGAAGCACCCGAGGGCGAGGTGGAAACCCTGCTGGCGCAGATCTGGCAGGACGTACTGAAGGTTGAGCGCGTCGGGCGCTTTGATCACTTCTTTGAACTCGGCGGCCATTCCTTGCTGGCGGTGAGCCTGATCGAGCGTATGCGCCAGGCCGGCCTGAGCGCGGATGTACGGGTGTTGTTCAACCAGCCAAGCCTGGCGGCCCTGGCCGCGGCGGTGGGCAGTGGACGGGAAATTGTGGTGCCGGCCAATGGGATTGCGCCGGACTGCCAACGCATCACGCCGTCGATGCTGACCCTGGTCACGCTCGACCAGCCGGCCATCGAGCGCATTGTGGCCACGGTGCCCGGCGGCGCGGCCAATGTGCAGGACATCTACCCGCTCGCACCGTTGCAGGAAGGCATTCTTTACCACCACATCAGCGCCGAACAGGGCGACCCTTATTTGCTGCAATCGCGCATGGCATTTGACAGCGTCGAGCGTTTGCAGGCCTTTATGGGCGCGCTGCAAAAGGTCGTGGCGCGTCACGATATCCTGCGCACCGCCGTGGTGTGGGAAGGCCTGGACAGCCCGGTGCAAGTGGTCTGGCGCCATGCCGAGCTGGTGGTGCAGAACGTTGCGCTGGACCCGGCCGACGGCGACGTGATCGAACAACTGCATGCGCGCTTCGATGCCCGCCACTATCGCCTGGACCTCACCCAGGCGCCGCTGCTGCGCATGGTCTATGCACAGGACCCGGCCAACCAACGCGTTGCAGCCATCCTGCTGTTCCATCACCTGGCGCTGGACCACACCGCCATGGAAGTGGTCGGCCAGGAAATGCGTGCGTTCCTGTTCAATCAGGCCGATGCATTGCCGGTTGCGGCACCGTTTCGTACCTACGTGGCTCAGGCCCGTCTGGGTATCAGCGCTCAGGAGCACGAACAATTCTTCCGGGAAATGCTCGCCGACATCGACGCGCCCACGCTGCCCTTTGGCGTGCAGGATGTGCAGGGCGATG
The DNA here is from genome assembly GCF_000242655.1 of Pseudomonas sp. PAMC 25886. Taxonomy (NCBI): domain Bacteria; kingdom Pseudomonadati; phylum Pseudomonadota; class Gammaproteobacteria; order Pseudomonadales; family Pseudomonadaceae; genus Pseudomonas; species Pseudomonas sp. PAMC 25886. The sequence continues at coordinate 7,402 of NZ_AHHC01000018.1, forward strand.
GCCGGGACATTGAAGAGGCCGAACGGCCGGTGGACGCGGCATTGGCGCTGCGGGTTCGCGAGCAGGCCCGGCAACTGGGGGTCAGCGCTGCGAGCGTGATGCACCTGGCGTGGGCCCAGGTGCTCGGGCGGGTGTCGGGCCGTCAGGACGTGGTGTTTGGCACCGTCTTGATGGGTCGCATGCAAGCGGGCGAGGGCGCCGACCGGGCGTTGGGCATGTTCATCAACACCTTGCCGTTGCGGGTGGAAGTGGGCGCCAGTGCCGTACGCGCCGGGGTCAAGGCGACCCACACCCGGCTCAGCGCACTGCTCGGCCATGAACATGCGTCCCTGGCGCTGGCCCAGCGTTGCAGCGGTGTGCCCGCCTCGATGCCGTTGTTCAGCGCCTTGCTCAACTACCGCCACAGCACCCCGGGTGAAATGGCCCGCGACGGCCAGGGTATCTGGGAAGGCGTGCAGTTGCTCGGCGGCGAAGAGCGCAGCAACTACCCGCTGACCTTGAGCGTAGACGACCTGGGCGCGGGCTTCGGCCTGACGGTGCTGGCCCTGGAGTCCATCGGTGCGCAGCGCTTGTGCGACTACATGCACAGCGCATTGGAGCAACTGGTGGCCGCCCTTGAGCAAACCCCGGAAACGCCGCTGAATCAGCTGCCGGTCCTGCCGGCCGCCGAACGCGAAATGCTGCTGCGCACCTTCAACGCCAGCGTGCGCAACTACCCGCAAGGGCAGACCCTGCACGGCGCCTTCGAAGCCCAGGCCGAACGCCGGCCGCACGCGATTGCGCTGATCCAGGATGGCCAGCCACTGACCTATCAGGCCCTCGACCAACGCGCCAATCAACTGGCCCACCATCTGCTGGGACTGGGTGTGCAGCCCGACGATCGCGTGGCGATCTGCTGCCGACGTGGCCCGCAGATGCTGGTGGGCCTGCTGGCGATCCTCAAGGCGGGCGCCGCCTACGTACCGGTGGACCCGGCTTACCCGGCCGAGCGCATCGCTTACCTGCTGCAAGACAGTGCCCCGGTCGCGGTACTGGCCGAGGAGAGCACCCGTGGCGTGCTCGGTGATGTCGCCATCGTCGACCTGCACGGCACTTACGCCAACGCGACCCGTCCCCACGTCGCCGGCCTGACCCCGGCGAATCTCGCCTACGTGATCTACACCTCCGGCTCCACCGGCCAGCCCAAAGGGGTGATGGTGGAGCATCGCACCGTGGAAAACCTGGTGCATTGGCACTGCGAAGCCTTTGACCTGCATGCTCATAGCCACACCAGCAGCGTGGCCGGGTTCGGTTTTGACGCGATGGCCTGGGAAGTCTGGCCGGCGTTGTGCATCGGCGCGACCCTGCACCTGCCACCCGCCAAGGTGGGCAATGAAAACATCGACGAACTGCTGGCCTGGTGGCTGGCACAGCCGCTGGACGTGAGCTTCCTGCCCACGCCGGTGGCCGAGTACGCCTTCAGTCAGAACCTGGAGCACCCAAGCCTGCGCACCCTGTTGATCGGCGGTGATCGCTTGCGCCAATTCAGTGTCGAGCGACGTTTTGCGGTGATCAACAACTACGGCCCCACCGAAGCCACGGTGGTCGCCACCTCTGGCCGCGTGCACGCCGGCCAGGCGCTGCATATCGGCAAGCCGATGGCCAATGCCACGGTGTACCTGCTCGATGAGCAACGGCGCCCGGTGCCGGTGGGCGTGGCCGGCGAGCTGTATGTGGGCGGCAGCGGCGTGGCCCGCGGGTACTTGAACCGCCCGGAGATGACCGCCGAGCGCTTCCTCGACGACCCGTTCAACCCGGGCCGTATGTACCGCACCGGTGACCTGGCGCGCTGGCTGCCGGACGGCAACATCGAGTACCTGGGCCGCAACGATGACCAGGTAAAAGTCCGTGGTGTGCGTATCGAACTGGGGGAAATCGAAACCCGCCTGGCCGCCGTCGATGGCGTCAAGGACGCCGTGGTACTGGTGCGCGATGGCCGGTTGGTGGCCTGGTTCACCGAACATGCTCCGCTGGACATCGAAACCCTGCGCGCCGAGCTGCATGACCAGTTGCCCGAGGCGATGGTGCCGGTGGCCTACGTAAAACTCGACAGCTGGCCGCTGACCGCCAACGGCAAGCTCGACCGCAAGGCGCTACCGGCGCCGGATCAGGCCGCCATGCTCAGCCGTGACTACGAGGCACCGAGCGGCGAAGTCGAAACCACTTTGGCGCGGATCTGGGCCGAGGTGTTGCAGGTGGAGCAGGTCGGGCGCCATGACCATTTCTTTGAACTGGGCGGCCATTCGTTGCTGGCAGTGAGTTTGATCGAGCGCATGCGCCAGGTCGGGCTGAGCGCCGATGTACGGGTACTGTTCAGCCAGCCGACACTGGCTGCCCTGGCAGCAGCCGTGGGCAGTGGTCGGGAAGTGGTGGTGCCGGTGAATTCGATCCCGGCCGATTGCCAACGCATCACGCCGTCGATGCTGTCGTTGGTGGCGCTTGATCAGCCGACCATCGACCAGATCGTCGCCAGCGTGCCGGGTGGCGCGGCCAACGTGCAGGACATCTATCCGCTGGCACCGTTGCAGGAAGGGATTTTCTATCACCACATCAGTGCTCAGCAGGGCGATCCGTACCTGCTGCAATCGCACCTGGCGTTTGACAGTGTCGAGCGTTTGCAGGCGTTTGCCCGGGCGTTGCAGTCGGTGATCAACCGCCACGATATCTTGCGTACCGGCGTGGTCTGGGAAGGTTTGCAACAGCCGCTGCAAGTGGTGTGGCGTGAGGCCCGGCTGTCGGTGCAGGCGGTACGGGTGGGCACCGGTGATGTGCTCGCGCAGTTGCATCGCCAGTTTGATCCTCGCCACTACCGTGTGCCGATGTCCGAGGCGCCGCTGGTTCGCCTGGTGTACGCCGAAGACCCGCTGCAACAGCGGGTGGTGGCTATCTTGCTGTTCCACCATATCGCCCTCGACCACACGGCGCTGGACGGCGTGCGCCACGAGATGCAAACCAGCCTGCTGGGCCTGCCCGGCATCACGGATGTGGCCACGCCGTACCGCAATTACGTGGCCCAGGCGCGCCTGGGTGTGAGTGAGCAGGAGCACGAAGCGTTCTTCCGCGAGATGCTGGGTGACCTCCATGAGCCGACGCTGCCTTTCGGCCTTCAGGATGTGCAGGGCGATGGCAGTGCCATCGAGGAAGCCCGTGAAGGGTTATCGCCAGACTTGACCCGGCGCCTGCGGGCTCAGGCGCGGTTGCTCGGCGTCAGCACGGCCAGCCTGTTCCACCTGGCCTGGGCGCAGGTCCTGGCCTGCACGTCGAGCCAGGCCAGCGTGGTGTTTGGCACGGTGCTGCTGGGCCGGATGCAGGGCGGCAAAGGCAGCGACCGGGCGCTGGGGATGTTCATCAATACCTTGCCATTGCGGGTGGACGTCGGCGGCATCGGTGCGCGTGCGGCGGTAAAGGCCACCCATGGCCGACTGACCACGTTGCTGGGGCACGAGCATGCGTCCCTGGCACTGGCCCAGCGTTGCAGCGGTGTGGCGGCGCCATTACCGTTGTTCAGCGCCATGCTCAACTATCGCCATAGCGACAGCCAGCAAGCCCCGGTATCGCCGGCCTGGCAGGGCATCGAAACCCTGGCCAGCGAGGAGCGCACCAACTACCCGCTGACCCTGAACGTGGATGATCAGGGCGACGGTTTCCGGTTGACCGCGATGACTCCCGCGCAGATCGGCGCGCAGCGGATCTGCGGTTACATGCAGGCGGCGTTGCACGGCTTGGTCGAAGCGCTGGAGCACGCCCCGCAACGGCCGCTGGATCAGCTGTCGATCCTGGGCCCGCAGGAGCGCGAGCAACTGCTGTCCGGGTTCAATGCGACCGAGGTTGCCTACAACCTCGATCAAACCCTTCACGGCCTGTTTGAAGCCCAGGTTGAACGCACGCCCGATGCACTGGCGGTGAAGGCGGGTGACCAACACCTGAGCTATCGCGAGCTGAACGAGCGGGCCAATCAGTTGGCCCATCATCTGCGTGATCAAGGAGTGCAGCCCGATTCGCGGGTGGCGATTTGCGTCGAGCGTGGCCTGGAAATGGTCGTCGGCCTGTTCGCCATTCTCAAGGCGGGCGGCGGTTATGTGCCGCTGGACCCGGCGTACCCGCTGGAGCGAATCGCCTACATGCTGCAAGACAGCGCCCCGGCGGCGGTGCTGGTGCAGGGTGACACCCGCTCGTTGCTGGGTGAGGTGACGGTGCCCGTGGTGGACCTGGGCCGGAACACCTGGCAGCACCAGCCTGCTTCCAACCCTCAGGTTCCAGGGTTGACCGCGCAGCATCAGGCCTACGTGATCTACACCTCCGGCTCCACCGGCCAGCCCAAGGGCGTGATCAACGAGCACGCGGGGGTGGTCAACCGCCTGCTGTGGATGCAGGACGCCTACGGCCTGACCGCCCGCGACGCGGTCTTGCAGAAAACCCCGTTCAGTTTCGACGTGTCGGTGTGGGAGTTCTTCTGGCCCTTGTTCACTGGCGCGCGGTTGGTGATGGCGCGTCCCGGCGGGCACAAGGATCCGGCGTACCTGTGCGAAGTCATCGAGGCGGAGCAGATCACCACCTTGCACTTCGTGCCGTCGATGCTCGATGTGTTCCTGGCCCATGGCGATGTCAGCCAGGGCGCGGGGCTGCTGCGGGTGATGTGCAGCGGTGAAGCCTTGCCGGGCAGCCTGGTGCGTCGCTTCAAGCAGCAGCTGCCAGGGATCGGTTTGTACAACCTCTATGGCCCGACGGAGGCGGCGGTGGACGTGACGGCATGGAACTGCGCCAGGCCCGTGGTGCCGGACAACACCCCCATCGGCAAGCCGATTGCCAACACCCGCATGTACCTGCTGGACGCCCGCTTGCAGCCGGTGCCATTGGGGGTGGTGGGCGAGCTGTTCATCGGTGGCGTCCAGGTCGCTCGCGGCTACCTGCACCGCCCGGAACTCACGGCTGAACGCTTCCTCAAGGACCCGTTCAGCGCCGGCCGCCTGTACCGCACCGGTGACATCGGGCGCTACCTGCCGGACGGCAATATCGAGTACCTGGGCCGCAACGACGACCAGGTGAAAATCCGTGGCCTGCGCATCGAACTGGGGGAAATCCAGGCGCGCCTGACCGAATACCCGCAGGTCAATGAAGCGGCGGTATTGGCCCGGGACGAACGGCTGGTGGCGTATTACACCGGCGTGCAGGCCGATATCGAACACCTGCGGGCGCACCTGCTGGCGCGCTTGCCGGATTACATGGTGCCGGCGGTGTTTGTGCATCTGGAGGCCTTGCCCCTGAGCCCCAACGGCAAGCTCGACCGCAAGGCCCTGCCGGCGCCGGGTGTGGAGTCGCTGATCGTGCGTGAGTACGAGGCGCCGGTGGGCGACACCGAAATCTTGCTGGCGCGGCTGTGGGCCGAGCTGCTGAAGGTGGAACGGGTAGGGCGCTTTGACAACTTTTTTGAACTGGGCGGGCACTCGTTGCTGGCCGTCAGTTTGATTGGACGCTTGCGTCAGGAAGGCATGGAAGCCGATGTGCGGGGCCTGTTTGAACAGCCAACCCTGGCCGGCTACGCCGCAATTACCGAACGAATGGAGATCGTCCTGTGAGCATCATCGAACTGTTGGCGACACTCAAGGCCAAGGACGTGCAACTGGCGCTCAAGGGCGACCAGCTGTCGGTGCAGGGCAACAAACAGGCCCTGAGCGACCCGGCCCTGGTGGCCTCGCTGCGTGAACACAAGCCCGCGCTGATCGAGCTTATCCAGGCCGGCGAATACTCGGCCACCAAGGCCGGTGAAGTGGAGGTGCCGGCCAATGGCATTCCCGTGGGCGCCCAGCGAATTACCCCCGCGATGCTGACGCTGTCGAGCCTGAGCCAGGCCTCGATCGACCGGATCATCGAGACCGTCGACGGTGGCGTCGCCAACGTGCAAGACATCTACCCGCTGGCGCCGCTGCAGGAAGGCATTCTTTATCACCATGTGAGTGCCGGGCACGGCGACCCGTACATCATGCAGTCGCAGTTCGCCTTCGACAGCCTTGAGCGTTTCAAGGGGTTTGCCCAGGCGTTGCAGGGCGTGATGGACCGCCACGATATCCTGCGCACCGCCGTGATCTGGGAAGGTCTGGAGGAACCCTCGCAAGTGGTGTGGCGTACGGCCCGATTGCCCGTGCAGGTGATAGAGCTGAACCCTGCCGACGGTGATATCGCGGCCCAGTTGCATGCACTGTTTGATGGCCGGCATTACCGCCTGGACGTCACCCGTGCACCGCTGGTGCGGCTGGTCGGTGCGTGGGACGCAGCCCGCCAGCGCATGGTCGCCTTGCTGTTGTTCCACCACATGGCCCTGGACCACAGCGCCCTGGACGTGGTGCGCCACGAAATGCAGGCGTACTTGCAGGGCCGCGCGGATCAGTTGGGCCACGCGGTGCCGTTTCGCAACTACGTGGCCCAGGCGCGCCTGGGGGTCACTGAACAGCAGCATGAAGCGTTCTTTCGCGAGATGCTCGGCGACATCACCGAGCCGACCCTGCCATTTGGCTTGCAGGATGTGCAGGGCGACGGCCAGGATATTGCCGAAGTCGATTGGCCGTTGCCGTCGGCGCTCAACCAGCAACTGCGGGCCCAGGCGCGCCAGTTGGGGGTCAGCGCCGCCAGCCTGTTCCATGTGGGCTGGGCACAGGTGTTAAGCGCCTTGGCAGGCAAGGCGCAGGTGGTGTTCGGCACGGTGCTGATGGGCCGTATGCAGGGCGGTCATGCCACGGACCGGGCCCTGGGGATTTTTATCAATACCTTGCCGTTTCGGGTGGATGTCGGCCCCGAGGATGTGCGCGCCGGGGTCAAGGCCACCCACGCCCGGCTGACCACTTTGCTGCGTCATGAGCATGCCGCCCTGGCCCTGGCCCAGCGTTGCAGTGGCGTGGCCGCGCCGACGCCGCTGTTCAGTGCGTTGCTCAACTACCGCCACAGCGGCGCGGGCACCAGCACTGAAGCGGTGTCAGCGTGGCAAGGCATCGAGATTTTGAGTTCCGAGGAGCGCACCAACTACCCGTTGACCCTGAGTGTGGATGATGTGGGGGACGGTTTTATCCTGCGCTTGCTGGCGAGCACCCAGGTTGATCCGCAGCGGGTGTGCGGTTATCTGCAAACCGCTTTGGAAAACCTGGTGCAGGCGCTGGAACAGGCGCCCGCCACCCCTCTGAACCGCCTGTCGGTGTTGCCCGAGACCGAGCGGCGGCACTTGCTGGAGCAGCTCAACGCTACAGCCGTCGACTTCCCTCAGGGCACCACCCTGCACGGGCGCATCGAAGCGCAAACCCTGCGGACCCCGGACGCGGTGGCTGCGGTGTATGAAGGCCGCCAGCTGACCTACGCCGAACTGAATCAACAAGCCAACCTGCTGGCCCATCACCTGCTGGCACTGGGGGTGAAACCCGACGACCGCGTGGCCATCGTGGCCCGGCGCGGTCTGGACACCCTGGCCGGGTTGCTGGCGATCCTCAAGTCCGGCGCCTGCTACGTGCCGGTGGATCCATCGCATCCGGCCGAGCGCCTGAGCTACCTGCTTAACGACAGCGTACCGGTCGCGGTGCTGACCCAGCAGGCACTGCTGGAGCGCCTGCCCGCGCTCGACGTGCCGGTGATCAACCTGGACCGCTTCACCTGGCATCACCATTCGGCCAGCAATCCGCACGTCGCGGTCACGCCGTCCAGCCTGGCCTACGTGATCTACACCTCCGGCTCCACCGGCCTGCCCAAGGGCGTGATGGTGGAGCACCACACCGTGGCCAACCTGGTGAACTGGCATTGCAGCGCGTTTGACCTGTGTGCAGGCCGGCATACCGCCAGCGTCGCCGGGTTCGGTTTTGACGCGATGGCCTGGGAAGTCTGGCCGGCCTTGTGTGTGGGCGCGACCTTGCACCTGCCGCCGGCCCACGACGGCGCCGAAGACATCGACGCGCTGCTGGACTGGTGGCGCGCGCAACCGCTGGACGTGTGCTTCCTGCCCACCCCGGTGGCCGAATACGCGTTCAGCCAGAACATCGAACACCCGACCCTGCGCACCTTGCTGATTGGTGGCGACCGCCTGCGCCAGTTCACCCGGGCCCAGCGTTTCGAGGTGATCAACAACTACGGCCCCACTGAAGCCACGGTGGTTGCCACCTCCGGCCGGATCGAGCCCGGGCAGCCGTTGCACATCGGCAAACCCGTCGCCAATGCCACGGTTTACCTGCTGGACGAACAGCAGCGCCCGGTGCCGCTGGGGGTGGCCGGTGAGCTGTATGTGGGCGGCAAGGGCGTGGCGCGGGGTTACCTCAACCGCCCTGAAATGACTGCCGAACGCTTTCTGGATGACCCGTTCAGCCCGGGCCGCCTGTACCGCACCGGCGACCTTGCGCGCTGGTTGCCGGACGGCAATATCGAGTACCTGGGCCGCAACGACGACCAGGTGAAAATCCGTGGTGTGCGCATCGAACTGGGGGAGATCGAAACCCGCCTCAACCAGTTGCCCGGTCTCCAGGAAGTGGTGGTACTGGCCCGTGAAGACCAACCCGGCCAGCCACGGCTGGTGGCTTACTTCACCGAAAATCCGCAGTTCGAGGCCCTTGAGGTGGGCGAGATTCGTGCCCATCTGGTGGCGCATTTGCCGGATTACATGGTCCCGGTGGCCTACGTAAAACTCGACGCATTGCCCCTGACCGCCAACGGCAAGCTGGACCGCAAGGCCTTGCCAAAACCGGACTTGGCTGCCGTCTTCACCCGCGAATACGAGGCGCCCCACGGCGACATCGAAACCGTCCTCGCGCAGATCTGGGCCGAGGTGCTGCAGGTGCAGCGCGTCGGGCGCCAGGATCATTTCTTCGAACTGGGCGGCCATTCGTTGCTGGCCATGCGCATGGTGTCCCAGGTGCGTCAGCAACTGGGAGTCGACCTGGCGTTGGGCGAGTTGTTCGCCAATCCCGAGCTGGCAGCGGTCGCGCAGGTCTTGGCCCAGTCCGGGCGCAGCACTTTGCCGGATATCCTGCCGGCACCTCGCGACACGGTCCTGCCGTTGTCGTTTGCCCAGCAACGCCTGTGGTTTCTGGCGCTGATGGAAGGGGCCAACACCGCCTACAACATCCCCATCGGCCTGCGCCTGCGCGGGCAGTTGCATGTCGACGCGCTGCAACGGGCTTTGGCACGGATCGTCGCGCGGCATGAGACCTTGCGCAGCCGTTTTGCCCAGCAGGACGATGACGCCCAGGTGCTGATCGTGCCGCCTGAAGAGGTGATGCCCCTGCAAGTGCAGGACCTGCGTCGTCACCCCGAAGCACAACAAGTGCTGGACGCGTTGATCCAGGGCGAAGCCTCGGCACCGTTCGACCTGCAACGCGGCCCGCTGCTGCGTGGGCGCCTGGTGATCATGGCGGACGATCATCACGTGTTGCTGCTGACAATCCACCATATCGTGTCCGATGGCTGGTCCATGGGCGTACTGACGCGCGAGCTGATGGCGTTGTATCAGGCCTTCAGTCGCGGTGAAGCCGACCCGTTGCCGCCGTTGCCGATCCAGTACAGCGACTTCGCCGTATGGCAGCGCCTGTGGCTCAGCGGCGAAGTCCTGCACCGCCAAAGCAGCTACTGGCAACAGACCCTGGCCGGTGCGCCGGCCTTGTTGATGTTGCCCACCGACCGTCCGCGTCCGGCCCAGCAGGATTACGCCGGCAGCACTGTCGAGGTGCGCCTGGATGAACGCCTGACCGCCGGGCTCAAGGCCCTGAGCCAGCGCCATGGCACCACGCTGTACAGGGTGATGATGACCGCGTGGGCCTCGTTGCTGGCGCGGCTCGCCGGGCAGCAGGAAGTGGTGATCGGGTCGCCGGTCGCCAACCGCCAGCGGGCCGAGGTGGAAGGTTTGATCGGGCTGTTCGTCAACACCCTGGCCGTGCGTATTGATACCTCGGGCGAGCTGAGTGCCGAGGCGCTGCTGGCGCGGGTCAAGGCGCTGACCCTGGACGCCCAGGCCCATCAGGACTTGCCGTTTGAACAGGTGGTGGAAATTACCCGGCCGCTGCGCAGCCTGGCCCATAGCCCGTTGTTCCAGACGATGTTGACCTGGCAGGACAGCGACGCACCGGTGCTGGCCCTCGGCGATTTGAGCCTTGAAGGGATCGTGGAGGACAGCCACTTTGCCAAGTTCGACCTGTCCCTGAACCTCGGCGAGTCCCGGGGCGAAATCCGCGGCACGCTGGAGTACGCGATCGCGTTGTTTGATGAGTCGACGATGCAGCGTTATGTCGGCTACTTCACCCGTGTGCTGCAGGCGATGGTCGATAACGATCAGGCGGTGCTGGAGCACGCGGATTTGCTGGAGGATCAGGAGCGCGAGCACCTGTTGTTCGACTTCAACGACACCGCCGTGAATTACAACCTCGACCAGACCCTGCACGGTATGTTCGAAGCCCAGGTGGAGCGCACGCCCGATGCGCTGGCGGTGAAGGCGGGCACCCGCTGCCTGAGCTATCGCGAGCTGAATCAGCGCGCCAATCAGTTGGCCCATCACCTGCGCGAGCTGGGCGTACAGCCGGATTCGCGGGTGGCAATCTGCGTCGAACGCGGCCTGGAGATGGTCATCGGGTTGTTTGCGATTCTCAAGGCGGGCGGCGGTTATGTGCCGCTGGACCCGGCGTACCCGCTGGAACGTATCGCCTACATGCTCAAGGACAGCGCCCCGGCCGCCGTGCTGGTGCAGGGCGACACCCGTTCGCTGCTGGGTGAGGTAACGGTGCCCGTGGTGGACCTGGACCGGACCACCTGGCAGCACCAGCCGCTGACCAACCCGCAGGTCGACGGATTGACCGCGCAGCATCAGGCTTACGTGATCTACACCTCCGGCTCCACTGGCCTGCCCAAGGGCGTGATCAACGAGCATGGCGGGGTGGCCAACCGTTTGCTGTGGATGCAGGACGAGTACGGGCTCACCGCGCAGGACGCGGTGTTGCAGAAAACCCCGTTCAGTTTTGACGTGTCGGTATGGGAATTCTTCTGGCCGCTGTTCACCGGCGCCCGGTTGGTGATGGCGCGCCCTGGCGGGCATAAAGACCCGGCTTACCTGTGTGAGGTGATCGAGGCGGAGCAGATCACCACGCTGCACTTTGTGCCGTCGATGCTCGACGTGTTCCTGGCCCACGGTGATGTCAGCCAGAGTGCCGGGCTGGTGCGGGTGATGTGCAGCGGCGAAGCCTTGCCCGGCAGCCTGGTGCGCCGCTTCAAACAGCAGTTGCCCGGCATCGGTTTGTACAACCTCTACGGCCCGACTGAAGCGGCAGTGGACGTGACGGCGTGGGACTGCACCGGGCCCGTTACACCGGACAACACCCCTATCGGCAAACCGATTGCCAACACCCGCATGTACCTGCTGGACGGGCAGATGCAGCCGGTGCCATTGGGCGTGGTGGGCGAGTTGTTTATCGGCGGTGTGCAAGTGGCGCGGGGTTACCTGCACCGTCCCGAACTCACCGCCGAACGCTTCCTCAAGGACCCGTTCAGTACCGGCCGGATGTACCGCACCGGCGACGTCGGGCGCTATTTGCCGGACGGCACCATCGAGTACCTGGGCCGCAATGATGACCAGGTAAAAATCCGTGGCTTGCGCATCGAACTGGGCGAGATCCAGGCGCGACTGCTGCAATACCCGCAACTCCACGAAGCCGCGGTGGTGGCCCGGGATTCACGCCTGGTGGCGTACTACACCGGCGTGCAGGCCGACATCGACGCCCTGCGCAGCCACCTGCTGGAACACCTGCCGGACTACATGGTGCCGGCGACCTTCATGCACCTGGATGCCTTGCCGCTGAGCCCCAATGGCAAGCTCGACCGCAAGGCCCTGCCGGCGCCGGGCCTGGAGTCGGTGATCGCCCGGGAGTACGTGGCGCCGGTGGGCGAGACCGAAATTACCCTGGCCGGCCTGTGGGCGGACTTGCTCAAGGTGGAGCGGGTGGGCCGTCACGATAACTTCTTCGAACTCGGCGGCCACTCGCTGCTGGCCGCCAGCCTGATTGGCCGCATGCGCCGGGCCGGGCTGTCGGCGGATGTGAAGGTGTTGTTTGGTCAGCCTACGCTGGCGGCGTTGGCCGCTGCGGTGGGCGGTGGCCGTGAAGTGGCGGTGCCAGCCAATGGCATTGCGGCGGATTGCACGCGGATCACCCCGCAGATGCTGACGCTGGTGAGCCTGGAACAACCGGCCATCGACCGCCTGGTGGCGAGCATTCCCGGCGGCGCGGCCAACGTACAGGACATCTACCCTCTCGCGCCGTTGCAGGCCGGGATCCTGTACCACCACCGCGCGGTGCAGCAGGGTGATGCGTACCTGTTGCAGGCGCAGTTCGCCTTTGCCAGCGTCGAGCGTCTTGAAGCGTTTGCCCAGGCGTTGCAGGCGGTGATCCAGCGCCAGGACATCTTGCGTTCGTCGATGCACTGGGACGGGCTGGAAGAACCGGTGCAAGTGGTGTGGCGCCAGGCGTCGTTGCAGGTCGAGGCGATTGAAGTGGCGGGCGATGTGCTGGGGCATTTGCAGGAGCGCTTCGCTCAGCATCGGCTGGACCTGGCCCAGGCACCGTTGATGCGCCTGGTGTACGCCGAGGACCCGGCCAACCAACGGGTGGTCGCTTTGTTGCTGTTCCATCATGTGGTGATGGACCACGTCGCCCTGGAAGTGCTGCAACACGAAATGCAAGCCTGCTTGCTGGGCCGGTGCGAGCAGTTGGGGGCGGCGGTGCCGTATCGCAACTATGTGGCGCAGACGCGACTGGGCATGCGTGAGGAAGAGCACGAAGCGTTCTTTCGCGAAATGCTCGGTGATATTGATGAACCGACCTTGCCACTCAACGCCGCGGATGAACCGAAGCATGCACGCCTGAGCGTCGACTCGCTGTTGAGCCAGCGCCTGCGTAGCGTGGTGCGTCATCTGGGGGTGAGTGCTGCGAGCCTGATGCACCTGGCCTGGGCTCAGGTGTTGGGCAAGGTTTCCGGGCGCGAGCAGGTGGTGTTCGGCACCGTGTTGCTGGGCCGGTTGCAAGGGGGTGAAGGGGCCGAACGCGCGCTGGGGGTGTTCATCAACACCCTGCCGCTGCGGGTCGATCTGGGTGAACGCAGCGTGCAATCAGCGCTGATTGCGACCCACGCGAGCCTGACCCAACTGCTCAGTCACGAGCACGCACCGTTGACCCTGGCCCAGCGTTGCAGCGCGCTGCCGGCCAATACGCCGCTGTTCAGCGTGCTGTTCAACTATCGCCACAGTGCACCGCACGCCGGCGGTGAGGCCGAGGCCTGGCAGGGCATGCAAGTGCTCAAGGCCGAGGAACGTACCAACTTTGCACTGTCGCTGAGTGTGGATGACCTGGGCGACGGGTTTGCCTTTGATGCGATGGGGCAGGGCGCGCCACGCCTCTGTGAGTACCTGCATGTCGCCCTGGAACAGCTGGTGCAGGCCCTGGAACAGAACGCCGGGGTTGCGATCCGCCAACTGTCGATTCTGCCGTCGTCGGAGCAGGAAAAGCTGCGGGTGGCATTCAACGCCACCCAACGTGAATGCCCTCACGAGCACACCGTTCAGCGCTTGTTCGAAGCCCAGGCCCAGGCGCGTCCGAACGCCATCGCCGTGGTGCATGGCGAGCACGCCTTGAGTTACGGCGCGCTGAACACCCGCGCCAATCAGTTGGCCCATCACCTGCGCACCCAGGGCGTGCAGCCCGGCGACCACGTGGCCCTGCTGCTGCCGCGCTCGGTTGACCTGCTGCTCAGCCAACTGGCGATCCTCAAGTGCGCAGCCGCCTATGTGCCGCTGGACATCAACGCCCCGGCCGAACGCCAGGCGTTTATGGTGCAGGACAGCGGTGCGGTCTGGCTGTTGACCCACAGCCGTGAGTCCATTGATTACCCGGCACGGCGTATCGACCTCGACACCCTGGCGCTGGACCCGCAACCGAGCCACAACCCCGACCTGTCACAGTCCTCGGAGCGCGTGGCGTACATCATGTACACCTCCGGCTCCACCGGCACCCCCAAAGGCGTGCTGGTGCCGCACCGGGGCATCACGCGTCTGGTGATCAATAACGGCTACGCCGATTTCAACGCCCATGACCGTGTGGCGTTCGTCTCCAACCCGGCGTTCGACGCGAGCACCATGGACGTGTGGGGGCCCTTGCTCAACGGCGGCCAGGTGCGGGTGATCGACCATGCCACGCTGCTCGATCCAGGCGCTTTTGGTCGCGCGCTGAAGGCGGGCGGGGCGACGATCCTGTTCGTCACCACCGCGCTGTTCAACCAGTACGTGCAGCTGATTCCCGACGCCCTGGCCGGGCTGCGCATCCTCTTGTGTGGCGGCGAGCGGGCTGACCCGGCGGCGTTCCGCAGCTTGCTGGCCCAGGCGCCGGCGGTGCGCCTGGTGCACTGCTACGGGCCGACGGAAACCACCACCTACGCCACCACGTATGAAGTGCAGGCCCTCGCCGCCGATGCCGAAAGCGTGCCCATAGGCCGGCCGATTTCCAATACGCAAGTCCATGTACTGGACGCGCACTTGCAGCCGGTACCGCTGGGTGTGGCCGGGGAAATCTGCATCGGTGGGCACGGCGTGGCCAAGGGGTACCTGAACCGGCCTGAGCTGACGGCCGAAAAGTTTGTCGATGACCCGTTTGGCGAGGGTTTGCTGTACCGCACCGGTGACCTGGGGCGCTGGTCGGCGGACGGGCTGCTGGAGTGCATCGGGCGTAACGACGACCAGGTGAAAATCCGTGGCTTCCGCATCGAGTTGGGCGAAATCGAAGCACGCCTGGCGACCTGCGTGGGCATCAAGGAGGTGGTGGTGCTGGCGCGGGAGGATGAACCGGGGGACAAGCGCCTGGTGGCGTATTACACCGGCGAGCCGCTGGCCATCGATGTGCTGCGCAGCCACCTGCTGCAGCACCTGCCGGATTACATGGTGCCGTCGGCCTATATCGCGTTGGAAAAAATGCCGCTGACGGCCAACGGTAAAGTCGACCGCAAGGCCCTGCCGGTGCCGGCGCTGGAGGCGCTGGCCAGCCGCGTGTTCGAAGCCCCGGCGAATGAACTGGAGCAGACCCTGGCCCGACTCTGGGCCGAGGTGTTGAGGCTGGAACAGGTCGGTCGGCATGACAGTTTCTTTGAGCTGGGCGGGCATTCGTTGCTGGCGATTCGGCTGGTCAACCTGATGGAAGAGGCGGGGCTGGCGGTGTCGCTGGCGGAGCTGTTCCAGCATGCCAGCGTGGCGTCGGTGGCCACGATGCTCGGCCAGCGCACGGTGTGGGCGCAGGACAGCGCGCTGATCACCGTGCGCGCTGGCGGCAGCCAGCCACCGTTGTTCCTGGTGCATGAGTTCAGCGGCATGGACGTGTACTTCCCGGCGCTGGGCCGGCATCTGCCGGGTGACTACCCGATCTATGGCCTGCCCGGCGCGCCCCTTGGCGAGGTGCAGTTGCAGACCATGGAAGGGTTGGCGGCGCGGCTGGTGGGGATCATTCGTTCGGTGCAACCCCATGGGCCCTATCGCCTGGCGGGTTGGTCGTTCGGCGGGGTGTTGGCCTATGAAGTGGCGATGCAACTGCAGGGGCTGGACGAGCCGGTGGCGTTCCTCGGGTTGATCGACAGCTATGTGCCGCGCATGACCGACCAGGGCAAAGCGCGCTGGGCCGGGCCGGATGCCCTCAAGCGGCATTTGCTGCTGCAGTGCACGGCGTATTGGAAGGCACAGGGAGGTGTGGATGAACTGGCGAGCCTTGAGCAACTGGACGCGGAAATTGGACGGCTGGACTTTGCGGGCTTGCTGCAACGTTGCCGCGATCGGCATCTGTTGTACGCGCAGATGGCGGCGGCAACGGACGCGGATCTATTGAGCTTTATCGAACGGGAAGTCGGGCACGGGCATGCGTTGGCGCATTACAGCCTGTTCCCGATGCCACTCGCGGTGCACTTGTTCAGCGCTGCCGAGCGGCCGACGGAACTGTCGCGGCGCAGCCTGGATTTGGGATGGGATGAGGCGCTGGCCGTGGGCCAATTGCGCCGCATTGAAGTACCGGGGGATCACCAGAGCATGATGCAGGCGCCGCATATCCAGGCGCTGGGGCAGGCGTTGGGCGAGGCCCTGGCGTTGAGTGAGGCACCGGGTGTGGTGGTGCACCAGCCGTTGTTGCGGATCCAGGGCGGGCGCCCCGGGCAGGCACCGATCTTCTGCGTGCCGGGTGCGGGGGACAGCGTGACCGGGTTTGTGGGCTTGACCGAGGCGCTGGGCCGGGACTGGCCGGTCTTTGGTTTGCAGCCGCGCGGGCTGGACGGGGAGGCGGTGCCTCACAGCCAGGTCGAGGCGGCGGCGCGTTGTTATTTGCAGGCGCTGGAGCAGGAGTGCCCGCAGGGGCCGGTGCATTTGGTCGGGCATTCGTTTGGTGGTTGGGTGGTGTTTGAGATGGCTACGCGGTTGCAGGCCCAGGGGCGTGAGGTGGCGTCGTTGACGTTGATCGACAGCGAGGCGCCCGGGGGGAATGGGGTGGTGGGCAGGCCCTATACCACGACGGCGGCGTTGCTGCGGTTGGTGGAGTCGATGCAGATCGCGTCGGGTAAGTCGCTGGGGATTGATGCGGTGGATTTTGCCGGGCGCGATGAAGTGGAGCAGCGGCGGTTGTTGCATGGGGGGATGGTTGGAGTTGGGCTGTTGCCGGCGCGGTCTTCGGTGGACGCAATGGATGGGCCGGCGCGGACGTATGCCTCGGCGTTGCGCACGGTTTATCGGCCTGTTCGGCGGTATGACGGGCCGGTGCGGCTGGTGTTGGCGGAGGATCCGACCCTGGATGCGGCGGGGAATCTGCGGGAGCAGGGGTTGATGGTTGAGGGGTGGCGCCAGTGCACCGGGTCGTTGGAAGTTTGGTATGGCCCCGGGAATCATTTTTCGCTGCTCAAGGCGCCGAATGTGTTGAGTTTGGCGGCTTGGTGGCGGGATGGGGTTTTTGTTGGGGAGCGGGTTTTGTGAGTGTACATATCCGTTTCTGCGGTAACGGCCACTTAGGGTTCCGCTCTTACAGCGGGTCACTTTGGAAAAGCCCCAAAGTAACCAAAGGGCTCTGCCCCGCCTGTCGGCGCCTCGCCAAGGCTCGGCGTTCCCTCACTCCGGCATTGCTCCGCGGGCCGCCGCGACGGCCCGTCCCTGGCCCGTCGCGGCTAAACCGGCGTCCTGCCGGTTTACCCGCTCCTCAATCCCTGCGTTCGGCCTCGGGCTTATTGGGGCAGTCAGAGCCAGATCAAAATCAAAAGCAAGAGCACAGCGGCCTACAGGCCGGCTTGAGTGGTAGGAGCAAAGGCAAGAGCGAAAGCGAAAGCCAAATCTGAAACTGAAACTGATGCAGCTCTGCTTTTCTGTGGGAGCTGGCT
>NZ_AHHC01000017.1:0-9023 GCF_000242655.1 Pseudomonas sp. PAMC 25886
ATCAGCCCCCACATCCCACCCCCCACCCAACGCCGTATACAAATTCACCTCCGCCACCAACTGCGCCAACCGGTCAACAATCAACGCCTGCTGCGAATTGAACAACGACCGCTGCGCATCCAGAAACACCAGATTACTGTCCACCCCACTGCGATACCGGTGCTGCGCCAGGTCGTAATACTTCTGGTTGGCCCGAACAAAATCCCGCTGCGCCGCCAGTTGATCGTTGTACGTTTGCCGCGCCGCCAGCCCATTCGAGACCTCCTGAAACGCGGTCTGAATCGACTTCTCATACTGCGCAACAAGGATGTTCTTCTGGATCTTCGCGTAATCCAGGCTGGCCCGCAGGCTGCCCGCATTGAAGATCGGCAGATTGATCTGCGGCTGAAACGCCCAACTCCCCGAGCCACCCTGGAACAACCCCGACAAGTCCTTGCTGGAAGTGCCCGCGTTGGCCGTCAGCGTGACCGACGGAAAAAACGCCGCCCGCGCCGCGCCAATGTTGGCGTTGCCCGCCTGAAGCTGGTACTCCGCCTGGACAATATCGGGCCGCCGTTGCAGCAGGTCCGACGGCAACCCGGCCGGTACCCGGGCCACCAGGTCGTCGGACAGTGGTTGTGCCGGCAGCGAATCCGGCACCGGCCCACCCACCAGCAACGCCAGGCTGTTGAGGTCCTGGGCGACCTGGCGCTGATAGCGGGCGATGCTCGCCCGCGTACTCTCGACGCTGGTCTGGGCCTGGATCACATCGATCGACGTCGCCTTGCCTGCGGTCTTGCTGCGGGAGGTCAGGCGCAGGCTGTGTTCGTCCGAGGCCAGTGTCTGTTGGGCCAGGGCCAGCAGTTCCTGGTCGGCGCGCCAGGTCAGGTAGGCGTTGGCAACGTTGGCCACCAGGCTCAGTTGCGCACTGCGCCGGGCCTCTTCCGTGGCCAGGTATTGCAACATCGCCTGTTCACTGAGGCTGCGCACGCGGCCGAAAAAATCCAGCTCGTAAGCACTCACGCCGAGCGTCGCCGAATAGGTGGAGGTGATTGCGGACTTGCCGGTACCGGTGGCGCGTCGGGGGACTTTTTGCCGGTTTTCGGCCGCCGTGGCAGACACCGCCGGGAACAGGTCCGCGCGCTGGATACGGTATTGCGCCTGGAACGCTTCGACGTTCAGCGCCGCCACCCGCAGGTCTCGGTTGTTGACCAGCGCCTGGCCAATCAACTGCCGCATCACCGGGTCACGGAATAACTGTTGCCAGTCGGGCCCGGCGACCGAAGGGCCCACTTTGTCAGCGTTGTACTGCGGGTATTGCGCCGGCGTGGGCGCCTCGGGCCGCTGGTAATCCGGGATCAGCGAACACCCGCCAAGCACACACACCACACCGAGCATGAGTTTTTTCATCACGCGCCAACCATCCATTTGGCCAGGCCATGCCGGCCACTGACACCCAGTTTGGCCGCCGCGCGCTTGAGGTAGGTTTCGATGGAGCTGTTTTTCACGCTGAGCTTCTCGGCCATCTGCGGCACGGTTCCGCCGGTCAACAACCCCAGGCAAACCTCTTGCTCCCGCGCCGACAAGGTGATGTCACTGAGTGACAGGCGTTTATAGAATTCGCGCTGCAATTGCGACTGCTCCAACGGGGTTTTAGAGGGCTCGGGCGCCACCAGCGGTAGTTGGCGGTTGATCTGCGCGTGGCGCTCCATCAACGGCAGCAAGGTCTCCGAAAGGCTCTTGAGAAACGACAGCTCGGCCAGGGAAAAGGCGCGTTGGGTGTGGGGCCGATAGAACGAAATCACGCAGCGCCGATTGGCCTGGCGCGAGACCAGGTTGCACTGGTGGGAGGTGCCGCGGGCGTGGGTGCTGTTGGCCTTGGCATTCATCTGGATCAGCAGCGGGTCGTTCATGCCGAGCATTTTTTTCAGCAGCGGATGGTCGTCGCGGTGATGCAGGGTGCGCGGTGGTGGCAAGTCCTGCTTCAACCCATCGCTGCCAAGTAACTTGATATCGAGCACACAGGCCTGGTGCTCGTCGAGGGTCCATTCACTGAGGTCCACCAGGTGCACCGGCACCAGCTTGTCGACCAGTTGCAGCATGTTCGCCGCAAAGTGTTCAGTGCCGGTACTGGAAATCAACTCCCCCAACTCGAAATAAAAATGCGGACTTTCCACATTCCGAATACTGCTGGTCAGACTCATAGCCATCTCATCCTTGATGTCGAAAACCGTCAACGGTTGCCCCGTACGTGTGCAGGCCTCCCGTTCTCCTTGAACCTGGGTCGGTGCTCGAGGCTTTATTTAGCCACGGGGATTTGTCCTACGTATGTAGCGGAAACGAGGGACACAACCTGCCATAAAAAACGCGCCATTATTTCGTCATGTCTGACAGTGAAATAAGGCGAGGGGGTGCGCTTCGAGTATTTTAGAGTTTATTAACTATTTGATATAAAACAGTTTTATTGGATTTTTTGAAATTCGTCGGCAGTCAGGCATCGGCCAGATGTAGCCAATCTCCTACATTCATTTAATCGTTTCAGCACTGAACCATCAGCCAACCCCGGCGCGGTACCCGGCTGTCCGGGTTTCGGGTGACATACGGGCCTTGGGGGCGATGCTTAAATTCCATTGATTTCGCCTCAATGGGGCGTTGTGCGCCTTATCGACACCTCACATGAGAAGGATCTTATGACGTTTTTCCCCCTGACCGCCGCCCAGCGGGATATCTGGCTGGACCAACTGCGCCTCGGCGATTCGCCGCTGTACAACATCGGCGGTTATGTCGACCTCACAGGCCCGGTGAACCCCGAATTGATCCAGCGTGCCATTGAACTACTGGTGGCCAGGCACGATGCGTTGCGTACGGTGTTGCAGGTGGCGGCCGATGGTTTTCCCCGACAGGCGTTTGCCGAGGTGATGGCGGTATCGGTGCCACAGCATGACTTCTCGCGGCTGCCCGATCCCCAGGCTGCCGCCCAGGCCTTGCTGCAGGAGCAAATGGCCCGGGCCTACAGCTTGGTGGCTGAGCCGTTGTTCCGCTTCTTCCTGGTCAAGCTCGATGACCTGCATTACCGCCTCGGCACCCAGGCCCACCACCTGATTCTCGACGGCTGGGGCTTCGGCCAGATGCTGCAATCCCTGGCCGGTATCTACAGCGCCCTGGAGCAGGGCCGGCAACCGGACCTGTCGGCGCCGTCGTATATCGATTTCATCGACAGCGATGAACAGTATCGCGAGTCGCCCCGTTACGCCCGGGACCGCCGCTACTGGCTGGACAAATACCGGGTACTGCCCGAGCCGCTGCTGACCCCCCGTTATCAGGCCAGGGGGCAGGCACCGAGCAACACCCTGGTGGCGCCATTTCCGGCGGCGCTGCTCAACCGCATGGCGCGTGTGGCGAACCGTCACCAGGCCTCCGCGTTTCATGTGTTACTGGCCGCCCTGTACCTGTACTTCAGCCGCACCGGCCAGCGCCAGGAGTGGGTAGTGGGGCTGCCGATCCTCAACCGTTCCAATGCGCAGTTTCGTTCGACCCTGGGGCTGTTCACCCAGGTCAGTGCGGTGCGTTTGCAGTTCAGCGAAGACATGCCTTTCAGCGCGTTGGTGCGCGGTGTGCGGGACCAGCTCAAGCAGGATTTCCGGCATCAGCGCTTCCCGCTGAGCGAGATGAATCGCGAGCTGGGTTTGCTGCGCGCCGACCGTGGCCAACTGTTCGACCTGTCGGTGTCCTATGAACAGGATGACCATGAGTTTCGCTACGGCCAGGCATCGGCCCGGGCGATCAAGGTGTCGAACCACCATGAACCATTGCCCCTGGCGATTCACTTGCGCAGCAATCGCTACCACGACACGGCGTGCCTGCATTGCGTCTACAACGAGGCGTATTTCCAGCCGCACGAGGTGCAGGCCCTGGCCGAACGCCTGGTGTATGTGCTGGAGCAGGGGCTGGAAAATACCGAACTGACCCTGGCGGATTTCTCCCTGGTAACGCCTGAGGAAACCGCGCAGTTGCAACGCTGGAACGCCACTGCCCAGGCGTATCCTGCCGCGCAGACGCTGCACGGGCGTATCGAAGCCCAGGCCGCGTTGGCTCCGCAGGCGGTGGCGGCGGTGTATCAAGGCCGGCGCCTGACGTATGACGAGTTGAATCAACGGGCCAATGCCCTGGCTCATCAGCTGCGGGTGCTGGGGGTAAAGCCGGACGACCGTGTGGCGATCGTCGCCCGGCGCGGCCTGGAAACGCTGGTGGGGTTGCTGGGGATTCTCAAGTCCGGCGCCTGCTATGTCCCGATAGACCCGGCCCATCCCGCTGAGCGCCTGAACTACCTGCTTAATGACAGCGCGCCGGTGGCGGTGCTGACGCAGACGGAGTTGCTGGCGCGCTTGCCGGTATTGCAGGTGCCGGTCATCCACCTGGACCAGGCCACGGCCCGGTTGGCGAGCAACCCGCAGGTGGCAATGACACCCGCCAACCTCGCGTATGTGATCTACACCTCGGGTTCCACCGGCCTGCCCAAAGGCGTGATGGTGGAACACCACACCGTGGCCAACCTGGTGGACTGGCATTGCCAGGCCTTCGACATGCACCCAGGCAGCCACACCGCCAGCGTGGCCGGTTTCGGTTTTGACGCGATGGCCTGGGAAGTCTGGCCGGCCTTGTGTGTGGGCGCGACCTTGCACCTGCCGCCGGCCCATGACGGCGCCGAAGACATCGACGCGCTGCTGGACTGGTGGCGCGCGCAACCGCTGGACGTGTGCTTCCTGCCCACGCCGGTGGCCGAGTATGCGTTCAGCCAGAACATCGAACACCCGACCCTGCGCACCTTGCTGATTGGTGGCGACCGCCTGCGCCAGTTCAACAAGGCCCGCCGTTTTGCGGTGATCAACAACTACGGTCCCACCGAAGCCACGGTGGTTGCCACCTCAGGGCTCGTAGAGGTCGGGCAGCCGCTGCACATCGGCAAGCCCATCGCGAATGCCACGGTCTATCTGCTGGATGAGCGGCAAAGACCGGTGCCCATCGGTGTCGCGGGCGAGTTGTACGTTGGCGGCCGAGGCGTGGCCCGGGGCTATTTGAACCGCCCGGAAATGACCGCTGAACGTTTCCTCGATGATCCTTTCAGCCCCGGCCGTATGTACCGCACCGGCGACCTGGCGCGCTGGTTGCCGGACGGCAATATCGAGTACCTGGGCCGCAACGACGATCAGGTAAAAATCCGTGGTGTGCGTATCGAACTGGGTGAAATCGAATCCGCTGTGGCCGCTTATGAGGGCGTCACTGAAGCCGTGGTCCAGGTACGGGACGGGCAACTGCTGGCCTGGTTTACCCAACACACCGCGGTGGAGATCCATTCGCTGCGTGCCTGGCTGCAATCGCGACTGCCGGATTACATGGTGCCGCTCGCTTACGTAAAGCTGGACGCGTTACCGCTGACCGCCAACGGCAAGCTCGACCGCAAGGCCTTGCCCGCGCCCGGTGCAGAGGCGTTTGTCAGCCGAACCTACGAGGCTCCACAAGGCGCCATGGAAAACACCCTGGCGCAGATCTGGGCCGAGATGCTGCACGTCGAACAAGTGGGGCGCCATGATCATTTCTTCGAGCTGGGCGGCCATTCGTTGTTGGCGGTCCAGTTGGTGCAGCGCATGCGCCAGGCCGGGTTGCAGGCGGATGTGCAGGTGCTGTTCGGCCAGCCCACATTGGCCGCGCTGGCGGCAGCGGTCGGCGACGGCGCGGGCTTCGATGTGCCGCAAAACCGTGTTCCTTCGGGCTGCACGACGATCACCCCGGACCTGCTGACGCTGGCCGAGCTGGACCAGCCGACGATCGAACGCATCGTCGCCGCCATCCCCGGCGGCGCCCTCAATGTGCAAGAGATCTATCCGCTGGCGCCGTTGCAGGAGGGCTTGCTGTATCACCACCTCACCGACGAGCGCGATCCCTACCAGCAACACGCAATGTTCAGCTTCGCCCGCCGTGACCAGCTGGATGCCTTCGCCCAGGCGCTGCAACAGGTGATCGACCGCCATGACATCTTGCGCACCAGCCTGGCATGGGATGCCCTTGAGCACCCGATGCAAGTGGTGTGGCGCGAGGCGCGCCTGCGCGTGGAACCGGTGAGCCTTGAGGGTGATTCAATCGTCGAACAACTGCGCGAACGCCAGCGCCCGCTGGATTTGCGCAAGGCCCCGCTGATGGCCCTGGACTACGTTGAAGACCCGCTGAACCGGCGCTGGGTGGGCATGCTGCGCTTCCATCATCTGGTGAATGACGCGACGTCGACCCAAGTGCTGATGGCGGAAATCCAGGCGCACCTGCAAGGCCAGCAACAGCAACTGCCGGAACCGGTGCCCTATCGCAATGTGGTCGCCCAGACCCGTTCACCGGCACGCCAGGCCGGGCACGAGGCATTCTTCCGCGAGCGGCTGGCGGGCGTCGACGAGCCGACCCTGGCCTTCGGCTTGCAGGAACGCCAGGCGGATCGCCACGAGACCGAAGAAGCCCATGTGCTGCTGCCCGACAGCCTTGGCCAGTTACTGCGTGAGCAGGCTCGCAGCCTGGGCGTCAGCGCGGCGAGCCTGTTTCACCTGGCGTGGGCCCAGGTACTGGGGCGCGTTTCGGGGCGTGACGATGTGGTGTTCGGCACCGTATTGCTGGGGCGTTTGCAGGCCGGCGAAGGTGCGGACCGTGCCCTGGGCATGTTCATCAACACCTTGCCGCTGCGGGTACGGCTGGCCGGATTAACGGTGCGCGAGGCGATCAAGGAGACGCAGCAGCAACTGAGCGCCTTGCTCGCCCATGAGCAAGCCTCGCTGGCGTTGGCCCAGCGTTGCAGCGGCGTCACACCGCTGTTCAACAGCCTGCTGAATTACCGGCATGCCTCGGCCGAGGCGTTGCTGGAGTTGCAGCCCGGCATCGAATTGCTCAGCAGTGAAGACATCCTCAGCTACCCGCTGATGCTGTCGGTGGACGACCTCGGCAGCGGTTTCCGGCTCAAGGCCAAGGCACCGCGCAAGGTCGGCGCGCAACGCCTGCTGGATTACCTGGGCACGGTGTTGTCGGGCTTGGTGGAGACGCCCGAAGCGCCGCTGTTCGAGGTGCAGGTGCTGCCCGCGACCGAACTGCAACAGCAACTGGTGGATTTCAACGCCACCGAAACCGATTACCCCGAGGAGCTGACCGTTCACGCCCTGTTCGAAGCCCATGCCCGGCACACCCCCCACGCGGTGGCGGTGCAGGCCGGCGAACAACAATTGACCTACCGTCAGCTCAACGAGCGCGCCAACCGCCTGGCCTATCACCTGCGCGAGCGCGGGGTGCAGCCGGACTCGCGCGTGGCGCTGTGTGTCGAGCGCGGGCTGGACCTGGTGGTGGGGTTGCTGGCCATCCTCAAGGCCGGCGGCGCCTATGTGCCGCTGGACCCGGGTTATCCCCGCGAGCGCCTCGCTTACATGCTGCAGGACAGCGCGCCGGTAGCGTTACTGGTGCACGGCGCGACCCGCGAGTTGCCGGGGGAAGTGTCGATACCGGTGATCGACTTCGACCACTGCGCCTGGCACCAGGCGCCCGAGGGCAATCCTTTGGTACCCGGCTTGAGCGTCGGCAACCTGGCCTACGTGATGTACACCTCCGGCTCCACCGGCACGCCCAAAGGGGTAATGATTGAACACCGCGGCCTGGGCAACCTCATGCACTGGGGTTCGCAACTGTGCCCGAATGCCGAGGGCGGCGCTTTGTTGCAGCGGGCGCCGTTCAGCTTTGACGGTTCGGTGTGGGAGCTGTTCTGGCCGCTGACCAATGGCATGCGCCTGGTTCTGGCACGCCCCGATGGTCACCGCGAACCGGCGTATCTGGCGCAGGTGATTCGTGAGCAACAGATCAGTGTGATCAAGTTTGTGCCGGCGATGTTGCAGCAATTTCTGGAGCTGGAAGAGTCTGCGCTTTGCACCAGCCTCACCGACGTTTTATGCGGTGGCGGGGAACTGACCGAGGCCTTGGCCCGTGGGGTTCAGGCACGGTTGCCCAAGGTGCGCGTGCACAACGTCTATGGACCCACCGAGGCCACGGTAGACAGCAGCGCCTGGACCCTGGAACCGGGAGCGCCGGTGCCTGCGGTGCAGTTGCCGATTGGGCGGGCCATCAACAATACCCGGCTGTATGTGCTGGACGAGCACGACCGGCCGGTGCCGATGGGGTGCAGCGGGCAGTTGCACATCGGCGGCGTTGGCGTGGCCCGAGGGTATCTGGGGCTGGCGCAGATGACGGCCGAGCGGTTTATCGATAGCCCGTTTGTGGTGGGGGACCGGTTGTATCGCACCGGGGATCTGGTGCGGTATTTGCCGGGCGGGAATCTGGAATTCCTGGGGCGTAATGACTTCCAGGTGAAACTGCGCGGGGTGCGGCTGGAGCTGGGAGAAGTTGAGGCGCGGTTGGCGGCGCACCCTGCGTTGCGGGAGGTGGCGGTGTTGATTCGGGATGAGCGGTTGGTCGCGTATTTCACGGTTCGTGAGACGGTGCCGAGTCTTGAAGCGTTGCGGGTTTACATGGTGGAGGGGTTGCCGGAGTACATGGTGCCTTCGGCGTTTGTGCGGATGGAGGCGTGGCCGCTTAATCCGGCGGGGAAGCTGGATCGCAAGGGGTTACCTGAGCCTGGGGTGGACGCTGTTTTGAGTCGCGCCTATGAGCCGCCGCAGGGGGAGGTGGAGACGGTGATTGCGGGGGTGTGGGCGCAGGTGCTGAAGCTGGACCGGGTAGGGCGCCGGGATCATTTTTTTGAATTGGGAGGGCATTCGTTGTTGGCCGTGGGGGTGGTGGCGCGGATGCGTAAGGCGGGGTTGGAGGTGGATGCTCGCTCGTTGTTCAGTCAGCCGACGGTGGTGGGGTTGGCGGGGGTTGTGGGGAGGCGGGTGGAGCGGGTGGAGGTGGTGCCTTCTGTGGGGATTCCGCAGTTGGGGCGGCGGCGCAGGATTTGAGCTTTTACCGTGTACATATCCGTTTCTGCGGTAACGGCGGCTATTGGTTCCGCTCTTACAGCGGGTCACTTT
>NZ_AHHC01000016.1:0-12335 GCF_000242655.1 Pseudomonas sp. PAMC 25886
GTAACCCGGCAGGACGCCGGGTTAGCCGCGCTGGGCCAAGGATGGCCCATCGCGGCGGCCCACGGTCCAAAGCCGGAGTGAGGGCACACCGAGCCCGAGCGAGGTGCCGAGTGGTGGGGCAAGAGCGTTTTGCTTACTTTTGCGCTTTTCAAAAGTGAGCCGCTGTAAGAGCGGAACCAATCTCAGCCATCACCTAAATAACGGATATACACCCAGCCCATCCCCAAACACCCCCATCCACCAGCCAAATCGCCGCCGCTGTGATGCAGGGCCAGGTGGCGCGGGACAATATGTCCGAACACAGGAACGTCGGTTTGGATGGCCCGGCTCAATCACCCACGCCAAAATCCAGCAGCACCTTCATCGCCTGGCTCTTGTCCGCCGCCAGTTCAAAGGCCTGAACCGCCTCGCTGAACGGCACGGTATGGGAGATCACCGGGCGCACATCAATCACCTGGCGGTTGAGCAAATCCACCGCCTGGGCAAACTCCGAATGGAAGCGGAACGTGCCGCGCAAGTCGATCTCCCGGCTCACCAGCATATTCAGCGGCAGCGAGACTTCACCGCCCAACCCGACCGTCACCAGCACGCTGCGCGGGGCCATGCATTCGAGGCCGTTGCGCAGGGCCTGGGCGCTGCCAGAGACTTCGAACATCACGTCGAAGTAGCCTTTTTCGGCGGTGTAGCGCTTCAACGCGTCGGCGTCTTCCGCCAGGTTGTGGGTGCGGCTGGCACCCATTTTTTCGGCGCAGGCCAAGGGGCCGGCGGCCAGGTCCACTGCGACGATTTCTCCCGCACCCGCTGCCCGCAGGCTGCCGATCAACAGGTTGCCGATGGGGCCACAGCCGGTGACCAGCACCCGTTTGCCGAAGACTGCCCCGGCGCGCTGGATGGCGTGCAAGCCCACGGATAACGGCTCGGCCATCGCACCTTCGGCAAGGCTGACATGATCGGCCAGCAGGTGCGCCTGGTGGGTCTCGATCACCAGACTTTGCTGAAACGCACCTTGCACGTGGGGAAAGGGCATCGCACTGCCGTAAAAGCGCATGTTCAGGCAATGATTCGGCAGCCCTTGATGGCAATAACGGCAGCCGCCACAAGGCCGCGACGGTGAGACCGACAAGCGTTGGCCCACCGTGAAGGGTCCGTCTTCACGGCCCACGGCCTCGATCACCGCCGACACTTCGTGGCCCAGCACCATCGGCTCGCGCAGGCGCACGGTGCCGAAGCCGCCGTGCTGGTAGTAATGCAGGTCCGAGCCGCAAATCCCGCCCCGGGCAATGCGCACCCGCAGTTGGTCGGGGGCGAGTGCCCGGGGTTCGGGTTGCGGTTCTACCCGCAGGTCTTTTGAGGCATGGCAGACGATAGCGTGCATGAAATTCTCCGGGTTACAGCGAGGCGGTGATGCCACCGTCCACGTACAGGATATGACCGTTGACGAAGCTCGCCGCGTCGCTGGCCAGGAACACCGCAGCGCCGGCCAGTTCGGCCACGTCACCCCAGCGTCGGCTCGGCGTGCGTTGCACCAGCCAGTCGCTGAACTCGGGGTTGGCCACCAGGTTGGCATTCAGTTCGGTCTTGAAGTAGCCGGGGCCGATGCCATTCACCGTCAGCCCGTGGGGGCCCCAATCGATGGCCATGCCTTTGGTGAGCATCTTCAGCGCGCCTTTGCTGGCGGCGTATGGCGCGATGCCCGGGCGCCCCAGTTCGCTTTGCACCGAGCAGATATTGATGATGCGCCCGCGCTTGCGCGGGATCATCGCCCGGGCCACGGCCTGGCCGACCAGGAAGGCGCTGTCGAGGTTGGTGCTCATCAACTCGCGCCAGTGGGTTTCGCTGTAGTCCTCCAGCGGCCCGCGCCGTTGCATGCCGGCGTTGTTCACGAGGATGTCCAGCGGGCCCAGGCGCTCTTCGATATCCGCCACGGCCGCCAGCACCGCCGCGCCGTCGGTGACGTCGAACGCCTGGGTGTGCACCTCAAGGCCTTCCGCCGCCAGCAATGCGGCGCTGTCACGCAAGGTGCTGCGGTTGCGCCCGTTGAGCACCACCCGTGCACCGGCCTGGGCCAGGCCACGGGCAATGGCCAGGCCGATACCGGCGCTGGAGCCGGTAATCAACGCCAGGCGGCCGTCGAGGCGGAAGTTGTCTAAAACGCTTTGCATGGGTCGATCTCCTAAAGCTTCACACCACCAACGACAGCAGCATGATGAACCCCAGGGCGGCGAAGGAGAGCACGGTCTCCATCAGCGTCCAGGTCTTGAATGTCTCGACGACGGTCATGTTGAAGTACTGCTTGACCAGCCAGAACCCGGCGTCGTTGACGTGGGACAGCACCAGCGAACCGGCGCCTGTGGCGAGCACCAGCAGCTCCCGGTTGACCCCGGGCATCAAGCCGATCACCGGCGCGACAATCCCGGCGCCAGTGATGGTTGCCACGGTGGCCGAGCCGGTCGCCACGCGAATCACCGCCGCTACCAGCCACGCCAGCAGAATCGGTGAAATCTCGGCGCGCACCGCCATGTGCCCGATCACGTCGCCCACGCCGCTGGCCACCAGCATCTGTTTGAAACCACCGCCGGCGCCGACGATCAGCACGATGGCAGCGGTGGGTGCGAGGCTCGAATCCAGCAGCTTGCTCAGTTGCTCCCGGGAAAATCCCCGGGCGGCCCCAAAGGTATAGAACGCCAGGAGCAAGGCGGCGAGGAGGGCGGTGATCGGGTGGCCGATCAGGTCCATCCACACGCGGAAGGTGCTGTCGGCGGCAAACGCCACATCGGCGAAGGTCTTGAGCAGCATCAGGAATACCGGCAGCAGGATCGTGGTCACGGTGATGCCGAAACCCGGCAGGTTCTCGCCGCAGGATTCCTTGGCCAGTTGCTCCATCAATTCCGGGGACGGGCTGCCCGGCACGTAGCGTGAGATCAGGTTGCCGAACAGCGGCCCGGCGATGATTGCCGTAGGCAGGCCGACCACCAGCCCGTAGAAAATCGTCTTGCCGATATCCGCGCCGAAGATCCCGATGGCCAGCAACGGCCCCGGGTGCGGCGGCACCAGGCCGTGCACCACCGACAACCCGGCCAGCAGCGGCATGCCGATCTTGATCAGCGACAGCCCGGTACGCCGGGCCACGATGAACACCAGGGGAATCAACAGCACAAAGCCGATTTCAAAAAACAGCGGGATGCCCACCAGGAACGCGGAAAACATCATTGCCCAGTGCACCCGCTGTTTGCCGAAAGCGCGGATCAGCGTGCGGGCGATCTGGTCGGCGCCGCCGGAATCCGCCATCAGTTTGCCGAGCATGGTGCCCAGGCCGAGGATGATCCCGACAAACCCCAGCACTCCGCCAAAGCCGTCCTGGAACGCTTTCATGACCTTGTCCACCGGCATGCCGGAGGTCAGGCCGAGAAAACCGGCGGCGAGGGTCAAGGCGACGAAGGGGTGAACCTTGAAATGGGTGATCAACAATATCAATCCGATAATCGTGACCAGTGCGTCCAGCAGCAGATAGGTGTCGTTAGCCATGCCGAGCATGGTGCCTCCTTGTTCTCATTGTTATAGGCCAAACCCTGTCATATCGTGTATGACGGGCCTTACTTCACCGCAGCCCGGGTTCAGCGTCCAATTTTCATTTGTGATCGGGTGATCAAAAACCGTGATAACCGGAGCCTCCTGATGGAACTCAAGCACCTGCGGGCCTTCGTCGTGCTCGCCCAGGAACTGCATTTCGGCCGGGCTGCCGTGCAGCTGTCGATCGTGCAACCGGCCTTGAGCATGCAGATCAAATTGCTCGAAGACGGCCTGGGCGTGCGCCTGCTCGACCGCAACCGGCACTCGGTGACGCTGACCGAAGCCGGGCGGGTGTTTCTGCCCGAAGCCCAGGCCACGCTGCACCAGGCTGCCCGCGCCGCCGATGCTGCCCGGGCGTCGAACCGTGGGGAGATCGGCCGGGTGCGCCTGGGGTTTGTCTCGTCGGTGTTGCCGGAATTGCTGCCGGGGTTGATTCGCGCGGTGCATCAGCGCTACCCGCGCATTGAACTGGAGCTCAAGGACATGCCCGGCCCGGACCAGGCGGCGGCGTTGAAAAATGGCCAGCTGGATTTTGGCCTGATGCGCTTGCCGGCGGCCTATCCCGGCGTGCACACCCGGGCGGTGCTGCAAGAAAGTTTTGTGGTGGCCTTGCCCAGCGATCATCCGTTGGCGGCGCAGGACGTCATCCAGCCAAACGACTTGCTCAAGGTCCCGGTGTTCATCCTGGCCCGGCGCTATGCCCCGGGGTTCTACGACGAGTTCGTTCAGGCCGTGGGCGTGCCCCTGGAAATCGCCTCTGAACTTGGGGAGTTCACCACCATGCTGGCGCTGGTCTCGGCCGGGCTGGGCGTCGGTGTGCTGCCGTTGCAGGCCGCCCGGGCGCTGCCGGCCAATTGTGTGTCCCGGCACCTGCAGCTGGGTGCGTTCCAGGCCAGGACCGGCCTGGCCTGGACCGAACTCGACAGCGCGGTAAAAACCACCTTGTTCAACCTGATCGACGAGTTGTTTGGCGAGTGATTGTTTCACCGGGTGAAATGCTGGATTGCAAAAGCTGGCTATTCTGTTGCGTGCCGTAGCGGCGGAAGATAGCGCCATCGACCCGATCACCGGGTCGAGTCCCTGGCACACCGCGGAGCCTGTCATGATCAAACTCTACCAATACCCATTGTCCGGCCATTCCCACCGGGTCCAATTGATGCTGTCGCTGCTGGGCGTACCGGCCGAGTTGGTGCTGGTCGACCTCAAGCAAGGCGCACACAAAACCCCCGAGTTCCTGGCCACCCTCAACAGCTTCGGCCAGGTGCCGGTGATCGATGACAACGGTGTGGTGCTGGCGGACTCCAACGCGATCCTGGTGTACCTCGCCGGCCACTATGGCAACACCCAGTGGCTGCCGACCGAGCCCCTGGCTCTGGCCCGGGTGCAGCGCTGGCTCTCGGCCGCAGCGGGGCCACTGCACGTCGGCCCGGCTGCCGCCCGATTGGTCACGGTGTTTGGCGCGGCGCTGGATGCCGAGGCAGCCATCAGCCGCTCCCATGCCTTCCTCAATGTGGTGGAGCAACAGTTGGCGCAGAGCCGCTTCCTGACCGGCGACCTGCCGTCGATTGCCGATATCGCGCACTACACCTACATCGCCCATGCGCCGGAAGGTAACGTCGCGCTGAACGACTACCCGCACGTTCGTGCCTGGCTGGGCAGCATCGAGGCGCTGCCGGGGTTTGTCGGCATGCAACGCACGGCCGTAGGTTTAACAAAGGATTAAAGGTTTTTGTGGCGAGGGAGCTTGCTGTGGCGAGGGAGCTTGCTCCCGCTGGAGTGCGCAGCGCTCCCAAGATTTTGGGGCCGCTTCGCAGCCCAGCGGGAGCAAGCTCCCTCGCCACAACCGCTCCCAAACCACAGGTTTGGTGCATGACATTCGATTAAAGGGGACCCATGGACCGTTTCCAGGAAATGCAGATTTTCCTCGCTGTTGCCGAAGAGCAGGGCTTTGCGGCGGCGGCCCGGCGCCTGAATATCTCGCCCCCCAGCGTGACCCGCGCGATCGCCGCGATGGAGGCGCGTATCGGCACGCAGTTACTGTCGCGCACCACCCGCAGCCTGCACCTGAGCGAGGCCGGCCAGCGTTACCTGGACGATTGCCGACGTATCCTCGCCGAACTGACGGAGGCCGAAGAGGCCGCCGCCGGCAGCTTCTCGGTGCCGTGGGGACACCTGACGGTCACCGCGCCGGTGTTGTTCGGCGAATTGTTTGTCGCGCCGGTCCTGGGGGAATACCTGGACCTGTTTGCCCAGGTCAACATCAACGCCTTGCTGGTGGACCGCGTGGTCAACATGACCGACGAAGGCGTGGATGTGGCCGTGCGCATTGGGCATTTGCAGGAAACTGGCCAGCAGGCGATCAAGGTCGGCGAGGTGCGCCGCGTGGTCTGCGCCGCGCCGGCGTACCTTGAACGGCACGGCCGGCCGCTGCACCCCGGGCAACTGCGAGAGGCGAAGATTGTCACGTCGTCTTCCAGCCAATTGGTCAGCGAATGGCAGTTCATCGAAGGCGGCCAGCCGCTGAACGTGGCCGTTGATCCACGTCTGGTAGTCACCGCCAACAACGCTGCCATCAACCTGGCGCGCCTGGGCTGGGGCGTCACGCGGGTGCTGTCCTATCAGGTGGCCAGCGATGTGCGTGCCGGCGCACTGGAAATCATCCTGCAAGAGTTCGAGCCGCCGGCATTGCCGATCCACGTGGTGTTCCAGAACAGCGCCCGGGTACCGGCGAAGGTCAACACCTTCGTGGACTTCCTGGTCAGTCGGCTGGGGCAGGATGCAGCGCTCAACCCCGCGATGCAGTGGCCTGCCTGATGGACCGCTATCGCGACATGCAGATTTTCCAGGCGCTGTCCCGCCAGCCGAGCCTGGCGGCGGCGGCCCGTGGCCTGGGCGTCTCGGGGCCCACGGTGATCCGCGCGATTGCCCGTCTGGAGGCGCGCTTGCGCGTGCAATTACTGGAGCGCAGCACCCGGGGCATTCGCCTCACCGAAGCGGGCGTGAGGTTCATGGCGGACTGCTCGCGGATCCTTGACGGCGTGAGCGCCGCCGAAGCCTCTGCCAAGGGCGCGCACGTGCAGGCCGCGGGCAATCTGCGGGTGTTTTTCCCGTTTCTGTTCAGCC
Source organism: Pseudomonas sp. PAMC 25886 (assembly GCF_000242655.1). Lineage (NCBI taxonomy): Bacteria > Pseudomonadati > Pseudomonadota > Gammaproteobacteria > Pseudomonadales > Pseudomonadaceae > Pseudomonas > Pseudomonas sp. PAMC 25886. Next base: position 6,694 of record NZ_AHHC01000016.1, read on the forward strand.
GTTATGTGATGGCGCCGCTGTTGGCCGACTACCTGGAGCGCTATCCCGGGGTCCGGGTGTTTGCCCACTACCACGATCATTTTCCGAACCTGAATGAAGACGGCCTGGACGTAGCGGTGGTGGTGGGAGAACTGCCTGGATCATCCCTGATCGCGAGGCCTGTGGGCCATGTGCGCAACATCGTCTGCGCCAGCCCCGGCTATCTGCACACCCATGGTGAACCGCTGCAACCCGAGGCGCTCAAGCAACATCGGCTGGTCGCAACCCAGGCGTATTCGGATTGGGTGCAATGGGATTTCCAAGGCACCAGCATCAAGGCCCGGGCGCGCCTCGGCTGCACCACGGTGCAGGGCGCGATCAATGCGGCGGTGCAGGGGGCCGGGTTGATCCGTTGCCTGAGTTATCCGGTCCACGAGCACGTGGCCGGCGGCCAATTGCGTCGGGTATTGCAGGCCTATGAACCGCCGCCACTGCCGGTGCATGTGGTCTACCGCGAAGGGCGCAACGCGTCGATGCGGGTGCGTAGTTTTGTTGATTTCAGCGTGGCGGCATTGCGTGAACATCCGGCGTTTCATCCACCGAGGGCTTGAGCATGAATCATCTGGACGCGTCTCCCGTATCGCCATGGCATGCCGGCGAACGGCAACTGCAGCAAAGTGCCGGCGTGGCCGAGCGCATGGAGGTGATTGGCGCCAAGGTCATACGTGATCATTTGCCGGAACAGCATCGGGCGTTTTATGAGTTGTTGCCCTATCTGGTGGTGGGTGCCGTGGATAATCAGGGGCTGCCCTGGGCCACGCTGCTGGAAGGCTCGCCGGGGTTTGTCCACTCGCCCGATCCTTACCGTTTACGCATCGACAGCCAGCCTGCCGTGGGTGACCCCGCCGCGGCCGGTTTGAAGAGTGGCGCGGCCGTGGGGCTGTTGGGCATCGATCTGAACACGCGGCGGCGCAACCGCATGAACGGAGTCGTGGCTTCGGCGGGCGCCGATGGTTTTGCCGTGGAGGTGGTGCACACCTTTGGCAACTGCCCGAAGTACATTCAGCTGCGTGCGGTGGACCCGGGTGCCCAGGGGCGGCGCCTGGCCCAAGGCGCCGTGCAGCGCGCCCATTCACTCGATGACGCCGACCGGGCGGTGATTCGCAATGCCGACACCTTCTTCGTCGCCAGCTATGTGGACCTGGAGGGCGATGCGGCCAAGCGTTCGGTGGACGTTTCACACCGGGGTGGCAATACCGGGTTTGTGCGGGTGGACGGTGATGTACTGACGATTCCCGACTTTACCGGCAACTCGTTTTTCAACACCTTGGGCAATTTGCAGGTCAACCCGGTGGCGGGGTTGTTGTTCGTGGATTTTGCTTCGGGTGATGTGTTGCAGGTTGCTGGGCGTGCCGAGGTGATTCTGGGCGGGGCGGAGTTGGCCACGTTCGAGGGCGCGGAGCGGTTGTGGCGGGTGACCGTGGAGCAGGTGGTTCGGCGGGAGGCGGCGTTGGCGTTGCGTTGGCAGTTCGAGGGTTTTTCTCCGTACAGCCTGGCGTTGGGCCCTTGGCGCGCCTGAAGGGTGTTTCCGGGACACTCGTGCGATTGAGTTTTAACTCAATCGCACGAGTGGTGGTGTTTGGGCCGGCTTAGCGAGTCCGGCCGATAGGCTTGTCGAGCTTGTCACTGGCCTGGGCGCACCATGTGGCAATCGCGTGGTCTACCGCCGCTTGATCCGAGAGCTGCTCCAGAGGGATCGACTGTGCAAAACAGCGGTAGCCGTGGACATCGGAGTCGTTCACCTCACCGTCTTCCGGATAGTCGATGCCGCACCAGATATCAGCGTACAAGTTGCAAGGCGCCTTGGCGGGTATGTCACAGACCACCACGGACAAGACCAGCGCGCTGTCCGTCTGTTCGGCTGCTCGGCCATCGAATTTTCCTGAGTGCTTGTCGAAGCCGGTGTCGCTACGAACCCAGGCACCGAACATCAGGTCGCCGGCCTGGTGGTTGTTCCAGGGCGCTTCCTGGCCCTGGTTTTTTAGCCAGATGGCCGTCAGGTCATAAAAGGGCAGGTAGCGAAGCCCGCTGTTATCGCGTTTTTCCAGCCCGGCCAGCCCCTGAGGCAAGGAGTTGACGTAATCGTGGTAGTACGCGGTGGCACCCACCTGGTCACGGATGTAGCCCAGGAGTTCGAACATACGTTGCTGATAATCGGCGAGCAAACGATAAGCCCGGCGCACATCCAGCAAGGCGTTTTCCATATTCCCTGTCATTTCATCCTCCAGGCAGCGAATGCATTTGGGTGGTTCAAGATGTTGAGGACCGGCAGGTTACCCAGCCACCGCATTGGATGTGTACGCAGGCCGTGCCAGGCATAGCACTTGGCGATGTCATCGAGCAGGCGCTGGCAGCCGGGCGGTGAGTCCGGGGTAATGTGATTTTCCAGGGCTTGATACAACGCCTGCCAAGTGCAGCAGACCAGTTTGAAGCCGAGGTTGGCGCTCTGCGGAATGTGGCTCAGCACTTCGTCGAGCAGTCGCTGGGTACCCAACTTGCCGGGATCGTCCAGCCCTCCAAGGGCAAGCAGCAAGCAGTTACCTTGTAGAAACCCGCCTTGCCAGCCAGCCAACAGTTCATCGGCCAGTTGCCTGGCGTTCTGTTGGCGCACATGGTCATGTCGTTTGGCTTCAATCACCACCTGGCGTTGGGCATCACCTAGCACAACGTCCGGCTCAACTCGCGAGCGCCCCTTAAGCGGCCAGGATGGCCAGAATTCCATGGCTTGCAACGGGCCGAAAGGTTCACCGATCAGTTGCGAAAGCACGCTAGATAAAATCCCATCTGGAAGGTACCCCAGACGCTCGAAAACACTGGAGGTGAGAACGTCTTCGGAGCCCTCTGCCAGGCCCAGTGCCTGCGCCTGGTTTTCCAGACCGGTGCCGCGTCTCTTTCCAGCCACTACAGCATTCAGCATGTCTGCTCCCTGACTTGGTTGCATTGATTCATGGCAATAATTTATTCCGCGATGATCTCGCGATAACGTTTCTGGTAATCGTCGTAAGACGTGCTTTCCTGCATCAACTGCTCAAGCTTTTTCTTTTTGTAGGCTGCTTTGTCGAGTGCGGGCGGCGCATCAGCAATGGCCGCCGGCGGTGTGGTTGCCCGGTATACAGGATTGGGGAATAGCTGATCGGTCAGCTCGATGATCTTGTTCTGCGCATCGATAAACTTGTCCGGGCGACCACCGCCCCACGATGCGTCGTATTCCGCCTGGCCAACCTGACGGCCCTGTTCATACACCCGGATATCGGCGTAGTACATGTACAGCGCCAGGTCCCAGGTCCATTTGCCAATGTAGGTCGTCGACAGCGAGCAGATGGAGGGCGGGCTGCCGGCTGCCACCTCGCGGGTTTGGAAACCTTTGCTCCTTAGCTGCGCCGTGTAGGTGGTATTGAATCCGGCACGCAGGCCTTCGGCAGGAATCAGGCAAATCTCCGGTGGCTGATCGTTGGACAGGGTGGCCGGGGCGACGGTTTGCTTGATGCTGCAACCCGTGATGGTCAGGGTCATAGCGATCAGCATCGGAGCGAGCGGTCTGTGCATAGCGACCTCCATGTCATCAATAGTGGCTGGATGATAGCACTGCTTGTCCACGTTATCGCGTACCGACTATTCGTGCCCATGCGACAAATCTGAATTGCGCTCAACCCGGTGTTTGGCAAGGCCTCACGGCGTAATACTGCGGCGCATTACGCCTGCCTGATAAAAGGCCGCCTTGAGGTAACCCCCATGAATGCACCAAGCCGCCTTGCGCTGCTGATCACCGCCACTGCTGCTCTCAGCGCTTGTGGTGAGTCCTCCAAACTGCCGTTTCAGGCCGGTGTGGGGCCAAGCCCGCAACTGCCCGAACCCACCACCTCGCTGATCCCGACGCTCAAGGTGTCCAAGGCCGTGGGCTGGCCGGAACATGTCCAGCCCAAGGCACCCGAGGGATTCACGGTGACGGCGCTGGCCGCAGACCTTGACCACCCGCGCTGGGTGTACACCTTGCCCAACGGTGACGTACTGGTCGCCGAGAGTAACCATCCGCCCATGCCTGAAGGTGCCACCGACGGCGGCACAGGTTTGCTCGCCTGGGCGCGTCGCACGGCGATGGGGTTTGTGATGGGCCGGGTGGGTGCCGATGCGCCGAGTGCTGATCGCATTACCCTGCTGCGGGACGCCGATGGCGATGGGCATGCCGAGGTGAAAAGCCTTTTTCTCAGTGGTCTGACCTCGCCGTTCGGCATGGCATTGGTGGGGGATGAGTTGTATATCGGGAATGCCGATGCGGTGGTCAAGGTGCCTTATGTTCAGGGCCAGACTCACATCGATGCGACCCCGATCAAGGTCACCGATCTGCCGGCCGGGATCAATCATCACTGGACCAAAAACGTTCTCGCCAATCCTCAGGGCACCAAGCTTTACGTGACCGTAGGGTCCAACAGCAATGTGGGTGAGAACGGGCTTGAAGCCGAGGACGGGCGTGCTGCGATCTGGGAGGTGGACCTTGGCAGTGGCCAGAAGCGGCTGTTTGCCAGTGGGTTGCGTAACCCCAATGGACTGGCATGGAAGCCTGGCTCTACGCAATTGTGGACGGTGGTCAACGAGCGGGATGAGATTGGCAGTGACCTGGTGCCGGATTACCTGACGTCGGTGCAGGATGGCGCGTTCTACGGTTGGCCGTGGAGTTATTACGGTGCGCATGTCGATAGCCGGGTGCAGCCGCCGCGTCCGGACAAGGTGGCCCAGGCGATTGCGCCGGACTATGCGCTGGGGACGCATGTTGCGCCGTTGGGTTTGACCTTTTCTGATGCGCGGGGGATGCCTGCCGTGTTCGCTGATGGGGTGTTTGTGGGGGAGCATGGGTCCTGGAACCGTAATCCGCAGGCGGGGTACAAGGTGGTGTTTATTCCGTTCAAGGACGGTAAGCCTGCGGGGACGCCTGTTGATTTTCTGACCGGGTTTTTGAATGGTGATGGGGAGGCTCAGGGGCGTCCGGTGGGGGTGACGCTGGACGGGCAGGGTGCGTTGCTGGTGGCGGATGATGTTGGGAACACGGTGTGGCGGGTGGCGCGGGTGAAGCCCTAAGGTTTTGCTGATGTTGGGGGCATATCCGTTATTTTTGTTATGGCGGGTATGGGTTCCGCTCTTACAGCGGGTCACTTTTGAAAAGAGCCCAAAAGTAACCAAAAGGCTCTTGCCCCACCACTCGGCACCTCGCTCAGGCTCGGTGTGCCCTCATTCCGGCAGCACGAAGCGGGCCGCCGCGACGGGGCGTCCCTGCCCCGTCGCGGCTAAACCGGCGTCCTGCCGGTTTACCCGCTCCGTACTACCTGCGTTCGGCCAGCGTGGTTTAACGGGGCGCCTAAGATCAAGATCAACAGCAGATCAACAGCACAGCGGCCTACAGGCCGGCTTGAGTGGTGTGTAGCAAAGGCAACATCAAAATCAAAATCTACAGCGGGCACGGTCAAATGTGGGAGCTGGCTTGCCTGCGATGCAGACAACTCGGTACATCAGACACACCGAGGTGATGCCATCGCAGGCAAGCCAGCTCCCACAGAAAAGCAGAGCTGCATCAGTTTCAGATTTGGTTTTCGCTTTGGCTTTGGCTTTTG
>NZ_AHHC01000015.1:0-96263 GCF_000242655.1 Pseudomonas sp. PAMC 25886
GGAACCCTATCGGGACAGTGTATCTGAACCCTGAAAGGGAGCTGACAGTGGTAATAAAAGCCGCGTAGTACGACGGTGAACGCGACAACTACCTTGAAAAACGCCGCGTGCCCGCTGTAGATTTTGATCTTGATGTTGCCTTTGCTTCACACCACTCAAGCCGGCCTGTAGGCCGCTGTGCTCTTGATCTGCTTTTGATCTTGATCTTAGGCGCCCCGTTAACCACGCTGGCCGAACGCAGGTAGTACGGAGCGGGTAAACCGGCAGGACGCCGGTTTAGCCGCGACGGGGCAGGGACGCCCCGTCGCGGCGGCCCGCGTAGTAATGCCGGAGTGCGGGCACACCGAGCCTAAGCGAGGTGCCGAGTGGTGGGGCAAGAGCGTTTTGCTTACTTTTGCGCTTTTCAAAAGTGAGCCGCTGTAAGAGCGGAACCCATACCAGCCGTTACCCAAAAAACGGATATACACGCAAATCACCTTCCACGAGAAAGCACAAAGGGGACCCGAAGGTCCCCTTTAATTTGTCGTTGCGTGCTCTTTTTTTATTATTGAGGGGCGGTCTGTTGTTGTTTTTGGCAACCGTGGCCCTTTACCGCTGTTTTTGGCGACCCCCATCCGGGGTCAAGAGCAAACGTATTTTTTTGAACGCTGATCTGCTTCTTCGCACGCGATCCAACCAGAGGGTAGCTACCTTGAGGTAGTTTTTTGTTCTTCTCTATCCGGTTGCGGGTTTCGGCTAGCCGTACCCTGCAAAGCACATCTTCTCCAAAAAAATCTGTTAGCTGCGTCTCTGCCGTGTTGTTTTTGTTATGTCAGAGTCGTTACGTCTTATTTTTATTAGGTTTGGTGCTTTTTATTCTTGTTATGCAATAGAGAAAGCAGGAGCCGTGCCAACTTTATAAAGTCCTTTAAAATCAATGGCTTGATTTTTTGATGGGAAATTTCTTTCAGGAAATGCGACAAAATATGTTCCCGTGTTACCCGATGTGTAGCCGCGAGGTAACACATCGTCACGGGCGCGGTACTCAGGTGGCGTTACGGGCTTTGGCCACGCGTGAACCGGTGGGGCGGCCCAATACCGTACAGATCTGCTGGCCCGCCAGAATCAGCTTGTCCATGTCGATACCCGTCTCGATGCCCAGGCCATTGAGCAGGTACAACACATCTTCAGTGGCGACGTTACCGCTGGCACCCTTGGCATAGGGGCAGCCGCCGAGGCCCGCGATAGAGCTGTCGAATACCTGGATACCTTCCTCAAGGCTGGCGTAGATATTGGCGATGGCCTGGCCATAGGTGTCGTGAAAATGCCCGGCCAGCTTGTCCCGTGGCACCTGCGCGCCGACCACCTCGAACATCCGCCGGGTGGCGCCCGCCGTACCGGTGCCGATGGTGTCGCCCAGGGACACTTCATAGCAGCCCATCGCAAACAGTTCCCGGGCTACCGCCGTCACTTGTTCCGGCGCGACCTGGCCTTCGTACGGGCACCCCAACACGCACGACACATAACCCCGCACGCTCACGCCGTGCTGCCGGGCCGCGTCCATGATAGGCGCGAAGCGCTCCAGGCTTTCGCTGATGGAACAATTGATGTTGCGTTGGGAGAACGCCTCGGACGCTGCCGCAAACACCGCGACTTCCTTCACACCGGCGGCCAGGGCATCTTCAAAGCCCCGCAGGTTTGGCGCCAGCGCACCGTAGGTCACCCCGGGCTTGCGCTGGATCTGCGCAAACACCTCGGCGGACCCGGCCATTTGCGGCACCCACTTGGGCGACACAAAACTGCCGACTTCGATGTAGCCCAGGCCGGCGGCGCTCAGGGCGTCCACCAATTGCACCTTGTCGGCGACGCTGATGGGTTGCGCTTCATTCTGCAGGCCGTCGCGGGGGCCGACTTCCACCAGGCGCACATGAGAGGGGAGGGACATGGCAGCTACCTTTTATGAATGGCCAACCTGGCTCTGAATGGTCTGTTCCAGCGCCTGGGTGCAACGCTCTTCGGCGGTGTCCAGTTCCAGTTTCATCTGTTCGATGTCCAGCAACTGTTGCTCCAGCTGTTCGCGGCGCTCGGCGATTTTCGCCAGCATGCTGTGCAGCTGTTTCTGATTGCCGCTGGTGGGGTCGTAGAGTTCGATCAGCTCCCGGCACTCGGCCAGGGAGAACCCGATGCGTTTGCCCCGCAGGATGAGCTTCAGGCTGACCTTGTCCCGCGGCGAATAAATACGCTCCTGGCCCCGGCGTTCCGGGGACAGCAGGCCTTGTTCTTCATAGAAGCGAATGGCGCGGGTGGTGATATCGAGCTCGCGGGCGAGGTCGGAGATGCTGTAGGTCGTGCTCATGGGGGCGCTCAAGGAGTGTCTTGAGCGTTAAGCTAAAGGTTGCTTGACGTTAACGTCAAGCAACACATCACGCCTGCTGCTTATCCAGCTTCTTCTCATGAGCCGTCACCTGCTGGCACAACTCGATCATTTGCTCGCGCATCCAGCGGTTGGCGGGGTCTTGGTCGGTGCTTTCGTGCCAGTACAAATGGGTTTCCACCATCGGCACATCGTTCACCGGCAGGTTGAACCAGTGCAGTTCATGGCGCCGGGCAAAGCGCTCCGGCACGGTCATGACCATGTCGGTCTGCTGCAGCACTTGCGAGGCCATCAAATAATGTTGGGAGCGCAGGGCGATCTTGCGTTGCAGGCCCATCTTGCCCAACGCCAGGTCCACGTGGCCCAGGCCATTGCGCCGGCTGGAGATATGAATGTGCGTCAGGGACAAGTAGTCATCGAGGGTGAGCTTTTCCTTGCCCGCCATCGGATGGCCCTTGCGCATGGCACACACGTAGCGGTCTTCCATCAGCTTGACGTGGCGCACTTGCGGGTCGGTGTTGAGCGGCGCATCCACGGCAAAATCCAGGCGACCGGCGGCCAGTTCCTTGGTAGTTTCCCGGCGTTTGGACAGGAAGCTCTCGATCACCACCGTCGGCGCCAGGCGGCGCAGGCGCTGGAACAGCGGCGGCAGAATCACCGCTTCGGTAAGGTCGGTCATGCTGATGCGGTAGGTCTTGGCGGCCTGCTGCGGGTTGAAAATCCGGCTTTCCTGCACCGACACCCGCAGCAGCGACAGCGCATTGCGCACCGGGCCGATGATGTTCTGGGCCATGGGGGTGGGCACCATGCCCTGGGCAGTGCGCACGAACAGCGGGTCGTTGAACGTCTCCCGCAGGCGTGCCAGAGCGTTCGACACCGCTGGCTGGGTAATCCCGACAATCTGCCCGGCGCGGGTCAGGTTGGCTTCGGTGTAGATCGCGTCAAAGACGATGAAAAGGTTGAGGTCGACCTTGCTCAGATTCATTTCGCTGCGCTCTTATTGTTAGGTGTCCATACGCCGATCATATATCGGTGATGAATGTTAATACACGCCGAGAATAGGTTAGGTAAATTATCAGCGCTGATCTAGCATCAATTTCATGACCTAAACAACCTTCCAAAAAGGGAGCTGCTCATGGATTTCGCCTATTCGCCCAAGGTTCAGGAACTGCGTGAACGCGTCACCGCCTTCATGGACGCTTACGTCTACCCGGCCGAGCCGGTGTTTGAACGCCAGGTCAGCGAAGGAGATCGCTGGCAGCCCACCGCAGTCATGGAAGAGTTGAAAGCCAAGGCTAAAGCCGAAGGCCTGTGGAACCTGTTCCTGCCGGAGTCCGAACTGGGTGCCGGCCTGACCAACCTCGAATACGCACCCCTGGCCGAAATCATGGGCCGCTCCTTGCTGGGGCCGGAGCCGTTCAACTGCTCCGCACCCGACACCGGCAACATGGAAGTGCTGGTGCGCTACGCCAACGAAGAGCAGAAACAACGCTGGCTCGAACCGTTGCTGCGGGGCGAGATTCGTTCGGCGTTCGCCATGACCGAGCCGGACGTGGCTTCTTCCGATGCCACCAACATGGCTGCCCGTGCGGTACGTGACGGCGACGAGTGGGTGATCAACGGCAAAAAATGGTGGACCTCCGGCGCCTGCGACCCGCGCTGCAAGATCCTGATCTTCATGGGCCTGAGCAACCCGGATGCGCCGCGCCACCAACAGCACTCAATGATTCTGGTACCGGTGGATGCGCCCGGCGTGAAGATCGTGCGCCCGCTGCCGGTGTTCGGCTACGACGACGCGCCCCACGGCCACGCCGAAGTGCTGTTTGAAAACGTCCGTGTGCCGTACGAAAACGTGCTGCTGGGCGAGGGCCGGGGCTTTGAAATTGCCCAGGGCCGCCTTGGCCCGGGCCGTATCCACCACTGCATGCGCTCCATCGGCATGGCTGAGCGTGCCTTGGAGTTGATGTGCAAACGCTCTGTCAGCCGTACCGCCTTCGGCAAGCCGTTGGCCCGTCTTGGAGGCAACATCGACAAGATCGCCGACTCGCGGATGGAAATCGACATGGCGCGCCTGCTGACCCTGAAGGCCGCCTACATGATGGACACCGTGGGCAACAAGGTCGCGAAAAGCGAAATCGCGCAGATCAAGGTGGTGGCGCCGAACGTGGCGTTGAAGGTGATCGACCGGGCGATCCAGATCCACGGCGGGGCGGGTGTTTCCAACGACTTCCCGCTGGCCTACATGTACGCCATGCAGCGCACCCTGCGCCTGGCCGACGGCCCGGACGAAGTGCACCGGGCAGCGATCGGCAAGTTCGAGATCGGCAAGTATGTACCGCGGGAGATGATGCGCAGCGGGCAGTAAAACCGAGGCTCGCAGTGTTTTTGCGGCAAAGGCGCTTTTGTGGCGAGGGGGCTTGTCCCCCGTTGGGCTGCGCAGCAGCCCCCAAACCTGCCGCCACACTCTGCCTGAAAGAATGCGGGTGGACTTATGGGGCTGCTGCGCAGCCCAACGGGGGACAAGCCCCCTCGCCACAGAAACCTTCTGTTACTTCAGCATCTCAGTAAACCCAAACCTCCACCCGCCGGTTCTTGATCCTCCCCTCATCCGCCGTATTTGCCGCCACCGGCATCTCGGCGCCAAAGCCGCGGATATCCCTCAGCACCACGCCACTTTTAACCAACTCCCTGCGCACCGCCATCGCCCGCAGTTTCGACAGCAGCGCCGCTCGCTGCGCATCATTTTTGGCATCCCCAAACCCCACCAGCGTTACCTGCTTGTCCAGCTTGCGGTGGCTCTTTATATAAGCCACCACACGCGTCAAGTCTTGGCGCGCCTTGTTGTCGAGGCTGGCGCTGCCTTCCTCAAACCGGAAGTTCACGGTCAGCCGTTGTGCCTGCCGGGCAATCCCCTGGTAATCCTCGGGCATCGGCGCGCGCGGCTCCACGGTCATGGCCTGCACCTGCTGTGCGATAAACCCGTTGGCGGCGACGATCGCCTGGCCCTTGCTGCTTTGCGCAAAGTCCACCAACGCCTTGGCCCACGGATTCTGCGCAACCGGCGGCAGATAGAAAAACAACCGGCGTGACAACGGGTAATCCTCGGTGGCAATCAGGCTGTTCAACGGCAGCATGGGCTGCGAGTCACCGTCGACAATGGCCACTGCCTTGGCCTGGCGCACGTAGGGCAGCCCGATAAAGCCGATGCCCTGGGGATCGTGGCTGACCGCATCCGACAACTGCTCACTGGACTCGAACCGTTTGGCGCTGGCCTCCAGGGATTTGCCGCGGCGGCTGAGCACCAACTCCTTGAACGTATCGTAGGTGCCGGATTGATCATCCCGCGCGTACACCTGAATCTTGCCGCCGATACCGCCCAGTTGTTCCCAGGTCGAGACGTCGCCGCTGAAAATCTGCGCCAGTTGCTCAGTGTTTAATGTATTCAGCGGGTTGCGCGGGTTGAGGATGATCGCCAGGCCATCAATCGCGATGACTTGTTCGGCGTCCGGGCTTTTCAGGTCGCCCAGGGGCTCCAGCTCCACCAACTCACTGTCTTTTATCGGCCGAGACGACGCCGCGAGGTCGGCGTTGGCTTTTTTCAGTGCGGCGAACCCGGTGCTGGAGCCATGGGCGGCCACTTCTATCGTCACCTGTTGGCCCTGGCGAGTCTTGCCGACGATCTGCTGTTCGTTGGCTTGGTCAGACGGCTCGCTGTGCACGCCTTGCAAACCTTGTTGCTCCATCAGTCCCTTGACCAGCGCCGGGCCCAGTGCCGCGCCGATGGTGTTGGAACCCTGGATACGCAAGGCCGGGCCGTGATCGGGGAAGGGCAGCGGGGTGGAAAAGGCGGTGAGGGGGAATGCGCTGAGCAGGGCCAGCAGGGATAGAACGCGCAGCATCATGCCGGCACCTTCTCAAGCCAAAGGGAGTGCCGCGAGATTAAGTCAGGCAGGTTGCATAAATATGACGAGGGCCGGTTTCCCGGCCCTCTGTGCCAGATCAGCTCAGTTCCAGCCAGATCGGCGCATGATCGGAGGGTTTTTCCATACCGCGCAGGTCGTAGTCCACACCGGCGTCCTTCACCCGCGGCAACAGGCCTTGGGAGGCCATGATCACGTCGATCCGCAGCCCGCGCTTGGGCTCGTCTTCAAAACCGCGGCTGCGGTAATCGAACCAGCTGAAGCGGTCGGCGACGTCCGGGTTGAGGTGACGGAAGCTGTCCACCAGGCCCCAGTTCTTCAGGCGTGCCATCCACTCGCGCTCTTCCGGCAGGAAGCTGCACTTGCCGGTTTTAAGCCAGCGCTTGGCATTGTCGGCACCGATGCCGATGTCGCAGTCTTCCGGGGAAATATTCACATCGCCCATCACCACCACGGCCTGGTCATTGCTGAACTGCGACTCCAGCAAGGTTTGCAGGTCTTCGTAGAAACGTTGCTTGGCCGGGAACTTGGTAGGGTGGTCGCGGCTTTCGCCCTGTGGGAAATAGCCGTTCATGATGGTAATCGGGTTGCCGTTGGCATCGGCGAAGGTGCCCCAGATAAACCGGCGCTGGGCGTCTTCTTCGTCACTGGCAAAGCCTTTATGCAGCGCCAGCGGTTCCTGGCGCGAGAGCAGGGCAACACCATAGTGGCCTTTCTGCCCGTGGTAATACACGTGATAGCCCAGGGCCTTGATCTCATCCAGCGGGAACTGGTCGTCGTGGACCTTGGTTTCCTGCAGGCCGATCACGTCCGGCTGGTGTTTCTCGATCAGTGCCGCCAGCTGATGAGGGCGGGCGCGCAGCCCGTTGATATTGAAAGAGACGATTTTCATGGTCGGCAGTCCAGTCTGGCAAAAGGGCGATGCTAGCCGACAAGTCGGACGGGGGCCAGCGTGGCGGTAGGAGTTGGGCACTGCTAAGGTCTGAAAGGAGGGAACGAGTCGGTTGCTGTGGGCTCGTACTAACAAGAGCGCAACCTTTTTGAGTCAGCGCCCAGGGGAGATTCACTGTTATGCCTGACACCTCGACTGCCATCGCCCAGATTCACATGCTCGACAGCGGCTATTCCCGCGAAGCCCGTTCCCTGCTGTACCAGGCCTATCGCCATGAGCCGACGTTCGCCTACATCTTTGAAGCCGAACGTCCCGGCTACGAACAGCGGGTGCGCGCCACGGTGCGTGAGCTGGTCAAGCAGCACTTCTTCCAGAACCTGCCGGCTATTGGCCTGCTGGTCAACGACCGGTTGATCGGCATCGCCCTGATCGCGCCGCCCACGCGACGCCTGGGCATTACCGAAAGCTGGGCCTGGCAATTGCGCATGTGGCTGAGCACCGGGGTGCGTGGCACCCGGCGCTACCTGGAATATCACCAGGCCGTGTTGGCGTGCCTGCCCTCGGACTCGGTGCATGTGCTGCCGCTGCTGGGGATTCACCCGCAATTCCAGGGCAAACACTACGGCGAGCAATTGCTCGAAGCGGTTCACAACTGGTGCGCCGAAGACCCGCATTCTTCCGGTGTGGTGTTGGACACGGGGAATTCTCGCTACCTGGAGTTCTATAAACGCCAGGGCTATGAAGAGATCGGCGAGGTGGCTGTAGGACCTGTCCTGGAGCACGTTTTCTTTCACGCAAATCCGCAGGTGTTACAGGCTGCAACGGTTTAAGACAGAATTATTCAGACAAATCCGGGTTCTAACCCGCTCCCAAGCTCGTGTAGCATCCCGGCCTATGAAGTTTCCAGGAAGATTTACCAGCGGCTTGATTCTGCTGTTCACGAGCTGCGGCGCCTTGGCGCAAAGCGAATTGGATGTGCGCATCAAACCTTCAAACGACGCGTTGAAAGCCAACATCGAAGGCTATATCGGCGGGGTCGGCGATCGTGACGAAGAAGCCCTGCAACGGTTCAGCCGTGGCGCCGAGGAGCAGGCCCGCAAGGCCGCCCAGGCGTTGGGTTTCTACCAGCCGCAGATCGCCAGCGATGTGAAGGGCGGCAAGAACCCGCGCCTGATCCTCACCATCGACCCCGGCGAACCGGTGCATTTGCGCAATGTGACTATTAGGGTCGATGGCCAGGCGGCCGACCTCAAAGCCTTTCGCGTGCCCGGCAGCGACGAACTCAAACCCGGTGCCGTGCTCAACCATGGCAATTACGAAGACGCCAAGCGCGTTATCCAGAACCAGGCGTCACGCTACGGCTTTTTCAGCGGGCGCTTTACCAGCCAGAAACTCTCGGTCGACCCCAAGGCGGGTGTGGCCGATATCGAACTCATTTATGACAGTGGCTCACGCTACACCTTGGGCAAGGTCAGCTTTGCCGGCGATACGCCGTTTGATGAAGACCTGCTGCAACGCATGGTGCCGTTCAAGAGCGGCGCACCCTACGACTCCGAACTGATCGCCGAACTCAACCAGAACCTGCAAGGCAGTGGCTTTTTTGAAGGCGTGCGCGTGGACGCCGCTCCCGCCGCGTCGACTAACGACGTGATTCCTGTGGCCGTGCAACTCGAAACCCGCAAGCCCCGCACCATGGGCCTGGGCCTGGGTTACTCGACCGACGTCGGGCCGCGTGGCAAGGCCAACTGGACGCGCCATTGGGTCAACCCCCAGGGCCACAGTTATGGTTGGGAAGCCGAGCTGTCGGCGCCCCGGCAGAACGTCGGGCTGTGGTACGACATTCCCCTGGACCCGCCCCTGACCGACAAACTGCGTTTCGCCGGTGGCTACCAGAATGAAGAAATCGCCAACACCGACACCTTGAGTAAATTGCTCACGCTCGGCCCCGAGTGGCACAGCAAGTTGCCCAGCGGCTGGACGCGGGTGATCTCGCTCAAGTGGCAGCGCGAAGAATATCGCCTGGGCAACGACTCGGGCCTGAGCACGCTGCTGATGCCGGGCATCAGTTACTCCTATCTGCGCAGTGACAACCGCATCGACCCGCACAACGGCTATCGCCTGTTGTTCGACGCCAAGGTCGCCAAGGAAGGGCTGGGTTCCGACACCAACCTGCTTTACGGCACGGCGACGATCAAGGGCCTGACCACGTTGTGGGACAACCACCGCTTCCTGGCCCGCGCGCAGTTTGGTGGCAGTGCCACCAACGGCTACAAATCCGTGCCGCCGTCGTTGCGCTTTTTTGCCGGTGGCGACCAGAGCGTGCGCGGTTATGAGTACCAGACCCTGTCGCCGGAGAATGACCGTGGCGACCGCATCGGTGGCCGCTACATGGTGGCCCTGAGCGCCGAGTATCAATATTCCATCGCCGAAAAATGGCGGATCGCGACCTTTATCGACCAAGGCAACTCGTTCAACACCCTGGAAATGCCGAGCCTGAAAACCGGTGTGGGTGTGGGCGTGCGCTGGGTGTCGCCGGTCGGTCCGATCCGCCTCGACCTGGCCCATGCCCTCGAAGATCCGGGCGGCATTCGTTTGCACTTTTCCATGGGGCCTGAGCTGTGATGCGTGGTTTGAAAATAGCGGGGCTGGCCGTGCTGGCGGTCCTCGCGGTGATAGTGCTGGCGCTGTGGACAGTGCTGGGTACCCAAGTCGGCAGCCGTTGGGTGCTGGGCCAGGTGCCGGGGTTGACCGTGGAAAATTTCCAGGGTCGCCTGGGCGGGCAGTGGAGTGCCGACCATCTGTTATGGCAACAAGACAGCAGTCGCGTAGAGCTGCAAGCACCGAAGTTCGACTGGTCGCCGGCGTGCCTGATGCGCATGACGGTGTGCATCAACCAACTGGATGTGGAGCAGGTGAGCCTGCAATTTCCACCCAGCGCGGAAGAAAGCAGCGGCCCGATCACCCTGCCGGACCTGAAATTGCCGGTCGCCCTTCAGTTGGGTGACATCCGCGTCGGCAGCCTGCTGTTCAACGGCAGCGAAGAACTCCAGGGCCTGCAACTGGCGGCGCACTGGACCGCTGCCGGCATGCAGATTGACTCGGTGCACCTGCAGCGGGACGGCCTGGTGCTGGATCTATCCGGCCTGCTGCAACCTACCGGCAACTGGCCGTTAACCGCCAGCGGCAACCTGAGTCTGCCCTACGCCCCGGGCGGTGCGCCCTGGACGCTGGCGCTCAAGGTCGATGGCGATTTGCTCAAAACCCTCAAGCTCGACGCCGACAGCAGCGGCTACCTGCCGGCCAAGCTCAGCGGCGAATTACAACCCCTGGTGGAAAACCTGCCGGCGCAGTTGCACATCACCGCCGATGGCTTCAAACCCAGCGCCGACTTGCCCGATACCCTGCAACTCAATCAGTTGGACCTGACGGCCAAGGGCGACCTGAGCAACGGTTACCAGTTGCTGGGCAAAGCCGTCCTTCCGGCGGAGAAAGGCCCGGTGGACTTGCTGCTGCAAGGCAAGGTCGACGCCAAGGGCGCGCAGATCGCCGGGTTGGACTTGAATGCCGGTGACCAGCAAAGCCTCAAGCTCAGTGCCAATCTGGACTGGCAGCAAGGCTTCAGCGCCGACGCGAAAATCGACTGGCTGGATTTCCCCTGGCATCGCCTGTACCCGGTCATTGACGAACCTCAAGTAGCCTTGCGTACCTTCAATGGCGAAGTTTCCTACAAGGACGGCAACTACCTGGGCAACTTCAAGGCCGACCTCGACGGCCCGGCAGGCAAGTTCAGCCTGGCCAGCCCGTTCAGTGGCGACCTCAAGCAAGTGTTCCTCCCCGAGCTGAAACTCGCCGCCGGCCAGGGCAAGGCCGAGGGCCACCTGAACCTGCAATTTGCCGACGGTGTTGCCTGGGACGCGGCACTCGACCTGTCGGCCATCAACCCGGCGTACTGGGTTGCCGAGCTGCCCGGCACCCTCGCTGGCCCGCTGCGCAGCAAGGGTGAAATGAAGAACGAGCAGCTCAAGCTCAACGCCGACCTCGACCTCAAGGGCCGCCTGCGCGGCCAACCCGCCGTGCTCCAGGCCAAGGCCGAAGGCGCAGGCGAGCAGTGGACCCTCGGCACCCTGGACATCCGCCTCGGCGACAACCGCATCTACGGCAGCGGCAGCCTGCAACAGCGGCTGGCCGGGCAGGTCGACATCAAGCTGACGCGCCTCGCCCAACTCTGGCCGCAACTGCGCGGGCAAATGAACGGGCGCCTCGACGTCGCCGGTACCCTGCACGCGCCCCAAGGCAAGCTCAACCTGGTTGGCCAACAGATCGCGTTTGAAGACAATCGCCTGCAAAACCTGACCTTGGATGCAAACCTCGATAACGCCCAGCGCGCCAAAATCGACCTGAAAGGCAGTGGCATCCAGGCCGGTGAAACCCAGGTCGGCACCTTCACCGCCAGCGCCCAGGGCGATATCAAAAACCAGAAAGTCCAGCTCGACCTGGCCGGCCCGCTGCTCAAGCTGGCCCTGGCCCTGGACGGCAACCTCGACAAAGGCAACTGGCGCGGGCGCCTCGCCAGCGGCGATGTGCAGGCGGGTGGCCAGGACTGGAAGCTGCAAGCCCCGGCTAAAATCGAGCGCATGGCCGATGGCAAGCTGACCTTTGCTGCCCACTGCTGGGTATCCGGCTCGGCGAGCCTGTGTGGCGAAGACCAGCGCCTGATGCCCGAACCCAAGCTGCGTTATCACCTCAAGCAGTTCCCCATCGACAGCCTGGCGGCGTTTTTGCCGAAAGACTTCGCCTGGCAGGGCAAGCTCAATGCCGACGTGCAACTCGACCTGCCGGCCAGCGGCCCCAAAGGCGTGGTGTCGGTGGATGCCAGCGGCGGCACCTTGCGGGTCAAGGACAAGGACCAGTGGCTGGACTTCCCCTACGACACCCTGAAGCTGGAAACCACCCTCAACCCCACTCGCATCGATACCCAGCTCAACTTCCGGGGTGGCAAGCTTGGCGAGTTGCTGTTGCAGGCGCAGATCAATCCGCTGCCGAAGAACAAACCGATCACCGGTAACTTCACTCTGACCGGCCTCGACCTCGCCGTGGCCCGGCCGTTTGTGCCGATGGTCGAGAAGCTCAACGGCAAGCTCAACGGTAACGGGCGCATCGGCGGCGGCCTGCTGGCGCCTCAGGTCAACGGCAGCATCAACCTGGTGGGCGGCGAAATCTCCGGTCCGGAACTGCCCACCAGCTTCGAAGGCCTGAATATCCAGGCGCTGATTGCCGGCGAAAGCGTGCAGCTCAATGGCGGCTGGCGCAGCGGCAAAGCCGGGCAGGGCACTATCAAGGGCCAGATCGACTGGGGCCAGGCCCTGGCGGTGGACATCGCGCTGCAAGGCACGCAACTGCCGGTCAGCGTAGAACCGTACGCGGCCCTGGAAGTGGCGCCCGACCTGAAAATCAGCATGAAAAACGACAAGCTGGCGATCTCCGGCAAGGTGCAGATCCCCAAGGGCGAGATCACCGTGCGCGAACTGCCGCCGTCGACGGTCAAGGTCTCGGATGACACGGTGATCGTCGGCAGCCAGACCGAAGAGGGCAAGCCGCCGATGGCCATGGCGATGGACATCGATGTGGAGGTGGGCAAGGACAAGTTGAGTTTCGCCGGCTTCGGCCTCACCGCCAACCTGCAAGGCCACGTGCACATCGGCGACAACATGGACACCCGTGGCGAACTCTGGCTCAACGACGGCCGCTACCGCGCCTACGGCCAGCGCCTTACGGTGCGCCGCGCGCGGTTGCTGTTCGCCGGGCCGATTGACCAGCCGTACCTCGACATCGAAGCCATCCGCCAGACCGACGACGTAACTGCCGGTATCCGCCTGAGCGGCAGCGCCGAGCAGCCCACCACGCAGATCTTCTCGGAACCGGCCATGAGCCAGGAACAGGCGCTGTCCTACCTGGTACTGGGCCGACCGCTCAGCACCACCGGTGAAGACAACAACATGCTGGCCCAGGCAGCGTTGGGCCTCGGGTTGATGGGCAGCGCCGGGGTCACCTCGGATATTGCCAAGAACCTGGGCATCCAGGATTTCGAACTCGACACCCAGGGCAGTGGCAACAACACCGCTGTGGTGGCCAGCGGCAAAATCTCGGAGAAGCTCAGCCTGCGTTATGGCGTGGGGGTGTTCGAACCGGCCAACACCATCGCCTTGCGCTATTTGCTGAGCAAGAAGGTGTACCTGGAAGTGGCCAGCGGTGTGGCCAGCTCCCTGGATATTTTCTACAAGCGGGATTTCTGATCCGTACACATTAAAGGTGGGAGCCCGGCTCCCACCATTTATCCGCTAATTAGCAAGCAACCTAACTATTCGTTTGACATTCGCTGCCTAGGCAGTAACATCGTGACATACATTCACTGCTTAGGCAGTTAATAGGTTGGTCACGATGAAGCACTTCACCCCCGAAAACTTCCACAACTGCCACCTCGGCCTGCTGCTGGGCCGTGCTGCGCTGCTCAAAGACAAGATCATCGACACCCACATGGAACCCCACGGCATTACCGCCGCGCAGTTCAAGGTGTTGATCATCATGGCCCAGTACGGCGTCGACACCCCCGCCGAGCTGTGCCGCAACCTGTCGTTGGACAGCGGCTCCATGACCCGCATGCTCGACCGCCTGGAACAAAAGGACCTGCTGGCGCGCAAGCGTTCCGAGCAGGACCGGCGCCAGGTGCAGTTGGTGCTGACCCCGGAAGGCCAGCGCGTGGCCGACATGCTGCCGGAGATCGGCGCCCAGGCCCTGAACCAATTGGCGGGTGCGCTGGAGCCGGGTGAATTGCAAACCCTGGAAAAAATCTTGAAGAAAATTCTGATAGCTGCGGGTGACCCCATCACCATTCAGCGGGTAGGTAGTGCATGAACAATCGCTCCTTGCGTGCCGGCCTCAGCCTTGTGCTGGTGGCCATGACTATGGCCGGTTGTGCCAATTTCAGCGGCTTGAACACAGAAGGCAAACGCCTCGAAGCCAATAACCTGCAAACCGGCAAATCCCTCAGCGGTGTGACGTTGTCGAGCGCCGCCTGGCCCACCGCCGACTGGTGGAAAAGCCTTGGCGACCCACAACTCGACGGCCTGATCCAGGAAGCCCTGCAAAACAGCCCCGACATGCAAGTGGCCAGCGCCCGTGCCCATCAGGCCGAAGCCGCCGCCTATGCTGCCGACGCCGAGCGCATGCCGACCCTGGACGCCAGCGCCGGTGTCAGCCGTTCGCGCCTGGCCAAGGACCAGGACCCATTGGGCCAGGGCGATGCGTACGCCACCGTGCGTAACATCGGTGCCAGCTTCAATTACAACTTCGACCTGTGGGGTGGCCAGCGCGCTGCCTGGGAGGCGGCACTGGGCCAGGCCCGCGCTGCCGAAGTCGACCAACAGGCTGCGCGCCTGACCCTGGCGGCCAACGTCGCCAAGGCCTACAGCGACCTGGGCCAGGCCCATATCGTGCGTGACCTGGCCAATGATGACCTCAAGCGCACCCGGCAAATGCTCGACCTGGGCCAGCGTCGCCTGAACTCCGGGATCGACAGCCAGTACCAGTACCAGCAAACCGAAAGCCTGGAAGCCAGCTCCCAGTCGCAACTGATCGATGCGGAAAAACAACTGCAGAGCGCCAAGATCGCCCTCGCCGTGTTGCTCGGCAAAGGCCCGGACCGCGGCAGCGAACTGGTACGCCCCAACGTGCTCAAGCCGAGTGCCGTTGCCGTGCCGTCGGTGTTGCCTGCCGAGTTGGTGGGCCGTCGTCCGGACCTGATCGCCGCGCGCTGGCGTGTGGAGGCGGCGAGCAAGAACGTCGCGGCCAGCAAGACCCGTTTCTACCCCAACCTCAACCTGAGCGCGAGTGCCGGGGCCGAGTCGTTGCTGGGGGATGCGATGTTCGGTTCGGCCAGCCGCTTCTTCAGCATTGCGCCGACGATCTCGCTGCCGATCTTCGACGGCGGCCGCCTGCGCGCCGACCTCGATGCCCGCGACGCCGACTACGACCTGGCCGTGGCCCAGTACAACAAAACCCTGGTGCAAGCCTTGGGCGACATCGGCAACACCCTCGTGCAATTGCGCGAGACCGGCCGGCAGATCCAGGCCCAGCAACACGCCGCGGACATTGCCCAGCAGTCCTACGACACCGGGGTCCAGCGTTACAGCTCAGGTATCGGGAATTACCTGGACGTGCTCAGCATCGAACAACAACTTCTCCAGGCCCAACGTCAGTTGGCCACCCTGAATGCCGAGCAAATCGATCTTTCGATTCAATTGATGCAGGCCCTGGGCGGCGGTTTCCACGCCGATAACGTGGCCTCGACCACCCCAGCCACGCGCACTGAATAATTCAAGGTACTTGTCATGGCCACTGCCGAAACCAGCAACAACGCTCCTGAAACAAACAAGGGTGAACAACCCAACACCAGCAACCCGCGCAAACGCAAAGTCATGCTGTTTGTCCTGGCGCTGATCGTCATTCTCGGCGCCGTGGGCGTGTGGGGTTGGTACGAATTCTATGGCCGCTTCAGCGAAAGCACCGACGACGCCTACGTCAACGGCAACGTGGTGGAAATCACCCCGCTGGTGACCGGCACCGTGGTGAGCATTGGCGCCGACGATGGCGACCTTGTCCATGAAGGCCAGGTACTGATCAACTTCGACCCGAACGATGCGGCCGTGGGCCTGCAAAGTGCCCAGGCCAACCTGGCCCGCACCGTGCGCCAGGTGCGGGGCTTGTACAGCAACGTCGATGGCATGAAAGCCCAGGTACTGGCGCAACAAGCCAACGTGCAAAAGGCTCAGGACAACTACAACCGCCGTAAAAACCTCGCCGCCGGCGGGGCGATTTCCCAGGAAGAACTGTCCCACGCCCGTGACGACCTGACCTCGGCGCAGAACGCCTTGGCCAACGTGCAACAACAGTTCAAGACCACCAGCGCCCTGGTGGATGACACGGTGATTTCGTCCCACCCGGACGTGCAGGCCGCCGCCGCGCAGTTGCGCCAGGCTTACCTGACCAACGCCCGCAGCACCCTGATCGCACCGGTCACTGGCTATGTGGCCAAACGTACCGTGCAACTGGGCCAGCGGGTTCAGCCGGGCACCGCGCTGATGGCGGTAATCCCGCTGGATCAACTGTGGATCGACGCCAACTTCAAGGAAACCCAACTGCGGGATATGCGTATCGGCCAGCCGGTGGATATCGAGTCTGACATCTACGGCAGCGACGTGAAATTCAGCGGCACCGTCGACAGCCTTGGCGCGGGTACCGGCAGCGCGTTTGCCTTGCTGCCGGCGCAGAACGCCACCGGTAACTGGATCAAGATCGTACAACGGGTACCGGTGCGCATTCATGTGAACGCCGAAGAGTTGGCCAAGCACCCGCTGCGAGTGGGCTTGTCCACCGTGGTCAACGTCGACCTGCATGACCAGAGCGGCCCGGTACTGGCCCAGCAGGCGCCGCAAAAGGCCTCGTTCACCACCAACGTGTACGACCGCCAGTTGGCTGAAGCCGACGCCATGATCACCCAACTGATCCATGACAACAGCGTTGCCGCTCCCAAGGCTGCCCAGCGCTGATTCGCCAATCCATCAGCCGCGGCCCCGGCGGCCGTAGCGCCCATCATGTTGCACAGGATTCGCGATGAGTAACGCTAACGCCTCCTTCACGCCGCCCAGCTTGCTGATGGCCACCATCGGCTTGTCCCTGGCGACCTTCATGCAGGTGCTCGATACCACCATCGCCAACGTGGCGTTGCCGACGATTTCCGGCAACCTCGGCGTGAGTTCGGAGCAGGGCACCTGGGTGATCACCTCGTTTGCCGTGAGCAACGCGATTGCGCTGCCGCTGACCGGCTGGCTGAGCCGTCGCTTCGGCGAGGTGAAGCTGTTTTTGTGGGCCACCATCCTGTTTGTGCTGGCCTCGTTTCTCTGCGGTATTTCCACCTCGATGCCCGAACTGATCGGCTTCCGGGTGCTGCAAGGCCTGGTCGCCGGCCCGTTGTACCCGATGACCCAGACGCTGCTGATCGCGGTCTATCCCCCCGCCAGGCGCGGCATGGCCCTGGCGTTGCTGGCGATGGTCACGGTGGTGGCGCCGATTGCCGGGCCGATCCTCGGCGGCTGGATTACCGACAGCTACAGCTGGCCGTGGATCTTCTTTATCAACGTGCCCATCGGCATCTTTGCGGTGATGGTGGTGCGTTCCCAACTGAAGAAACGCCCGGTGGTCACCAGCTACCAGCCGATGGACTACGTCGGTCTGCTGAGCCTGATCGTCGGCGTCGGTGCCTTGCAGATCATCCTCGACAAGGGCAACGACCTGGACTGGTTCGAGTCGAACTTCATTATCATTGGCGCGGTGATCTCGGCCATCGCCCTGGCGGTGTTCGTGATCTGGGAAATGACCGACGAGCACCCGGTGGTCAACCTGCGGCTGTTCGCCTACCGCAACTTTCGTATCGGTACGATTGTGTTGGTGCTGGGGTATGCGGGCTTCTTCGGGATCAACCTGATCCTGCCGCAATGGCTGCAAACCCAGATGGGCTACACCGCCACCTGGGCGGGCCTGGCGGTGGCGCCAATCGGGATCCTGCCGGTGCTGATGTCGCCGTTTGTGGGCAAGTACGCGCACAAGTTCGACCTGCGCCTGCTGGCCGGGCTGGCGTTCCTCGCGATTGGCTTGAGTTGCTTTATGCGGGCGGGCTTCACCAATGAAGTCGACTTCACCCACATCGCCCTGGTGCAACTGTTCATGGGCATCGGCGTGGCGTTGTTCTTCATGCCGACCTTGAGCATCCTGATGTCCGACCTGCCGCCGGCACAAATCGCCGACGGTGCGGGCCTGGCCACGTTCCTGCGGACCCTGGGCGGCAGCTTTGCGGCGTCATTGACCACCTGGATCTGGATTCGCCGGGCGGACCAGCACCATGCCTACATGAGCGAGAACATGACCACCTACGACTCGGCCACCCGTGATGCCTTGCAGGCGCTGGGCGGGGCAGGGCACAAGGCGTATGCGCAACTGGACCAGATCCTCACCAGCCAGGCGTACATGATGTCCACCGTGGATTACTTCACGCTGCTGGGGTGGATGTTCATGGCGTTGATCGTGATTGTGTGGCTGGCGAAACCACCGTTTGCGGCGAAGGCGGGGCCGGAGGCTTCGGGGCACTGATCGAAAGGCCGAGCTCGGTCAATGTGGGAGCTGGCTTGCCTGCGATGCAGACACCTCGGTACATCAGGTACACCGAGGTGATGCTATCGCAGGCAAGCCAGCTCCCACATTTGATCGGTGTTGTGTCTGCGAGTCAGGCGCCGGGCAGTGCCAATTGTGGATTGACGAAGTCAAAGGCTGCCAACGCAAACCCTTGCTCATCCACCTGCAACGCCCACCCTTGCTTGTCCCAATCCCCCAGCACAATGCGCTTGGCCGCCTGCTCGCCAATCTGCAACTTGTGAATCGCCGGGCGGTGGGTGTGCCCATGCACCAGGGTGCGCACGCCGAACTGCTGCATCACCCTTGGCACTTCCTCGGGCGTCACATCGACAATGTCGTTGGCCTTCATCCGCACCTGGGCGCTGCTTTCACTGCGCAGCTTGCGCGCCAGCTTGTGCCGCGTGCGCAAGGGCAGGTGCCGCAGGATGAACAGGGTGATGGGGTTACGCAGGATGCGGCGCAGCTTCATATAGCCGACGTCGCGGGTACACAGGCTGTCGCCGTGCATCAACAGCACGGGTTCGCCTGCGAGCTGCACCACACTCGGGTCCTTGAGCAAGGTGGCGCCTGCCGCTTTGCAGAACGCCTTGCCGATCAGGAAATCCCGGTTGCCATGCATGATGAAAATCTGGGTGCCACTGTCGCTCAGCTCGCGCAGAGCCAGGCAAATCGAACGCTGGAAGGGCGTCATCCCATCGTCGCCAATCCAGGCTTCAAAGAAGTCCCCCAGAATGTACAACGCCTGGGCGGAACGGGCGCGGCCGTTCAGTAAATCCAGAAACGCCCGGGTGATGTCCGGGCGCTCCTCTTCCAGATGCAAATCTGAAATCAGCAATATCACTCAACGATCTCGGCTTTCTCGACGATAACGTCTTCTACCGGTACGTCCTGGTGACCTGCCTTGCCGGTGGTTTGCACACCTTTGATCTTGTCGACAACGTCCTGGCCTTCGGTGACTTTACCGAATACCGCGTAGCCCCAACCCTGCACGTTCTTGCCGCTGTGGTTCAGGAAGGCGTTGTCGGCCACGTTGATGAAGAACTGCGCGGAGGCCGAGTGCGGCTCCATGGTACGGGCCATGGCGACGGTGTACTTGTCGTTGGAAAGGCCGTTGTCCGCTTCGTTCTGGATGCTTGGACGCTTGTCTTTCTTTTCTTTCATGCCAGGCTCGAAACCACCGCCCTGGACCATGAAGTTGCCGATGACACGGTGGAAAACAGTGTTTTCGTAGTGGCCGGCTTTAACGTACTCGATGAAGTTGGCGACGGTGATCGGCGCTTTCTCGGCGTTCAGCTCGATGACGATGTCACCGTGGTTGGTGGTCAGTTTGACTTGAGTCATGTTCACTACTCTTTCAAGGAATTCGTGGGTTTGGGCGTTTTGCGCCTTACCTGCTTGGCAAAAACCGCAACCAAGGCGCGCAGTTTAGCGTGACCTGCGGGAATTTCGAGGTGGTTTTTTACCGCCCATGCAATAAATGCAGCAGTTTTTGGCCACGCTCTGTCAGGGGCTTGACAGCATCGGCTATGATAAGCCCTTTGTTTGTCGGCCTCACCCGGCCAAGTACTTCGTCTGTTCAAGGATCCTATGAGCAAGCCCACTGTCGACCCTACCTCGAATTCCAAGGCCGGACCTGCCGTCCCGGTCAATTTCCTGCGCCCGATCATCCAGGCGGACCTGGATTCGGGCAAGCACACGCAGATCGTCACCCGCTTCCCGCCTGAGCCCAACGGTTACCTGCACATCGGCCACGCCAAGTCGATCTGTGTGAACTTCGGCCTGGCCCAGGAGTTCGGTGGCGTCACGCACCTGCGTTTCGACGACACCAACCCGGCCAAGGAAGACCAGGAATACATCGACGCCATCGAAAGCGACATCAAGTGGCTGGGCTTCGAATGGTCCGGCGAAGTGCGCTATGCCTCCAAGTATTTCGACCAGTTGTTCGACTGGGCTGTCGAGCTGATCAAGGCCGGCAAGGCCTACGTCGACGACCTGAGCCCCGAACAGGCCAAGGAATACCGTGGCACCCTGACCGAGCCTGGCAAGAACAGCCCGTTCCGCGACCGTTCGGTGGAAGAGAATCTGGACTGGTTCGCCCGCATGCGCGCCGGTGAGTTCCCGGACGGCGCCCGTGTACTGCGTGCCAAGATCGACATGGCCTCGCCGAACATGAACCTGCGCGACCCGATCATGTACCGTATCCGCCACGCCCATCACCACCAGACCGGTGACAAGTGGTGCATCTACCCGAACTACGACTTTACCCACGGCCAGTCGGACGCCATCGAAGGCATCACCCACTCCATCTGCACCCTGGAGTTCGAAAGCCACCGTCCGCTGTACGAATGGTTCCTCGACAGCCTGCCGGTACCGGCGCACCCGCGTCAGTACGAGTTCAGCCGCCTGAACCTGAACTACACCATCACCAGCAAGCGCAAGCTCAAGCAACTGGTCGATGAAAAGCACGTGTTTGGCTGGGACGACCCACGCATGTCGACACTGTCGGGCTTCCGCCGTCGCGGCTACACCCCGGCGTCGATCCGCAACTTCTGCGACATGGTCGGCACCAACCGTTCCGACGGCGTTGTCGATTTCGGCATGCTCGAGTTCAGCATCCGCCAGGACCTTGATGCGAACGCGCCGCGTGCCATGTGCGTGCTGCGTCCGTTGAAAGTCGTGATCACCAATTATCCGGAAGACCAGGTCGAGAACCTCGAACTGCCGCGTCATCCGCAGAAAGAAGAACTCGGCGTGCGCAAGCTGCCGTTCGCCCGTGAAATCTACATCGACCGCGATGACTTCATGGAAGAGCCGCCAAAAGGCTACAAGCGCCTGGAGCCGAACGGCGAAGTGCGCCTGCGCGGCAGCTACGTGATCCGTGCCGACGAAGCCATCAAGGACGCCGATGGCAACATCGTCGAACTGCGTTGCTCCTACGACCCGGACACCCTGGGCAAGAACCCGGAAGGCCGCAAGGTCAAAGGTGTGGTGCACTGGGTGCCGGCTGCGGCCAGCGTCGAGTGCGAAGTGCGCCTGTACGATCGTCTGTTCCGCTCGCCGAACCCCGAGAAGGCCGAAGACAGCGCCAGTTTCCTGGACAACATCAACCCTGACTCGCTGCAAGTTCTCACAGGTTGTCGTGCCGAGCCATCGCTTGGCGACGCACAGCCGGAAGACCGTTTCCAGTTCGAGCGCGAAGGTTACTTCTGCGCGGATATCAAGGACTCGAAACCAGGCGCTCCGGTATTCAACCGTACCGTGACCTTGCGTGATTCGTGGGGCCAGTGATTCTTTAAGGAAACTGTTGTGCTAACGATCTACAACACACTCAGCAAGACCAAAGAAGTCTTCAAGCCGCTGGATGGCAACAAGGTGCGCATGTATGTGTGCGGCATGACCGTGTACGACTACTGCCACATCGGCCACGGCCGCAGCATGGTTGCCTTCGACCTGGTGACCCGCTGGTTGCGCTTCAGTGGTTATGACCTGACCTACGTGCGCAACATCACCGACATCGACGACAAGATCATCAATCGCGCCAACGAAAACGGCGAGTCGTTCGACGCGCTGACCGAGCGCATGATCGCTGCGATGCACGAGGACGAGGCCCGCCTCAACATCCTCAAGCCGGACA
The DNA here is from genome assembly GCF_000242655.1 of Pseudomonas sp. PAMC 25886. Lineage (NCBI taxonomy): Bacteria > Pseudomonadati > Pseudomonadota > Gammaproteobacteria > Pseudomonadales > Pseudomonadaceae > Pseudomonas > Pseudomonas sp. PAMC 25886. Next base: position 22,044 of record NZ_AHHC01000015.1, read on the forward strand.
TGGAGCCGCGTGCCACGGACCATATCCCTGGCATGCACGCGATGATCCAGACCTTGATCGACAAGGGTTACGCCTACGCCCCGGGCAATGGTGACGTGTACTACCGCGTTGCCAAGTTCATGGGCTACGGCAAGCTGTCGCGCAAGAAAATCGAAGACCTGCGCATCGGTGCGCGGATCGAAGTCGACGAAGCCAAGCAAGACCCACTCGACTTCGTGCTGTGGAAAGGCACCAAGCCGGGCGAGCCGAGCTGGGAATCGCCGTGGGGCGCCGGGCGTCCGGGCTGGCACATCGAATGCTCGGTGATGTCCACCTGCTGCCTGGGCGAGACCTTCGACATTCATGGTGGCGGCAGCGACCTTGAGTTCCCGCACCACGAAAACGAAATCGCCCAAAGCGAAGCGGCCACCGGCAAGACCTACGCCAATGCCTGGATGCACTGCGGCATGATCCGCATCAATGGCGAGAAGATGTCCAAGTCCTTGAACAACTTCTTCACCATTCGCGACGTGCTGGAGAAATACCACCCGGAAGTGGTGCGGTACCTGTTGGTGTCGAGCCACTACCGCAGCGCGATCAACTACTCGGAAGACAACCTCAAGGACGCCAAGGGCGCCCTGGAGCGTTTCTACCACGCGTTGAAAGGCCTGCCAGCCGTGGCACCTGCGGGCGGCGAAGCGTTTGTGGCACGGTTTACCGAAGTAATGAATGACGACTTCGGCACACCGGAAGCCTGTGCAGTGCTGTTTGAGATGGTGCGCGAGATCAACCGCCTGCGCGAGAGCGATCTCGACGCGGCGGCGGGTCTTGCGGCACGTTTGAAAGAGCTGGCGAGCGTGCTGGGCGTGTTGCAGATGGAAGCCGATGACTTCCTGCAAGCGGGCGCTGAAGGGCGTGTGGATGCGGCTGAAGTGGATGCACTGATCCAGGCACGTTTGACTGCCCGGGCCAACAAGGACTGGGCGGAGTCTGACCGTATCCGTGACCAACTGACCGCGATGGGTGTGGTGTTGGAAGACGGGAAGGGCGGGACGACGTGGCGGTTGGCTGATCAGGCTTGATCGGTGATTGCTGAATGAAAAACGCCCCGACTGGTTCGGGGCGTTTTTTTGTGTGCGTACATAGATCGTTCCCGGGTGTTGGCCCGCGAGCATCAGCGCTTGCCACTGACCTCATACCGGCTTTGAACAAACCCGTTCCCCGACGCAAACGTGGCGATATGCCGAAGACCATGCTCGCCACCCACCTGGCTGAACAAGGGAATTCCCTGACCCAGTACAACCGGAATACGCGTGATGATCATCTCGTCGATCAAACCCGCCTCAAGAAACGCCTGAATCGTCTGGCCTCCGTCGATATACAGGTGTTTCATCCCGCGCTCGGCTAACTTGGCCACGAGGCGGGTCAGATCCTGGCTCACCACCTCAACCTTGCCCTTCAACGCCGCAGGTAGCTCAACCGTTTGATGAGAGAGCGCGATGACCGGCGTGCCCTCATAGGGCCACTCAGGAAAGGACAACACTTTTTCCAGGGTCTTGCGTCCCATCACCAGCGCATCCACCGTGGCGATGAAGGCTTCATAGGTCACGCCGTTCAGTTCGGCGCCTTCGTACTCTGGCCGATGAAGCCACTCAATATCACCGTCTGGCCGGGCAATAAAACCGTCGACGCTGGCTGCAATAAAGACCGAGCATTTGATATCCATGGGGGGTGACACTCCTTTTCTGTGGGCTTGAAAACAACGGCTGCCATTGGCTGGCAGCGCTAATGTTAATTTAATCTTCCGGTGTAATAAGCGACCATTGCCAAAAATAACCACGGGCTGCCCGGCCTGTGCCGATGCCCTTTTTTGTGATGCGAGGATGTATGCGCCGTTGGTTAATCCGCTACCGTTACGCAATCATTTTCTGGCTGTGCTTCGGCGTTTTTCGTACGTCCCTGGCCGACTGGAACCCGATCCCGTCCGGTTCCATGCGCCCCACATTGCTTGAGGGCGATGTAGTACTGGTCAATCGCGTGGCGTACGACCTCAAGCTGCCCCTCACCGATATTTCCCTGGCCAGGCTGGATAACCCCCGGCGGGGCGATGTGGTGACGTTCTCCTCACCCAAGGATGGCATGCGCTTGATCAAGCGCATCGTCGGCATTCCCGGCGATACCCTGGAAATGAAAGATGAAGTGCTATGGGTCAACGGTACGCCGGCCACCTACAGTAACGGGCAGGACATCAGCGAGCCCATCGCGCCTGGTCAAACGGTCCCGGGGATCAAGGTGACGGAGCGTGCGAACAGCAGCCAGCGCACGGTGCAGTTCATGCCGACAGTACGGGCGCTGCGCAATTTCGGCCCGGTGGTGGTGCCGGCCGACAGTTATTTCATGTTGGGTGACAACCGTGACAACAGCGATGACTCCCGCTATATCGGGTTCGTGCCGCGTCGGCTGTTGATCGGGCATGCCCACCATATCCTGGCGTCAGCGCAGATCCTGGACCACTGGATGCCACGACTGGGCCGATTTGGCGCGCCGATCCTGTAGTGGGCTGATCACGCTTTCGCGCTGAGAGCGCGGAGCGCGAACTCCGCGATGCGTTCCAGTTGCTCAGTCGATGCGCCGCCCTTGCTGGCGATTTTCATACCACTGAGGGTCGCCATCAGAAAATCACACGCGCCCGACAGGTCGGTGTCCGCGGCCAGTTCGCGCTGTTCCTGCGCCTGTTCCAGGGTTTGTTCAAATGCGTTGCGCAAGCGTTCGGCGCTGTGGGCGGTGAGTTGATTGATTTCATCATCGGCCTGGCCGAACTCGCAGATGGCGTTGACGCCCATGCACCCCGCCGTGCCTTCGCGCAGGGCGCGGGTGGCGAAGGATTGCAGGGTGTCATGCAGGGCCTGCAGTGGCGTCGGGCCCTGGTTGAGGCGCTCGATCAGGTCGTCGACACCGGTGCGCTGATACTCGGCCATCGCCAGCAAGTACAGCTGGCGCTTGTCGCCGAAGGTGGTGTACATGCTCTGGCGGCTCAACCCCATGGCCTGCATCAGCTCTTCCGTTGAGGCCGCGGCAAAACCCTTGTCGCAGAAAACCCGAATGGCCTCGCGCAGCACCTGGTCGCGGTCGAATGCTCTGGGTCTTGCCATGGGGTACCTCGGTTGCAGGTGATGGATCAGGCCAGGTAGCCACCGTCGATGGTCAGGCTTGCGCCGGTGACAAAGGCCGCTTCTTCGGACGCCAGGTAGGCAACCATGCCGGCAATTTCGTCGGCGGTGCCTACACGGCCCAAGGGGATCAAGCTTTTGATCATGCCCGCATGCGGCCCGTCTGCCGGGTTCATGTCGGTGCCGGTCGGGCCCGGTTGCACGTTGTTGACCGTGATGCCGCGCGGGGCGAAATCAATCGCCAGGCCGCGGATCATACCGGCGATCGCCGACTTCGTCATGCTGTAGACACTGGAACCCGGAAAGCCCGAACGCTGGGCGACCACGCTGCCGACGGTGATGATCCGGTCACCGGCCTGCATCACTGGCGAACTTGCCTTGGCGGCGGCAAAGGTGGCGCGGACGTTGACCGCAAACATCCTGTCGAAGTCCTCCAGGCTGAACTCGTCGACACTGCCCAGCTGCAGGATGCCAGCGTTGTTGACCAGAATATTCAGCGCGCCGAAACGTTCAACGGTAGCGGACACCGCCCGCTCGATCGCGACGGCGTCCGCGCTGTCGGCCTGAATCGCCAGCGCTTTGCCGCCCTCGCTTTCGACCTGGCCTACCAGTGCCAACGCCTTGTCTGCGGAGGAGGAATAGGTGAACGCAACCGCTGCACCTTCGGCAGCCAGTCGACGGACGATGGCTTCGCCAATACCGCGGGAGCCGCCGGTGACCAGGGCGACTTTGCTGCTGAAGCGAGGAGTAGGGATAGTCATGAAGGAGAGCCTGATTTTAGTGGATTAAATAATCTATTAAAAAGTATCAGGCTCGAAGAGACGCGCCAAGTTCTTTTTGGATTAATTAATCTTTAACTCCCATTGCCTGGTCCAGGAACAGGGCGGCGTTCTCCAGCGCCTGCATGCCCTCGGGCAAAATCCCCGCAAACAGATGCCAGACATGGAACATGCCGGGCCACACCTCCAGCGACACGCGCACCCGGTTTTCCCCCAGGTGGGTGGCCAGGCGCATGGCATCGCTGAGCATCACTTCGTTCTCGCCGATCTGTACCAGGATCGGCGGCAATCCCCGTACGTCGGCAAAGACCGGCGATGCGTCGGGGTTATTCGGCAGCGCGCCATTGAGAAACGCCTTGGCGAGCAGTGTCAGCCCCGCGCGGGAGGCTTGCGGGTCGAGGCCGTCACGGCTGTCGAGGGAGGCGCCGGTGTGTTCCAGGTTGGCCCACGGCGACAACGCAGCGCCGCCGGCGGGCAACGGCAGGCCTGCGTTGCGGGCCTTGACCATCACCGACACGACCATCGCACCGCCGGCCGAGTCCCCCGAGAACACGATGGATTTGGGGTCGTTACCCTGGTCGAGCAACCAGCGATAGGCCTGCAATGTGTCATCGAGGGGCAGTGGAAACGGATGCTCGGGCGCCAGGCGGTAATCGGGCAGGTAGACCTTTGCGCCCAGCAGTTTGGCGAAGTGGCCGGCAAGGCTCAGGTAACCCCGTGGGCTGCCGCCGACATAACCACCGCCGTGGATGTACAGCAACACCCGATCACCCTCAAGCCCGTCAGGCACCACCACCATGCCCGGCACGCCGCCCATGTCGACCTCACGAAAGTGCACACCGGCGGGAATCGGATGAGCGCACAGCACCTGCTCGTAAGCCTTGCGCTGCTCATCGAGGGTGAGGGTGGTTGTCTGGCCGGTGAGAAACGGCCCGAAGTCAGCGGCTGATGCAACCCAGGCATCGAGACGGGCCTGGACAAGGGGAGTGAATGCCATGGAGAGAACCTCATAAAGTGATCCCGATACCGGGATTAGCGATTGAGGTTCTATTTTATGGATTCTATTGGAGAACGAATTTCACCACTGAAGCGCCTGGCGGGATCAACTGCCGCTGTCAGTCCGGCGGCTGCTGACTTCAGCCGGCACATCATCCCCGGCCATACGCTTGCGGAACAATGCAGTCCTGGCCAGCAGCAACGTAGTCACCGGCACCGTGATCGACAGCAGAATCGGAATCAACCAACCGTGCAGCACCGGCCCGGATTTGAGCGCCGAAAAGTAGACAATCGACGCCAGCGCCACACACCAGGCGCCCAGCGTCGAGGCCAGTGCCGGCGGGTGCATGCGCTGGAAGAAGTCCTTCATCCGCAACAACCCGATCGCTCCGATCAGCGCAAACACGCTGCTCGTCACCAGCAAAACCGCGACGATCACTTCAACCCACAGCGGCAACACATCGACATTGATCATTCGATCACCTCACCACGCAGCAGGAATTTCGCCAGGGCAAACGACCCCACAAAACCAAACAGCGCGATCAGCAGCGCCGCTTCAAAATACGTGTCACTGGCATACCGGATGCCCAGCACCAGCATCATCAGCATGGCCAGGATGTACAGGTAATCCAGCGCCAGAACCCGGTCCTGGGCCGAGGGGCCTTTGAACAGGCGAACCAGGGTCAGCACCATGGCCAGGGAAAACAGGAACAGGCTGAACAGGATCGCATTGGAGAGCAGGGCGCTCATTCGAAGATCTCCATCAGGGGCCGTTCGTAGGCGTGTTTGAAGTGCTCGATAAACTGCGCTTCGTCATCCAGGTCGAACACGTGGATCAGCAGAATGCTGCGGTCCAGGGCCAGTTCCGACCACACGGTGCCGGGCGTCACGCTGGTGATCATCGACAGTACGGCCAGGCCGTTGGCGTCTCGCAGGTCCAGGGGGACCTTGATAAAGCGCGAACGCGGTGGCCGCGAGCCGCAGACCAGGATGCCCCACGCTACGGCGAAGTTGGAGACGATCACGTCGCGGCCCACCAGGAAGAACAGGCGGATCATCACGCCCGGACGGCGGATGCGGATCGGCAGCGGGCGCAGCGGCGCCATCATCAGTGGCGCGGCAACGCCGAGGATCGCCCCCAGCAGCAGGTTGCCGGGGCTCACGGACAGGTTCAGCACCAGCCACAACAACCACAGCGCCAATGACAGCCACGGGGCAGGGAACAGGCGTTTCATGGCTGCACCTCCACGACGGCGGCCTTGGCTTCAGGGCTCGGCACCGGGCGTGTTGCCATGACCGCCATCACGTAGTGTTCCGGGTTGTTCAGGCTTTCGGCGGCGGCCTGGGTGTAGCGCATCAGCGGCTCGGCCTTGAACGTCAGGGCGATGCTCAGGCCCAGCAGGAAGAAGATCGGCACGCATTCGAAGCGGCGCAGCAGTGGCGACGGACGCTCTTCCGGGGTCCAGAAGCGCTGGATCCCGAGGCGGGCGAAGGCGATCAGCGAGGCCAGACCGGAGAAGATCAACAGCGCCACCAAACCCCAGGCTGCCGGGCGGACGGGCTCGTCGATGGCATTGCCCAGGCCCATCGGGTTGATCAAGGCGCTGAGCAGGCTGAGCTTGCCGATAAACCCCGACAGCGGCGGCATGCCGATGATCAGCAGGGCGCAGGCAATGAAACTCAGGCCGAGAAAGGCGACGGTCCAGGGAATCACCTGGCCGACCACGGCTTTTTGTTCGTCGTCGAGGTTGGTGCCGGGCGGTGGATGCAGGGATTCCATGGCCTTGGGCAGGGCTTCGATTTCATCGTCCAGGGGCACGTCGTTGGCCGAGCGTGAACGCTCGATCAATTCGGCCAGCAGGAACAGCGCGCTCAACGCCAGGGTGGAGCTGACCAGGTAAAACAGCGCGCCGGCGGTCAGGCTTGGCTGGGCAAAACCCACCGCCGACAGCAGGATCCCGGCGGACACCAGAATGCTCAGGCTGGCCATGCGTTCCAGGCGTTGCGCGGCGATCATCGCCAGCGCCGCGCAGACGATGGTGGCCATGCCGCCGTAGATCAGCCAGTCGCCACCGAACAGTGCGGAGGCACCGGCCTGGCCGGAGAACAGCAACGTCCACAGGCGCAGCACGGTGTACACGCCAACCTTGGTCATGATCGCGAACATCGCCGCCACCGGCGCGCTGGCCGAGGAGTAGGCGGGCGCGAGCCAGAAGTTCAGCGGCCACATGCCGGCCTTGGCCAGGAACGCAACGGCGAGGATCGCCGCACCGGCGTGCAGCAAGCCACGATCGGCTTCCGGCACCAGGGGGATTTTCAGCGCCAGGTCGGCAAAGTTCAGGGTGCCGGTGACGCCGTAGATCAGCGCCGCGCCAATCAGGAACAAGGTCGAGGCCAGCAGGTTGATCGCGATGTAATGCAGCCCCGACGACACCCGCGCCCGGCCGGAACCGTGGAGCATCAGGCCGTAGGACGCCGCCAGCAGCACCTCGAAAAACACGAACAGGTTGAACAGGTCAGCCGTGAGGAAGGCGCCATACAGGCCCATCAACTGAATCTGGAACAGCGCATGGAAGCTGGTGCCGGCGCGGTCCCAGCGGGCCATGGCGAACAGCAGGGCGCTGACGCCGATGATCCCGGTGAGCACCAGCATCATGGCCGACAGTTGGTCCACCACCAGCACGATGCCGAACGGCACTTGCCAGTTGCCCGGCAGGTACACGCCGATGGAGCCGGGACCGCCTTTCTGGGTCCAGTACAGCAACAGCACGGCGATGCCCAGGCCCACCATGCTGGAGAACAGGTTGATCCGCGCCTTGAGCGGACGGTGTTTCTCGCCGAGCATCAGCATCAGCGCGGCGGTCAGCAATGGCAGCAGGATCGGCGCGATGATCAGTTGATTCATCCAGGTCATTCCTTGGGCTCCCGGCCGTCCACATGGTCAGTGCCGGTCAGGCCCCGGGACGCCAGCAGCACCACCAGGAACAGCGCGGTCATGGCGAAGCTGATCACGATCGCCGTCAGCACCAGGGCCTGGGGCAGTGGGTCGGTATAGTTGAGCAAGTCTTGCGGCACGCCGTCCTTGATGATCGGCTCCTTGCCGATAAACAGGCTGCCCATGCTGAAGATGAACAGGTTGACCCCGTAGGAGAGCAGGCACAGGCCCATCACCACCTGGAACGTCCGTGGTCGCAGGATCAGCCAGACGCCGGAGGCCGCCAGCACCCCAATGGCAATTGCGATGACTTCTTCCATCAGGCGGCTCCTCCTTGGCTGGCAACGGCTTTGGCCTGGTTGCTGGGTTTATGGGCGCGCACCGATTGGTGGCCCAGGGCGGTGAGCATCAGCAGGGTCGAGCCGACTACCATGGCGTACACGCCGACGTCGAAGAACAGCGCGCTGGCGACGTGGATATCCCCCAGCACCGGCAGGCTGAAGTGCCAGGTGTGGGTGGTCAGGAACGGGTAGCCGGCGAGCAGGGCGCCCAGCCCGGTCAGCGTTGCGGACAGCAAGCCAAAGCCCATCCAGCGCATCGGCCGCAGGCTCATTTGCGCCTCGACCCACTGGGTGCCGGCGACCATGTATTGCAGGATGAACGCCACCGACATCACCAGCCCGGCGACAAAACCGCCGCCCGGTTGGTTGTGGCCGCGCATGAACAGGTAGAACGAAACGACCAGGGCAATCGGCAGCAGCAGGCGCACCAGCACGGCCGGGACCATCATGAAGCCCAGGGCGGTGTCGCTGGCCTGGCGCGGGTTGACCAGGTCGGTGGCCACGTCGGGTGCCAGTTGGCGCTGTTGCGCGGGCAATTCCATGCTCTCTTTGGAAGGGCGGAAGCGGCGCAGCAGGGCGTAGACGGTCAGCGCCACGGCACCGAGCACGGTGATTTCCCCCAGGGTGTCGAAGCCCCGGAAGTCCACCAGCATCACGTTCACCACATTGCTGCCACCGCCTTCGGGCAGGGCTCGGCTGAGGTAGAACGAGGAGATATCGTTGGGCGTCTGGCGGGTCAGCATCGCGTAGGAGAGCAGCGCCATGCCGCCCCCCACAACAGTGGACAAAAGGAAGTCCCGCAGGCGGCGGATGCGTGCCTTGCGCAGCGAACTGGGGAGTGGCGAGACTTCTTCGATCCGCCGTGGCAGCCAGCGCAGGCCCAGCAGGATCAGCACGGTGGTGACCACTTCGACCACCAGTTGGGTCAGCGCCAGGTCCGGCGCGGAGAACCAGACGAAGGTTACGCAGGTCATCAGGCCGCACACGCTGACCATGGTCAGGGCTGCCAGCCGGTGGTACTTGGCTTGCCACGCGGCGCCCAGGGCACAGGCGATTGCCAGCAACCACAGCGTGACGAACACGATGGAGCCCGGGATCTTCGGCCGGTCGCCCCAACTGATGCCGCTGTGCAGCATCGGGATCAACCCGGCGATCACCGCTGCCAGCACCAGCAGGAACAGTTGGGTTTGCAGGCGCTTGGTGCTGATGCGTTTTTCGATCTTGCGCACCCCGCGCATCATCACCACCAGGCAGCGCTCGAAGCCGCGCTTGCCGTTGAAGTAGCTGATGATCGGCGGGTATTTGAAACGGCCCAGCTTGAGTTGCTTGCGCAGCAGCAGGTAGAGCACCACGCCGCCGGACATGGCCACCAGGCTCATGATCATCGGGGCGTTCCAGCCGTGCCAGATGGCGAGGCTGTATTCCGGCAGCTCGCCGCCGACCACCGGCAGGGCGGCCGCGGCGAGGATCGAACCGACCACCTGGGCCGGGAAAATCCCCACCAGCAGGCAGGTAAACACCAGCAACTCCACCGGTGCGCGCATCCAGCGTGGCGGCTCGTGCGGGGTGTGGGGCAGGTTGGTGGCCTTGGGACCGAAGAACACATCCACGGTAAAGCGCAGGGCATAGGCCACGCTGAAGGTACCGGCGATGGTGGCGATCACCGGCAGGGCGATTTCCACCCAGGCGGTGGCCGAGATGAACACGGTTTCGGCGAAGAACATTTCCTTGGACAGGAAACCGTTGAGCAGCGGCACGCCGGCCATGGACGCACTGGCGACCATCGCCAGGGTGGCGGTAAACGGAATCAGCTTGAACAGGCCGCTGAGCTTGCGGATGTCACGGGTGCCGCTTTCGTGGTCGATGATCCCCGCCGCCATGAACAGCGACGCCTTGAAGGTGGCGTGGTTGAGGATATGAAACACCGCGGCGACGGCGGCCAGCGGGCTGTTGAGGCCCAGCAGCAGGGTGATCAGCCCGAGGTGGCTGATGGTGGAGTAGGCCAGCAGGCCCTTGAGATCGTTCTGGAACATGGCGCAATAAGCGCCGAGCAGCAGGGTAATGGCGCCGGCACCGCCGACAATCCAGAACCACTCTTCGCTGCCGGACAGCGACGGCCACAGGCGGGCCAGCAGGAACACGCCGGCCTTCACCATCGTCGCCGAGTGCAGGTAGGCCGACACCGGTGTCGGTGCAGCCATGGCGTGGGGCAGCCAGAAGTGGAAGGGGAACTGCGCGCTTTTGCTCAGGGCGCCGATCAGTACCAGCGCGAGCATGATGGGGTAGAGCGAGTGGGCACGGATCTGGTCACCGGCAGCCAGGACCTGGTCCAGGTCGTAGCTGCCGACGATATGCCCGAGCAGCATCACCCCCGCCAGCAGGCACAAACCGCCTGCGCCGGTGACCATCAGCGCCATATAGGCGCCACGCCGGGCATCGGCGCGGTGGTGCCAATAGCCGATCAACAGGAACGAGAACAGGCTGGTGAGTTCCCAGAAAAATACGATCTGGATCAGGTTGCCGGAGATCACCAGGCCGAGCATGGCGCCCATGAACGCCAGGAAAAACGCGAAGAAGCGCGGCACCGGGTCTTCCGGCGACATGTAATAACGGGCGTACAGCGACACCAGGGTCCCGATGCCCAGCACCAGCATCGAGAACAACCAGGCAAAACCGTCCATGCGCAGCACGAAGTTCAGCCCGAGGCTGGGCAACCACATGAATTCTTCGCGAATCACGCCACCGTGGGCGATCTGGGGGTAGAGCAGGGCGACTTGAACCGTCCCGACCAGGGCCACAAGGCCGGCCAACAGGGACTCTGTGTTACGTGCGTTGTGCGGCAGCAAGGCCGCCAGACAGCTGCCGATAAAAGGCAGAAGCAGTAGAACTATCAGGGACATAGGCTTCTAATCTGCGGGAGTTTGGGATGCATCATACGTGCCGGAATCTTGATCACCAAACGGCAAGATGTGGCAGGATCCTACAAGGTAGGCTGAAAAAGGCTGTTTGGCATTGTTTCAGTTGGCCCATGCACAGACCTTAACCCTGACGCTCCTGTTCCATCTCTTCTGCCAACTCGACAGCCTTCTGCCCCCGCGTCTTCATCTCACTGACAATCACCGCCGCCACAATCAACGCCGCCCCCACCATGGCAATCGGCGGGAAGCGCTCGCCGGCAATCCGCCCGACCACACCGGCCCACACCGGCTCACCGGCATAAATCAGGGTAGCCCGCGTCGGCGAGACGCTTTTCTGCGCCCAGTTCATTGCCACCTGAATCACCGCGCTGGTCAGCCCCAGGCCCACCGCGCTGAACAGCAGCAACCAGGAAAACCCCGGCAGCGCCTCGCCCATCGGCACCACCATCAGGAACGACAGCACCGACGCCGTGGCCAGTTGCACCACCGTCACCCGGCGCACATCCACCTGCCCGGCAAAGGCGCTGATCATGATGATCTCGGCGGCAATCGCCACTGCACCGATCAACGTGGCGATTTCCCCGGGACTGAAATTCAGCGAGGCGCCCGCCGGGCCGGTCAACAGCATCAACCCGGTAAACGCCAGCATGATGCCGATGGTGGGCATCAACCCCGGCCGCCGTCCCAGCACCAGCCATTGCAGCAGCGGCACAAACGGCACATACAACGCGGTAATAAACGCCGACTGGCTGCTCAGGATCGTCTGCAAGCCAATGGTCTGCAACCCGTAGCCGAACATGATCGCCACGCCGATAAAGCACCCGGCCTTCAACTCAAACAGGGTCAGGCCCCGCAGGCTGCGCAGGGAGAACGCCCCGACGATAAGCGCCGCCGCCGCAAACCGCAGGCCGACAAAAAACATCGGGCCGCTCACGGCCATGGCGTGCTGCACCAGCAAAAAGGTGCCACCCCAAATCATGGTGATCACCACCAATACACATTCGGCTTTGCTGAAACGGGAAAACAACGAGGAGGTGGTCATGGCGGCTCGGTCTTGCACAGGAGGGGCGCGGACCGCACAATGCGCCGCAAGCTGGGCAGTATACTGCGCAACTCCACCCTGTGAGCAATATAGTGCACAAAGAAAATCCGCAACGGGCTTCGGTCCTGCAACACGTCAGCCAGAACGTCCGGCGCCTGCGCCATGCGGCTGAGTTGAGCCAGACGGCCTTGTCCGAAAAGTCCGGCGTCAGCCGGCGCATGCTGGTGGCGATCGAGGCGGGGGAGAAAAATGTCAGCCTGTCGACCCTCGACCGGGTGGCCGAAGCCCTGGACGTAGCCTTCAGCGACCTGATCCAGGCCCCGGATGCTCCCGATCACAGCCGCATCAACGAACTGGCCTGGGCCGGTGAAATCCTCGGCAGCAAGGCCGTGCTGCTGGCCAAGGCCACTGCTCGCCGCGAGGTTGAACTGTGGGAGATGCGCCTGGAGCCGGGTGATCGGTATATGCCCGAACCGGACCCCGAGGGCTGGAGCGTGCAGTTGTTTGTGTTCGAAGGTGTGCTGACGCTGGTGCTGGATGGCGAGGAAAAACACGTCGCCACCGGTGAGTTCCTGATGTTCGCCAGCCGCCAGCTTCACGCCTATCGCAATGACGGCGAGGTGGCGGTGCGCTTTGTACGCAACGTGGTGATCTAACTGTTGGCAGCGCAACAGTGGTTGGACACTTTGCTGTTTTGAACCGCCCGCTATACCGCTGAATCGCCGGCAACCCGCTGATTTTATTGGTCATTGGATTCAGGCACGACTCCTGCAATTACTCCAGTATCTCTCTGGAGCCTGGAGTCGGCCCATGTCAGCCCAACCCCAACACCCTGCCCACATCATCCGCTCGGACGCCGAGGCCATCGCCGTTGCCACCGAGTTGGCCAAGCGTTTTGCCGTGGAAGCGGGCGTACGCGATCGCGAGCGGCGCCTGCCGTTGGCCGAGCTGGACGAATTCTCCGCCAGTGGCCTGTGGGGCATCACCATTCCCAAGGCCTACGGCGGCGCCGGGGTTTCCTATGTGACGGTGGCCGAGGTGATCAAGCTGATCTCTGCCGCCGACCCGTCCCTGGGGCAAATCCCGCAGAACCACCTGGGTGTGGTGGACATCCTCCTGCAAACCGCCAGCGAGGAACAAAAGCAGCATTACTTCGCCAAGGTCTTGCAGGGCTACCGTTTTGGCAACGCCTTCTCCGAAGCCAAGAGCAAAAACGCCGGCACGTTTGACACCCAGGTGCGCTTCGACGGCGACAGCGCGTACATCAACGGCGAGAAGTTCTACTGCACCGGCGCGCTGTTCGCCCATATCGTGCCGGCGGTGGGGGTCAACGAAAATGACCAGGCGTTCATCGCCTTTGTCGAACGGGATGCTCCCGGCCTGCAAGTGATCGACAGCTGGGACGGCTTCGGCCAACGCACCACCGCCAGCGGCGGCGTGACCCTCGACGGCGTGAAGGTGCCGTTGAGTGCGGTGATTCCTGCCCACCAGGCCTTCGACCAGCCCACTGCCAACGGCCCCATTTCGCAAATCATCCAGGCGGCCGTCGACACCGGCATCGCCCTTGGTGCCCTGGAACAAGCCAAGATCTTTGCACGCCAGGCCCGGCCCTGGATCGACAGCCAGCAGGATCACGGCTGGCAAGACCCGTTCACCATTGCCGCCATCGGCGATCTGGAATGGCGGGTCCACGGCACCGAAGCGATCCTCGCCAAGGCAGGCGTTGCCGTCGACCAGGCCCTGGCCAACCCCAATGAAGACACGGTGGCCAATGCCTCCCTGGTCGTCGCTCAAGCCAAAGTGCTGTCGACGGAAACCGCGTTGCTTGCCAGCAGCAAACTCTTCGAGTTGGCCGGTACCCGCTCGGTGTCCGGCAAGCACAACCTCGACCGCTTCTGGCGCAACGCGCGCACCCACACCCTGCACGACCCGGCCCGCTGGAAATACCACCTGATCGGCAACTTTGTGCTCAACGGCGTCAAGCCTGCACGCCATGCCTGGAACTGAGGAGCTTTGTCCATGACCGCACTGAATCTGGCGCGCCAACTGCTGGAAAGCACCCGGCGTTTTGTCGAGAAAAGTGATGACCCCTACGTGATCAGCCGCTTTGGCGATTTGCAGATTCGCGTGGACGTCGCGGCCGCCTTGTTTGAGCGTGCCGAAACCCACCCGAGCCCGGTGGCCCTCACTGAAGCGCAGATCGCGGCTGCCGAAGCCCTCATCGCCGCGAGCAATGCCGAATTCGAACTCACCGGCCAACGCACCGCATTGCCACCGACCCTCGATGACCCGTTGCGCTGGAAATATCAGATTGTCGGCAACTACCACCTCAACGGAGTGCTTTGATGTCCCGTGAAATCCGCTTGAATGCCTTCGACATGAACTGCGTTGGCCACCAATCCCCCGGTTTGTGGGCTCACCCGCGAGACCGCTCGTGGCAGTACAAGGACCTGGAATACTGGACCGACCTGGCGAAAATCCTTGAGCGCGGCAAGTTCGACGGCCTGTTCATCGCCGACGTGCTGGGCATCTACGACGTCTATAACGGCAACGGCGACGCGGCGATTCGCCAGGCGGCCCAGGTGCCGGTCAACGACCCTTTGTCGCTGATCGCGCCCATGGCACTGGTCACCGAGCATTTGGGTTTTGGCCTGACGGCTTCGCTGTCCTTTGAACACCCGTATCCGTTCGCCCGGCGCCTTTCCACCCTCGACCACCTGACCAAGGGCCGCGTGGGCTGGAACATCGTCACCTCGTACCTGGAAAGCGGCGCGAAGAACCTCGGCCAGAAAGCCCAGACCGAACACGATGCGCGCTACGACTACGCCGAGGAATACCTGGAGGTTTGCTACAAACTCTGGGAAGGCAGTTGGGAGGAGGGGGCCGTTCTGCGCGACCGTGAGCGACGGATTTTCAGTGACCCGAGCAAGATCCACGAGATCCGCCACGTCGGCAAACACTTCCAGGTGCCTGGCATTCACCTCTGCGAGCCTTCGCCACAACGCACGCCCGTGCTGTACCAGGCGGGTGCCTCCAGCCGGGGCAAACAGTTCGCCGCCGAGCAGGCCGAGTGCGTTTTCGTGGCCGCGCCGTCGAAAGTCCTGCTGAAGAAAACCGTCGCCGATATCCGCCGGCGTGCGGCAGAAGCCGGCCGTGATCCGAAGAAAATCCTGATCTTCAACTTGCAGACGGTGATCGTTGGCGAAACCGACGCCAAGGCCAAGGCCAAGTTCGAGGAGTACAAATCCTACGTCAGCTACGAAGGCGCGATGGCCCTGATCTCCGGCTGGACCGGTATCGACTTCAGTCAGTTCAAGCCCGATGAACCCCTCAAGCATGTGCACACCAACGCCATTCAATCGGCGGTGGAAGCGTTCTCCACGGCAGACCCGAACAAGGTCTGGACCCCCAACGAACTGGCGGACTGGGTCGGCATCGGCGGCTTCGGCCCGTTGTTCGTCGGCGGCCCGGAAACCGTGGCCGACCTGTTGCAGGAGTGGGTGGAAGAGACCGATGTGGATGGCTTCAATCTCGCCTATGCGCTGACCCACGAGACCTTTATCGACGCGGTCGACTGGCTGGTGCCGGAGCTGCAGAAGCGCGGGGTGTACAAGACTGAATATGCCCAGGGCACGCTGAGGGAGAAATTGTTCGGCGAAGGCGCACGTTTGCTGGACAACCACCCGGGTGCCAGCTATCGCGACCTTAAAGCCACAGCGATCTGACGGGAGAAACCACATCAATGTGGGCGCTGGCTTGCCAGCTCCCACAGGTGATCTTCATCAAGCCAACGACTTCGGCCAGCGGACCACCGCATGCTTGTTTCACCAATAGGAGCATTACCTATGAGCGTGCATGAACTTGAACGTCCGCTGGAGTTGGAATGGCCCGCTGAACGGGTCGCGGTGCTGCCCAGGGCGTTGGTGCAGTTGCACCACTGGGCGCAGGTGACGCCGTTGCACAGTGCCCTGCGCCACAAGCGTGACGGCCAGTGGTACGCCTGGCGCTGGATTGATGCGCTGCGCGATGTCGAGCGCCAGGCGGATGGTTTGCGTCAGCAGGGCTTTACCGAAGATTCGCGGCTGGCCCTCAGCGGGGCTTTCGAGCCTCATTTGTTGCTGCTGGCCCTGGCTGCCCAGGTCATCGGTGGGCAAATCCTGACCTTGGCTGACGACCTGGAGCCTGCCGCCTTGCAGCAACAGCTGTGGCGCATTCGGCCTACCCACGCTTATATCCAGGGGCTGCAACCGGTGGGCGTTGTGCAACGGGTCGACCCCGTGGACACGTCACAACGGCTCTGCCGCTGGTGGCAGCCTTCCGGCAAGACCGAACTGTGGAGCGAGGAGAGCACCCACGGGCAAGGCGGCCTGGCGGCGGTGCTGGCGCAATGGCTGAACAGCGGCCAGAGCCTGGGGTTCCCGCAGTCGGGCTGAGCTAGGCGCCCCGGGTCGATGTGCTGGATACTGCACGGGGCGATTTTTACCACAACCATTCAGGCAGACAGTAAGGGCGCAATTTCATGAGTGAAACCGAACGCGGACAGGCGACGAGCGCCATTCGCAACGCTGATGTGCTGATTGTCGGCGGCGGCCTGAGCGGGACGATGCTCGCGGTGCAGTTGCTGCGCCTGCCGGGCAAGCGGCAGATCCTGGTGATCGAACCGCGCCAGGAACTGGGGCGCGGCGAGGCCTACAGCGCGGTGGAGTTGGGCCACACCTTGAACGGCAACGCCGCACGCATGAGCGTCGACCCGGACAACGCCGATGACCTGACCCA
This sequence comes from Pseudomonas sp. PAMC 25886, assembly GCF_000242655.1. Taxonomy (NCBI): domain Bacteria; kingdom Pseudomonadati; phylum Pseudomonadota; class Gammaproteobacteria; order Pseudomonadales; family Pseudomonadaceae; genus Pseudomonas; species Pseudomonas sp. PAMC 25886. Next base: position 38,980 of record NZ_AHHC01000015.1, read on the forward strand.
GTGGCTCACCGCCTACATCGCCGACGGCGGCTGGCCGGAGTCAGACCAGCAACACGTGCCCATCAGCGAACTGTTTCCGCCCCGCGGGATTTTTGGCTTGTACGCGCAACAACGGCTGGCAGAAGCCAAGGCGCGGTCGGCCTCGACCGTCGAGCATGTCCGCGCCGAGGTGACAGACCTTGAGGTGGACGAACACGCCACGTTGCTGACCTTGAGTGACGGCCAGCAACTGCGCGGTGCCGTTGCGGTATTGGCCACCGGCATGTTCCCGGCGGCCCGTACGCCCCAGACCGAATCCAGCGGCTTGAACGCGGCTGCGGTCGACCCGTGGGACGTGCAGGCCATGACCCAACTGGACCCGCAATCCACCGTGTTGATCATCGGTTCCGGGCTGACCATGGTGGACGCCGTGGTGTCCCTGGAACAGGCCGGTCACCGTGGGCCCATCGAGATTTTTTCGCGTCACGGCCTGTTGCCCCATGTGCGCCGGCAGCCACCGGCCTGGGTCGACTTCCTGGGCGAAGACCACCGCCTGCGCAGCCCCCGGCAATTGCTGCGGGAAGTGCGGCGCCAATGCCGGCTTGCGCTGGACCAGGGGATTGACTGGCAAGCCCCGCTGGACACCGTGCGTGCCCACATCGGGCGTTTGTGGAGCCAGGCCAGCGAGGGCGAGAAACGCCAGTTCGTACGGCATGTTCGGCCCTGGTGGGAAAGCCATCACCACCGCTCGCCGCCCTTGAGTGCCGAGCTGGTGGCTCGGTTGCACGGGGAAGGGCGGTTGCGGATTCAGGCGGCATCGTACAAGGGGCTGGTGCCCTCAGACGGTGATGTCACGATTCGCCTGCGTCGTCGTGGTGAACAGGACGTGGTGCAGGTATCGGGGGCGGCGCTGATCAACTCCAGCGGGATTGAATACGACTGGCGGCGCGTGGCCCGGCCGTTGCCCCGGCAGTTGCTCAAGCGTGGGTTGATTCAACCCGGGCCGTTGGCGCTGGGGATTGCGGCGGATGTGTCGGGGGCGGTGCTGGATGCCCACGGGCAGGTCAGCCAGCGGCTGTTTGCGATGGGCCCGCCGTTGCGGGGGATGTGGTGGGAAAGTACCGCGGTCACGGACGTGGCGATTCAGGCCAAGGCGCTCGCCGCCAGGTTGGCGCACCTCTAAATCTAATCTGGGAGCTGGCTTGCCTGTGGTAGGGGTGGGTCAGGTCCATCCTTATCAACTGACAGATTGCTATCGCAGGCAAGCCAGCTCCTACCGGTCGGGGTTCATGGCCCGACCTTCACAAACCCCGGCTTCAACCCGAACACTTCAACCCCCTGCGCCGTCGACTGCCCGGTCGTTACCGTGACCCGCTCCACCGGTTTATCCATCGCTGCCCGATATTCCACCGTCATTACCCCGTCCCCGCGACTGATCGCCTGGGCCGGCACCACAATCGCCTGGTCATTGTTGTAGGTCACAATGGTCAACCGCGCACTCATCCCCAGCCGCACCCGTTGCAGCTGTTGCGGGGTCAGCTTGGGGATCGACAGGGTGACCGGAAACTGCGCGCTGCCCTGGCTGTCGCTGGCAATCGCCAAGCCACTGACCACACTGACCGAACCCGTCAGCCGCTCGCCGTCAAACCCGTCACCCAGCACCTCCACCGCCTGCCCTTGGTGCAACTGGTTGATGTCCAGCTCCGACACCTTGGTGACGATTTTCAGCTTCTCGATATTCGCCAGCCCAAACAGCACCTGGCCCTGGCTGACCTTGCTCCCGGCCTGGACCGGCGCATTGTTGTTGCCACCGCCCGGGCCTGACGAGTTACTGCCCGGCGCAGGCACCACGATGCCGGAGAACGGTGCCTTGACCTCCTTGCCATCGAGCAGGGTGTGCAGGGCGTCATATTTCACCGTGGCATTGGTCAGCTCCATATCGGCGATCTGCCGGTATTCGCCTTTGCCTTGTTCGATCGCCTGTTGCAGTTCGCCGCGGGCGGCCACCAGGTCGAGTTGTTGCTGGGCGGTCTGCTGTTTCAGGTCGTCGAGTTCGTTGCGGGGGATGATGCCACGCTTGAACAGGTTTTCACTTTCGGTGAGTTTGCGCTGGGTGTTGCTGGCGGTCATTTCGGCGGTGCGCAGGCTGCGGCGGGCACGGCCGACTTGTTGGCCGCTGTCCCAGTCCTGCATTTCCTGAACGGTGCGCCGGGCCTTGAGCTGCGCGGAGAGGGCGTCGCGCAGTTGCACTTCGAGGGTGGCCGGGTCCATGCGCAGCAGCACCTGGCCGGCCTCGACCCGCTGGCCCTGTTCCACCAGGTTGGCCTGCACATTGCCGTCGAAGGGCGCCGTGAGGGTGATGGTGGTATCGGGTTCGATCTTGCCCACCAGGCCGATCTGGTGCACCAGTGGGTCGACTTTCACCGCCAGCCATTGCTCGGCATTGCCGGGCGGGTTCGCGGCCGGGCTTTGGCGGCTGAGCAGCGTGATGCCGACACCGGCCACCAGCACAATCAACACGGCACCCAGCAGGCGCTTTTTATTAGTAGTCATTGAGGGCGATTTCCCAACTTTCCAGCGTCATGCCCAGGGTCAGGTCGAACTGAGTCTGGGCGTTCAAATAGGCAATCAACGCATTGAGCCGTGAGTTCTCGGCGTTGCGCAGGTCGTTTTCGAAACTCAATACCTGGAAGTTGGTGGAGCGCCCGGCGCTGAGTTTTTCCCGTTCGATTTCGATCTTGCGCCTGGACAGCTCCACCGCCCGCTGGGAGATTTCATACTGACGCCAACGGGTGCCCAGGTCGCGTACCACATCGTTGACGTCGCGCTCCAGTTGCTGGCGGGCGTCGGCGATGATGATTTCCTGGTTCTCCACGTCGACCCGCGCATGCACCTCGGCCTGGCGGGTGCTGATATCGCCGATGGGAATCTGCACCTGCACGCCGGCGTAGCTGTCCCAGCGCCGGTTGCTGTTGTAGCCGTTATCGTCGTTGGTGGCGGCCCGGATCTGGTTCGCGCCAGCCACCAGGTCCACCTGCCAGCGCCCGGAGTCCTTGGCGATCACCAGGTTGAGGTCGGCCTGCTGGCTGCCGAGCAGGGTGGCGAGGTATCCCGGTTGCTGGTTCTGCGCCAGGACGAAAGCCTGGTGCTTGTCGATGTCCATGCGCTTGGCTTCAAGGGCCTCGGTGGCGCGGATCGGCGTCGACAGGTCGAGGGCCAGCAGGCGCAGCAGGGCCAGGCGGCTGGTGTCCAGTTGGTTCTGGGCTTCTTCGACTCCCAGTTGCTGGGTGGCGATATCGGCTTCGGTCTGCACAATCTCGAATTCGGCCATGCGCCCGGCACTGATCAGCGCCTTGTTCACTTCCAGCAAGGTGTCTGAGCGCTTGAGCGCGTCCTGCACGATGCTCAACTGTTCCTGGGCCCGCAGCAACTCGCGGTAGGTGGTGATGATGTTGCTGATGGTCTGCGCCACGTTGGCCTTGAGGTTCAGGCGGTTGGCCTGTTCCGACAGGCGTGACAGGCGCAACGGGGCGGTGGTGGCGTCCCAGCCGGCACCGCGCATCAGGGGCTGGATCACCGACAGGTCGAGGCCGTCGCTGCGGAAGCGTCCGGCGCGGTCGGCGTTGTTCAGTTGCTGGGTCCAGTTCATGCTCAAGCGCGTGCCGTACTCGCCGAGCAAGGTGGCGTTGGGCGCCAGGTTGGCGTTGCGGGCGCTGTCGTCGGTGCCTTTGGTCGCGCGGTAATAGCTGTTCAGGGTCAGCTTGGGGTTGAAGGTGTCTTCGGCCACCCGCAGGTCGAATTTCTGCGCCACCCGTTGCAGGTACGCGCTGCGAATCGCCGGGTTGTTGCGCAGGCCCAGGTACACCGCGTCACCCAGGGTCAGGGTGGTGGACTGGGCATTCAGCGACACGCTGCGTTCATAACCACTGCGAGTGGTGCTGGGCGCCGAGGGGCGAATCACCACATCGGCGGCCATGCTGTGCAGGCTCACCAGGGCCAGCGATAACAGCAGCCGTTTATTCATCGCGCAGGGCCTCCACCGGCTGCAGCCGTGAAGCCGACACCGCCGGATAGATCCCGAAAAACAGCCCCACCAGCAACGTGCTGCCCACCCCGAGGGGCAGTGCGGCGACCGCCAGGGAAAACTGCCAGCCGGACAGCCAGGCATACAGATAGGCGGCGGTCATGCCCAGCACCGCGCCGCATAAGGCACCGACGGCGGTCAGGGTGACGGCCTCCAGCAGGAACAGGTTGCGAATGTCTCTCTGGCGCGCACCGAGGGCCATGCGAATCCCGATTTCCCGGCGCCGCTCCGAGACGTTCATCAGCATCACGTTCATCACGCCGACGCCGCCGCCCACCAGGGAAATCGCGCCCAGGGCCAGCAGCAGGTAAGCGAAGGTGCGGCTCTGCCGGGTCATGCCATCGATCATTTGCTGGGGCACCTGAATGTCGACATTGTGGTCGGTGATCTGGTTTTGCAGCGCCGCGGCGGCGTCCCGGGCGACACGGTCCATGTCCTGGCCGGGAGTGGCGCGGATAATCACATTGCCGATTTGCGGGCTGAAGTAGATCCGGCGCATGCCCGGGGCGGGGACGAACAGCGATTCGTTGGCCTGTACGGGGATCAGCATTGCCCGGGGCTGGTTATGAAGGATGCCCACCACCAGGTAGAGGTAGTCGTTGATGCGCACCCGGTCGCCCAGTTGCAGGGGGTCGCCGGGGGCACTCAAGGCCTGGACCACCTGTTCGCCGACGACCGCGTAGGTTTCGCCCGCGTCGAAGTTCGACAGGAAACGCCCGTCGCGCACCGACAGGCGCATGGCGTCCTTGAGGTCTGGCGTACTGCCGACGAAGCTCGCATTGAAGGTGCGGCCATGGAACACCACCGGACCGCTGAACATCGAAATCGCGCCAATATGGGCGATGCCGGGCACGCTGCGGCGCACCGCTTCCAGGTCCAGGCTGGCAGGCATGGGGGCAATGCTGGTGCCCTTGGGCGGGAACTGCGCCACCAGGGTGTCGGTGCCCATGTCCTTGAATATCATCGCCGCGTCTTCGGCGGCGTTGTGCCCGATATTGATCAGCGCCACCACCGAAGAGCTGCCGATGACGATGCCTAAAAGGGCCAGGATCGAGCGCTTGCCCAGGGTGCGCAGGCTGACAAACGCCTCGTGCAGCAATTGGCTCAGGCTTTGTTCGACCCGCAGGCTCATAGGCGCCCGGCCTCTTGCACCACACCATTGCGCACCAGGATCTTGCGGTTCAGGCGCTCGGCAATGTGCGGGTCGTGGGTGACGATAATCAGCGTCACCTGCTGCTCGCGATTGAGCGCCAGCAGCAGGTCCATGATCTCCTGGGCGGTGCTGCTGTCGAGGTTGCCGGTGGGCTCGTCGGCGAGGATCACCGAGGGGTTGCCCACCAGGGCGCGGGCGATGGCGACCCGTTGGCGCTGGCCGCCCGACAGGTCGGCCGGGCGATGGTGGGCGCGCTCGGCCAGGCCCACCTGGTCGAGCATGCGCAGGGCCTGTTCCACCGAGGCATGCCGCGACACACCTCGGTAGCTCAGGGGCAGGGCGACGTTGTCCAGGGCACTGAGGCGCGGCAGCAGGTTGAAGCTTTGAAAAACGAAACCGATTTGTTGATTGCGGATCGCCGCCAGCTGATCGGGACTGGCGCTGAAGACGTCATGGCCGGCAAACCGGTAGTGGCCGCAGTCGGGCAGGTCGAGCAGGCCGAGAATATTGAGCAGGGTACTTTTGCCGGAACCGGACGCGCCGAGAATGCCGCAGCTGTCACCGGTTTCGATGGCCAGGCATACATCATTGAGAATCGACAGGTGTTGACCGGCCAGCTGATAGCTTTTGCCGATGCCTTGCAGGGAGATAAAGCCTGGGTGCGCGGGGGTATCTGTCATCATGACTACGCCTGCAGTCTCGACAGTACCGTGCTTTCCCTGAAAATCCTTGTAACAAGTTCAGGAGCTGCCTGGCACACGTCACGGACTGGTTTTATTTCTTGTTTTTAAAATATTGTTTGAATACTAACCGCGATCCAGCCGTTCCGCCAGCCATGGATATAGAGCGGTTTTACCCTTTGAAACGATTCTTTAAAGGGGCGTTTCAGGCGCCGGAAAAATCCATCAGCTACCCTCAACGAGCCCGTCGCTGCTGGCTTTGAATAGTATGGCGCAGTGTCACTACTTGCTTTCGGGCAGCGGCCCCGGTATAAAAAATCAAATTAATTTTTAAAACAATATTTCCGCAGTGGAACCCCAACCCCTATGGTCGCGAAGAAACTCAGCGCTCCAAACGTTACCAAGACCCGATTGCTGGATGCGACAGAGGCTCTTTTCATCAAATACGGCTATGACGCCGTTTTGTTGCGGCAGATAACCGAGAGGGCACAGGTCAATCTCGCTGCGGTGAATTATCACTTCGGGGACAAGGATTCCCTGATGAAAACCCTGCTGATGCAGCGCCTGGAGCCGCTCAACGAGCAGCGCCTGGAACTGCTCGCGCGGTGCGAAGCCGAATCCGACGGCCCGCTGGACTGCGACACCTTGCTCGGCGTGCTGTTCGCCCCGGCCATGGGCCTGGAGCGCAGCGACCCGGCGAGTGGGGAAGGGCGTTCGTTCATCCGTTTTCTGGGGCGGGTCTACAGCGACACCTCACCGTTTATCCAGGAATACCTCAAGGTGCATTACCAGCCCGTGTTCCAGCGTTTCTTTGAAGCGTTCGCCCTGGCCCTGCCAGACCTGCCGCGCAACGAATTGGGGGTGCGCCTGCAATTTGCCCTCAAGGCGATTTCCGGGGTGATGGCCGGCACCGAGCTGCGCTTGCTGATGAACTCCATGAGCCTGGGACGGCCGGCGACGGATGCCGAGGTGATGGCCAAGCTGATTACCCTGGTGTCCGCGGCGATTCGCGTGCCACAGCAAAGCCCGGAAGCCGAAACGGCCCTGGCGCGGGTGCTGGATACTCAGCGTGCCATCCGTGAGCAAGCGGCGTCGCCTGTCAACAAGGTGGCTCGCTGAACCATCAAGACCGGCTCTCAATGAGCCGGTTAGCCTCGACCAGGCCGATCAAACAACCTTGTAAAAACTCAAATCCCAGGCAAAAAAAACCCGCTGGGGCGGCGGGTTTTTAAGTGCAGCATTTGTAACGGATGAGGCTTCACACTACGGGGCCGGATGTGAATAAAACGTGAAAAATATGTAAGAGAAAGTGTGAAGTTATTGACTTGTATGATCCCGTCAAATGGCCATCAGCGTAGACGCTCAGCCCGGCGAATAAAGTCGACAAGGTACTCGCTCACCCGTGCCGGCGTGTCCTCCATCAGAAAATGTCCCGCGTTATCCAGCACCTGCAGCACCGCCCCAGGAATGTCGCTTTGCAGGCGGTGCGCATACTCCAGCGGCTGCCATTCATCTTCGGCGCCCCACAGAATTTGCACTGGCAACGCCATGCCCGGCAGGCGCTCGGCAAAATCGGCGGTGTACCGTGAATCGTAATGCGCCACCTGATGCTGGTAGAACGCCGGCTGGCCGACCACGCCGCTGATCGGCGCCAGGTACGCCTCCAGCAACTCACCTTGCATCACGCGTTTGTCGTACACGGCCATGGCCAGTTGGCGGATCATCAGTGCCCGGTGTTCGTCAGGTGCCATGCGCGCATGGTCGCTGAACCGCTGGTGAATCCCGCGCCAGGTGGGAGATGGCCACGAGTCATAGCTGGGCGCGTCGGCGATCGTCAACGAACGCACCCGTTGTGGATGCTCCAGGGCAAACAGCAACGCGATGACGCCACCAATGTCATGGCCGACCAGGTGCACGCCCTCAAGCTCCCAGTGGTCGAGTAATTCACCGATCAGCTGGCTTTGCGCCGCGACGGAAGTGTCCGCGTGGTGCGGGCGCTCCGAAGCGCCAAAACCCAACAGGTCAAACAGGTGCACCTGCATTCCGGCGGCCGTCAGGCGCGGCACCACATTACGCCAGATGATGGAGTGGGCGGGTGTACCGTGCAGCAACAGCACGGGCAGCCCATCGCCATGGCGGCCTGTGGCAATGCGCCAACCGTTGATCAAGGCGACTTCGTTCAGCAGGGCAGTCATGGCAAATCCTCGCGGTGATGAAGGCTTTACCCTAAAGTGCTGCTGGCCATGACACCGATGACAACTTACTCTCTGCTAATCCTGTTTTTGTCATAGGTCTCGATCATGAACCAGCGACTGCCCATCGATGTGTTGCGGGCCCTGCAAACCGTGGTGGAAACCGGCAGTGTCACCCGGGCGGCCGAGCGCCTTAACCTCAGCCAGTCGGCGGTCAGCTGGAAGATCAAGCGCCTGGAGAAACAGCTGGAGCGACCGTTGATCCAGCGCGACGGCCAGCGCCTGGTGGCCAGCGACGATGGCGCGCAATTGCTGATCCACGCCCGGCGCATCCTTGAGGCCCACGACGCTGCACTGGCGCATTTCAATCCAGTGCAACTGCACGGCACCATCCGCCTGGGCGCCACCGAGCAGGTGCCGATGGCCGAGCTGTCGAACCTGCTGGGCCAGTTCTCCCGACAGCATCGCCAGCTGGATGTGCGGATCGTGGTGGAACAGAGTCACGTACTGCGCCAGGCCCTGGTGGACCGCGAGCTGGACCTGGCGCTGCACCAGGATTTCACCCACCGCGTCGAAGCGCGTGACCAGTTGTTGTGGAGCGAGAACGTGCATTGGTGCACCCGGCCCGGCTGGCAACACGCACCGGATGACTGCGTGCGGCTGATCACGTTCGGGCCTGGCTGTTTTTACCGGCAACTGGCCCAGGAACGCCTGAGTGCCTTGGGCATTCCCTGGCAGGTGGCGGTGGAGTGTGGTTCGGTGGAGGGTGTGGTCTCGGCCATCGCTGCCGGGCTGGGCGTCGGCCTGCTCAGCAGCGACCACCTCGACAAGCGGGTGGCGGTGCATCGGCCTTTCGAGCAGCAGATGGCGCTGCCTGAAGTGGCCAATGTATTGCGCTTCGCCGAGGACAGCCCCGAGCCCCGGCTACAGGCGTTGCAGCAACTGCTTGTGCAGGCGCTGCACCGGGGCTGATCAGATTTTCCAGTGGCTGGCAGTCTTGGCCAGGCGCTGGCGCATGTCATCAATGTTGGCGGCCAGTTGCAGGGTCAACAAACGGTAACCGTCCAGCGCGTTGACCACCGGCACTTCAAAGGTCTGCTCGTGGGGCGTCATATTGCTCGGCCGCTCCAGCCGTTCGGTCACTCCAGACTTCAAGGCCCGCGCCATGCCGATCAACTGCACCCGTATCTGTCGATGCTCGCTCTTCAACGCCACCTGCATCCGTGCCAGAGCCTCCTTGTCCCGTGGATCGGGCCGGGTGTTGCCGAGGATCTCCAGGGTGCTGATGCACATGCGCAGGTGCCGCTGGATGATGTCCAGCTCGGTCATGGAAATCCGCACTTCCTTGGACACCGACGGCATCAGCGAACGCAGTTGCAGCATGGCGGCGTTAAGCCGATTGAGCAGCTTGAGGTGTTCATCATCGGTCACCGACTGGCCGCTGATGATCCGGCTGTAAATCGCCGCGCAATCGCGCAAGGCACTGGCCAGGTTGTAGCGCCAGGAATACACCGCATACAGCGGCAGGGCGAAGGAAAACGCCAGGGCCAGGACGATGCCGATCAGGATGTCCACCGTGCGCCACAATCCATCCGACAGCGGGTTGTCACCATGGCCGGCGACGATAAACACGGTGATCGCCGACAGCAGTGCGATGTACCCGCCCTTGCCGATGGCGTGATAGGAAAAGAACCCGCACACCACCGACATCAGCAAATAGGTCAACAGCGGCTGGCCCAGGTACGTCTCCTGCACCACCAGCAGCAAGCCGACGCTGGCCCCGATCAACGTACCGTAGGCGCGTTCGACGGCTTTCTTGCCGATATTGCCGTGGTGCTGCAAACCGCCGATCACGATCAGCATCGTCACCGAGGCCCACTCACCGTGGGGCAGGTTGATGCCGGTGGTGAGCAGAATGGTGGCGAGCAACCCAATAGAAACGCGTACCGCGTGGATCAACTTGGCATGACGGTAGCGCCGGTACGGGTCCAATAGCGGACGCAGCAAGCGGCGGGCGAACAGGGGCAAGTGCAATGAAAACGGTCTCAAGGTGGCCTCGGTCGAACAGGCGCCGTCGACTCAGGGTGGGAGCTGGCTTGCCTGCGATAGCGGTGTCATAGCCAACATCACTGTTGGAGGTGAGTCCGTCATCGCAGGCAAGCCAGCTCCTACAGGCGTTCGGCGACCTATTTCAGGGTTTAGAAAATATAGTCAGTGGTCAAAAAGCTCGACGTACGCTCCTGCAAAATGTCGCTCACCAGTTCCTTGTTGCTCGCCTGGAACTTGGTCGCCACCAGGGTACGGATCGAAAACACCCGCAACGCGTCATGTACCGACAGCGTGCCCTCGGCCGAGTTCTTGCGCCCGTTGAACGGGAAGCTGTCCGGCCCGCGCTGGCACTGGGCGTTGATATTGATCCGGCCCACCTGGTTGGCGAACGCGTCCACCAGCCGTCCGACTTCACCCGGGCTGGTGCCGAAGATGCTCAGTTGCTGGCCGAAGTCCGACTCCAGCACGTAGTCGATCACTGTCTCCAGGTCGCGGTAAGGCACGATCGGCACCACCGGGCCGAATTGCTCTTCGTGGTACACGCGCATCTGCGGGTTCACCGGGTACAGCACCGCCGGATAGAAGAACGAGCCACGGCTGGCGCCGCCATTCTCGTTCACCACCTTGGCGCCATGGGCCAGGGCGTCGGTCACCAGGCCACCGAGGTAATCAACCTTGCCTTGCTCGGGCAGCGGCGTCAGCGACACACCGTCTTCCCAGGGCATGCCAGGCTTGAGGGTGGCCAGCTTGTGGTTGAATTTCTCGATAAAACTGTCGACCACATCCTCGTGCACAAACAGGATCTTCAGTGCGGTACAACGCTGGCCGTTGAACGACAGGGAGCCGGTCACCGCTTCGCTGACTGCATTGTCCAGGTCGACCTGTGGCAGCACGATCCCGGGGTTCTTCGCGTCCAGGCCCAGCGCCGCACGTAGACGGTGCGGTTTTGGGTGCAGCTTCTTCAAATCGCTGGCGGCCTTGTTGGTGCCGATAAACGCAAAGATATCGATCTTGCCGCTGGCCATCAGCGCGCTGACGGTCTCGCGGCCGCTGCCGTAGATCACGTTGATCACGCCGGCGGGGAAGCTGTCGCGAAATGCCTCCAGCAACGGGCGAATCAGCAATACGCCGAGCTTGGCCGGCTTGAATACCACGGTGTTGCCCATGATCAGCGCCGGGATCAGCGTGGTGAAGGTCTCGTTCAGCGGGTAGTTGTAAGGGCCCATGCACAGCGCCACGCCCAGCGGTACGCGGCGGATTTGCCCGAGGGTGTCCTGTTCCAGCTCGAAGCGGCTGGAGCGGCGATCGAGTTCCTTGAGGGCGTTGATGGTGTCGGTGATGTAGTCGCAGGTGCGGTCGAATTCTTTCTGCGAGTCCTTGAGGTTCTTGCCGATCTCCCACATCAACAGCTTCACCACCGCGTCGCGCTGTTCACGCATGCGCCGCAAAAAGGCCTCGACGTGCTGGATGCGATCTACCACGCGCATGGTCGGCCAGGCGCCCTGGCCACGGTCGTAAGCGGCCACGGCGGCGTCGAGGGCCGTCAGGGCAGTGTCGGCGTCCAGCAGCGGGGTGCTGCCGATGATCACCGGCGTGTCACCGTCGGCGCCGCGCAATTGCACCGGGCTGCGTACCTCGGCCAAGGGGCCGTGCCACACATGCAACTGGCCGCCTACCAGGTAATCACGTTGTTCAATGGGCGCTGCGAGGCGGAATTGCTCGGGAATCTCGGCGGCAGTGGGAAACAGCTGGGCGAGCAGGTTGTCGGTGGTCATGTCGCTACCCCTGGAGTGGTTGCAAAACGTGACTAGAGATTCACCCATCAACCGCCCGTGTGGCAAGGGCTAGACGCATTACGTCCAGATATGGCCCGCCAACAGGCCGCCGAACAGCGCCACACCGATCAGGCGTTCACTGCCCCAAACCCTGACCAGTCGGCCGGCGACCAGGCTGCCCAGGCTCACCAGTGGCGGCGCAACAGTGCCTGGACTGGACCGAGCGCACTCATCACCTGGCCGGGCCGTTGGGCGTACACCTGCTGAATGCTCTGTGCGAGGCCGACTGGCTGCGCCGCTCGAAAAACTCCCGCGCGGTGCTGGTCACGCCCAAAGGCTGGGCGCAACTCAAGGCGCAACTGAACCTCGACCCGCGAACCCTGGAAAACCTTGAGCACAACCCGGCACTGGCCGGTTAAACTGCGCGGCTTTCTTGAAGGAGTTCACATGAGTCAGTACCAGCCGGGCATTCTTGCCGCACCGGTGCCGTTGCAGGCACGCCATCTGTTTTTTGCCATTGAGTCCCTGGAGGCTGTACCTGCCGCACTGGATGCGCTGGTGCAGTTGGCAGACGCGAATGCAGTGGTGGGTTTCGGTGAGCCGCTGGTCAATGCCCTTGGCGCCCGGGTTGACGGGTTGCGGGCGTTCCCTCACGTGAGCGGGCCGGGGGCGGAGAATCCGTCGACCCAGCAGGCGTTGTGGGTCTGGCTGCATGGTGTGGATCGCGGTGAGTTGCTGTTGCGCAGCCGCGCGTTTGAGAAGGCCCTGGCGCCGGGGTTTGCCTTGGTTCAGATGACCGAGGGTTTTCGCTACAAGACCGGGTTTGACCTGACCGATTATGAGGATGGCACTGAGAATCCCCATGACGATGCGGCGGTTGAGGCGGCGGTGGCGGAGGGTGGGGCGAGCTTTGCGGCGATCCAGCAGTGGCAGCATGATCTGGATGGGTTTGCGGCCTTGCCGGCCCTGGAGCGGGATCACATCATCGGTCGCCGCCATGGTGATAACGAGGAGCTGGAGGATGCGCCGGAGTCGGCGCACACCAAGCGTACGGCTCAGGAGAGTTTTACCCCTGAGGCGTTTGTGGTGCGTCGGTCGATGCCTTGGGCCGAGAATGGGCAGGCGGGGTTGATGTTCCTGGCGTTTGGGCATTCGTTTGATGCGTTTGAAGCGCAGTTGCGGCGGATGAGTGGGCTGGAGGATGGGATTGTTGATGGGTTGTATCGCATCAGCACGCCGTTGACTGGGGGGTACTACTGGTGTCCGCCGGTGCTTGAAGGGCGGTTGGATTTGAGTTTGGTTTTTTCAGGGTGAGTACATATCCGTTATTTAGGTAACGGCGGCTTATGGTTTCGCTCTTACAGCGACTCACTTTGGAAGAGCCCCAAAGTAAGCAAAGGGCTCTGCCCCGCCTGTCGGCACCTCGCCTAGGCTCGGTGTTCCCTCACTCCGGCGATGCTCCGCGGGCCGCCGCGATGGGCCATCCTTGGCCCAGCGCGGCTAAACCGGCGTCCTGCCGGTTTACCCGCTCCGCACCCCCTGCGTTCGGCCTCGGGCTTATTGGGGCAGTCAGAGCCAGATCAAGATCAAAAGCAAGAGCACAGCGGCCTACAGGCCGGCTTGAGTGGTAGAAGCCAGATCAAAAGCCAAATCTGAAACTGATGCAGCTCTGCTTTTCTGTGGGAGCTGGCTTGCCTGCGATGCAGACGACTCGGTCTCTCAGGTACACCGAGGCGATGCCATCGCAGGCAAGCCAGCTCCCACATTTGACCGTGCCCGCTCTAGATTTTGATCTTGCCTTTGCTCCACACCACTCAAGCCGGCCTGTAGGCCGCTGTGCTGTTGATCTGCTTTTGATCTTGATCTTAGGCGCCCCGTTAAACCACGCTGGCCGAACGCAGGTAGTACGGAGCGGGTAAACCGGCAGGACGCCGGTTTAGCCGCGACGGGGCAGGGACGCCCCGTCGCGGCGGCCCGCGTAGTAATGCCGGAGTGCGGGCACACCGAGCCTAGGCGAGGTGCCGAGTGGTGGGGCAAGAGCCTTTTGGTTACTTTTGGCTGGGCCGGCATTCCGGCTCCTTTCAAAAGTGACCCGCTGTAAAAGCGGAACCCATATCAGCCACAACCAAAATAACGGATATGCCCCCCGCCAACTCAGATCACCCCACACACCAATCGCTCACCCCCACCACCCAAAGGCTTGGGCATGTCGGAGTGGTTATCCCCCCCGGCATGAATCATCAACGCCCGGCCCTTGATCTGCGCAATGGTCTTCAACCGCGGCGCCAACACCGGGTTAGTCGAAGTCCCGTCCATATTCACATACAGCGCCGGCAAATCCCCCAGATGCCCCTCGGCATACGGCCCCAAATGCTTGCCCGTTTTCTGCGGGTCAAAATGCCCACCGGCGGCCAGCGCCGCCACCTTCACGCCATCCTTCACACCCGCCTCACAGCTGCCGTTCTCATGGATATGAAACCCATGCACCCCCATCGGCAGGGACTTCAAGTCAGGGGTGAAAATCAGCCCGTACGCCGACTCACTGATGGTCACCGTACCAACAGGCTGCGGCGCGCCATCGGCACTGACAAGGTTGACCGGAACTTGCAGGGTCGCCGCCTGAGCGGTGCCAATGACGAGGAGGCTGGCCAGGCTGAGCCAATGAATACGATTCATGAGAAGTTTCCCGAAAAGTTGATAAAAGTGAGCAGTCTCGGGAAACACAACGACCAGCCCGGCCAAATAATTCCGCTGGAAAAAACATATTTTTCCAACGGAATAATCACCACGGCTCAGCTGTTAAGCCTTTCCTGCCGCACGCTGTGCACCGGCTTCGCCTCACTGCCCACACAGCGGCGACAGCTATAAACCCCCAGCACCACCGGTTTTTTCAGCGCCTCGCGCTCCACCCAGGTCGGTGCGACAAACCGATAACCCTGGCCCGTCGCCGTCGCGATATAGACCGAGTCATCGTCCCCCAACGCCCGGCGGATCGCCTTGATCTGCGCCCGCAGGTTGCATTCCTCCACCACCAGCCGTGGCCAGGCGATGTCCAGCAACTGGGTTTTCTCCAGCAGTTCTCCAGGCCGCGAGGCGAGGGCGATCAGCAAGGTCAGGGCGCGGTTGCCCAGGCTCACCGGTTCACCGTTTTTCAGCAGCAGATGACGTCTGGGCAGCAGTCGATAAGGACCAAAGTGAATTTCAAAAGCGCTGTCTTCAAGGTGGCTGCGTTGTGAATACGTCATGTGATTAACCTTTGTGCGTGTTCAAGACACAGCCCCGCGCGGCTCCCTTTCGCGCAGGGCTGCAAGGGAGGGTCAGGTGTTGATCGCTGGGATCGGGTCGTCCGGATAGTCCCCGGGTTCTGTCGGGCCGCCGGTCAAGCCGTATTGCTTGAGCACTGGCGCCAGCTGGCCGTAGAACGCGTCCTGCGCCTTGCCATGGGCGTCGGCCAGGGCGAAGGGCAGGAAGGCGCTGCCGATGCCGCCGAGAATAGCCGTGGCGCCGCCGAGGATGCCGCTGATGGTCCCGGCCACCGCACCGATTTCCGTGGCGCCGTATAACCCGGCGCCGGCTTCCACCAGGCCGGCCACCGCCGCACCCGTGCCGAGCACGCCGGTGGCGACGGAGAAACTGCCGGTCAGGTAATCCCCTTTTTTCAACGAATCGACACCGCCAATCACCCCGATCACGCCGCCGATGATCCCGCCCGCCGAGCCGATGATCTTGCCGGCCGCGCCGAGGTTGGCGATTTGCTGCGGGCTGAGCGGACCCTTGCCCACCGGCACCTTGCCGGGGAAATCCCCAATGGTGCCGCCGTCCGGACGGTTGACCCAGGTGATGCCGTAGCCTGCTTCCTTGGCGTACTTGGTGCCGCCTTCCATCAACAGCCCGGCAAATTGCAGCCCGGCGGACACCCGGTTGGCGTCCGCCACCGGCGTGTTGCTGCCGCTGGCCGATCGCGCCATCAGCACGCCGCTCATCAGCACCGCACTGCCGATGTGCAACAGGCCTTGCTTGAACGCCGGGCTGACGTCGCCGAACTTCATGCCTTCGATGGCCTTGGGCAGCGCGTCGGCAATTTTGTCGCCCTGGCGCCCGATGTCCCACACCGACCGCAGCATCGACACCACCTGCGCCGGGTCGATCTTGCCGCCGTCGGAGGTGACGAACATCTCGGGGTCTTTCTGCTGGGCGTCGTTGATCGCGGCGGTCACCTTGGCTTCGTCGAAGTTGCCCTTGCCGTCCCCCAGGGTGATGTTCAGGGTGTCGGTGGTCGCGCCGCCAAGCAGCGCATCGCCGAGGGCTTCGTTGAAATTCACCTGCAAGGTGGCCGCGTCATCCGCCGAAGCTTTGTCGCCAAGGAAGGCCTGGGCCGAGGCGGTGCTGGCGGCGAAGCTGCTGGCCGCCACGGTCGGGTCCATGCCGCCGGCCACCGCGTCGGTGAAGGCTTTGCCGGTCACCAATTCGTTCTTGTAGTACTGCTGGATGTTGTCGCTTTGCCCGGCCTTGTCCGCGATGCCGGTCAGGTCCACATGGCCGTTGCCCCCCAGCGCCAGGTTGGCGATGGTCGTATCGTTGGCGGCGTTTTGCAGGCCCATGCCCATGTCGATCTGCTTGCCGTTCTGGTCCTTGGCATTCAGGTTGTCGGTGAGGTTTTTGCCGGTCTCGATATCGTTGGTGTAGTAGTTCTGCATCGCGACTTTCATCGTCGGGTTGCTGTCGACGATGTCGGCCAGGGCCGGGCCGCGATTGTTTTGCAGGAAGCCTTGCACATCCGGGTCGGCCGAGAGGGTTTCGATGCCGCTTTGCAGCTGTGCCTTGATCTTGTCTTCGTTGGGGTTGAGGCCGTAGTTGGGCGAGGTGTACTTGTCCATCAGGCCGGCGTGGGGCACGTAATCGCTCACCAGCAGGCGGGTTTGTGCATCGGTCAGTTGCACCAGCACCGCGGCTTTTTGCTCGCCGCTGTAGTTCTGCGGGTTGGCCAGGATGTCGGCGGTCAGGCCCGAGGTGTCGACACCGGCCACGGCGTCACGGGTGGCGGCGCCGTCGAGGAAGGTCAGGGTGTCGCTGTCGGTTTTCGGCGCCTGTTTTTCCAGCCAGGCGCCGATGTTGTCGCGAGTGCCGATGCCGTCCGACTTGCCGGTGGCCGGGTTGTCGCCGCCGGTTTCCAGGGCGTGGAACATCCCGGGTTTCGACCACATCGCCGCCGCGCCGGTCAGCTCGGTGCTCAGGGCCGAATCGCTGCCCAACGCTGCGAGGTTGTCGCTGCGCAGCATGCCGTCATTGCTGCGCTGGTTGGCGTCACCGGGGCGCATCGCCGAACCGGCGCCGGCGGCCAGGCTCTCGTTGGCCATCAGGATCGCCGCCGACTTGGCGTTGGCCTTGGCCAGGTCGCCCGGGTGGCTGCCGAGGAAACTGCCATAGGATTTCGACGCGGCGCCGAGGTCCTTGCCGGCGTTGTCGATGAAGTGGTCGACATCCGAATGGGTAATGACGTTGTCGGCCTTGCCGCGCCCGCCGGTGTCCAGCGCGGCCATCAGGCTCGGGCTGCTGGCCACGTACTTGAGCACCGCCTGGGCTTCCGGCGGCAGGGTGGTGGGTGGGTTGGCGAAGTCGATCGGTGCGCCGTGCAGGCCCCAGGCGTCCCAGTTTTGCGAGAGCAATTGGGCAGCCGCCTTGGGGCGGTTCAGGTCCAGTTCTTCCTTGGTCGGCGTGCCGCTGGTGTTGCCGGTGATGGTGTCCCAGTCCTTGGCGCCCGACACGCCGAACGACGAGGTGTCGATCCAGGAGGTGTCCGAGGCGCCCGCCGCACCGGTACTGCCGGCATACAGTTTGGCCACCTGGTCGTACAGCGCCGGGGTGATGTCCTGGGACACGATCACCTTGTCGCCGGAGGCGGTGGTGTAGCGAATCAAGCCTGGCCCGACCTCTTCGGGCGGGCCGATGTTCGCCGCCGGGTCCATGGTTTCGGTGGGGCCGGCCAGGCGGTAGCCATCGGCCTGGCTGGCGTTGATCGCGAACAGCTTGGCCGAGTCGCCGCTGACCTGGGCAAACAGCGCAGGCGTCTCCTTCTGGCTGACCACGATTTTGTCGCCGGCGCTGGTCTCGTAGCGGATCAGCCCCGGACCCAATTCGGTGGTGCTGCCAATCGCCTTGTAGTTGTCCAGCCCCGGCGCCACGGTGCTGGCGTCGGCTTCCTTGTAGCCGGCGCTTTTGCTGTCGGCCAGGTTCTTTTCAAGGGTCGCATCGCTTTGCTGGGTGTTGTACTGGTTGACCAATTGCTCAAACAGCCTGGGGTTGTCGATCTGCTTGAGGGTCACCGGCTTGTCGCTGCCCAGCGGGGTGTAGGTGATGCTGTTGTTCACCGGTGCCTGGACGTTCTGATAAGGCAGCGGGATGGACGGACCACGGATTTTCGAGGGGTCGAATACTGGCTTGTCGACAGCGGTGAACAGGGCTTTTTCAAACGTGCTCCGGGAGCCATCCGGGCCCTTGTTATCGGCAGGATCAAGGCCATTCGGGATCGCAGTCATAGATCACCTGGAAGTTGTTTTATATAAGTCGATATTTAGTGCAAGTGCACTAACTTGGGCGGGCGAAAGTTGCGAAGTGTATTGAGCAGGCCCGCGCCGAGCTATCAAACGCGATGATCAAGTCGGTTTTGTTACAAATGGCAATATCTGCGAAGTTGGGCAAATGGCTATTAGTTAAAAGTGTGAAGTTGTCGGCTTATTTTCCGAATAATAATGGGCGATCAACGGTTTTACGTGGAATCTGGCGGCATCGAAGTGTTCAAGAATGTTCATTTTAGATGGCGAAAGCCCCGTAATCATTGGGTTTTGGCGTGTATCGGTTTTTCAATAAAAGTTCCACGCCGGCGTGGCGATGAGATTTGCTCAACGGCACGTTGAGCCGGATTTTTCACAGCGCGTGCCGTCAACGTTTCACAAGCTTTCACAGCGAAGGCGTTTTATTCGTGAGTAGTATGGTTCCCATGCAAACCGACGGCTGCATTGCCAACTCACTGTCTGACGCGGGGAGTTCGGTTCGGTTTGCATACCGCTTAACTTCCCTATCGATGCAAGGAGATTGAACATGGCTACTACTCCACCAGTAAGTGCAGGCGGCGCCGACGACGCTATCGCGAAGATGGAAGCAACTTTCAACATGGCCATTGAGAAGTCGGCCAAGATCACCGAGATCAGCACCGCGAAAAAAGCAGAGCTCGACGCCACCAAACAGCGTCCGCAGAACTGATTCGCCATGCGGGCAGCGCCGGCGCTGCCCGCATACCTGCCTCGTCCTGCCTCACCCCGTTGCACCGTTGTTGATCGGCACAGGTGCCGTTGCGGCCTGTGATTCTCAAGGGGGCAAACCCAACCATGACAGCCTTGATTTCCCTGGGCCTGCCCGCCGTGAACGGCGCGCCGACCCTGCTTGTGACCCACGGTTTGCACCAGGGCAGTTCCCTGATGCTCGATCAGCCGGTCTACACCCTTGGCGCCGCACTGGCCGCCGACCTTCAGCTCAGCGACCCCGGGATCGCCGAGTTGCACCTGCGCCTGCGTTTTGACGGTGCCCAGGTGGCCGTCGAAGCCCTCGGCGGCGAGGTACTGATCACTGGCACTGCCGGTGATATCCGCATTCCCCAAGGCAGCGGCCATCGCGCGCGGCTGCCGCTGCAACTGCGCATCGGCACGGCGGGTGTGAGCCTGGCGCTGCCGGGCAGCGCTGAAAAACCGCCTGCGGTGACGCGTACCTTCACGCCCTGGATCATCGCCACGGCCTTGCTGTTTGTGTGCGCCGGCGCACTGGCTTTTCGCAACGATCCGCCTCAAGCGCAAACCGCAAGGCCGGTCGCCGAAAAAGCTGCGGCCAGGCCTTCTCGCGCCGAAGCCAGGGCCTGGTTCGAAGGGCAATTGCAGGCCGCCCACCTGGACGCCGTCAAGGTCAACGACATCGACGGCCAACTCAACGCCACCGGCTCCTTCGAGCGGGCGCAAAAGCCCCAGTGGGTCGCCCTGCAACAAGCGTTCGACCAGCGTTACGGCCAGCAGATCGTGCTCAACCCGCGGGTCGCGGTGCGCGCGGATGCAGCCCGGCCACGGGTGCGCTTTCAAGCGGTGTGGTTCGGCGCCAATCCCTATGTGATCAACGACAGCGGCAAGCGCCTGTACCCCGGCGCGGCCCTGGCAGACAACTGGGTGCTGGAACGCATCGAGAACAATCAGGTGATCCTCGCCCGTGGCGAAGAACGCTTCACCTTCACCCTATGACGCTGCTTTTTTCAGCTAAGGCCCCGGGATGAAAGTCGAACCCCGTCCGTTGATTCCCAGTGAGGTGCGCAGCGCGCCGGTCGAGGCGATTCGCCCGGTCAACTCGCGCCAGGCCACTGCTTTTGAAGCGGTGCTGAAAACCCGCAAGGTCCAGTCCCGGCGCTCCCTGCGCAGCGACCTGGAAGAGCTCACCAGCGCTGCCGGTGTCGACTCGCTGCTGTTTGGCAGCGCCCGTTCCCTGGAGCTGCTGGAACACGTGATGCAGCACCTGTTGCCGAACCTCGACGCCGAGCCGGAAATCAAGGCACTGGCCCACGACTTGATCAGCGAGGAAATCGAGATGCGCCGCACCCTCGAACAACAGCGCTCGGAGGTCCAGGCCTGATGCCCCGGGATAACGACGACGCGGTGCAATTGCTCAAGGGCATCGGCGAGCTGTACCGGCGCAACGGCCAGTCCCAGCGCGCCCTGGTGATGCTGCTGATTGCCGTGAGCGTGGCGCCCAACGACGGCCTGCTGCTGCGCTCGCTGGTGCTGGCGTTCACCGACAGCGGTGACGCCACCCGCGCACTGTCGGCCCTGGACCGCCTGGTGGCGCTGGAAGGCGAGTCCGCCAGCCTGTTGCTGCTGCGCGCCCGCGCGCTGTGGTACGGCGAACGCAAGGACGAAGCGCGCCAGTGCTTCAAACGCTACCTGGCTGCACGGAGAGTGACGCCATGAACCTGCTCAATCGCCTGAACGGCATCGCGCGCATGGCCGCCCAGCGCACCGACGTGATCATCGTCGCGTTCATGCTGATGGCGATCGTGATGATGATCATCCCGCTGCCCACCTACCTGGTGGACATGCTGATCGGCCTGAACATCGCCCTGAGCATCCTGATCCTGATCGTCGCCTTCTACATCGGCCACTCGGTGGAATTCTCCGCGCTGCCGCCGCTGATTTTGCTCAGCACCCTGTTTCGCCTGTCGCTGTCCATCACCACCACTCGCTTGATTCTGTTGCACGGCGACGCCGGGCATATCGTCAAGGCCTTCGGTGACTTCGTGATTGCCGGCCAGGTGGTGGTGGGCATGGTGGTGTTCCTGATCATCACCGTGGCGCAGTTTGTGGTGATCACCAAGGGTGCCGAGCGGGTCGCGGAAGTGGCGGCGCGCTTCACCCTGGATGCGATGCCCGGCAAACAGATGAGCATCGACAACGACCTGCGCAACGGCGATATCGACCAGGCCGAAGCCCGCCGCCGGCGTTCGCGCCTGGAGCGTGAAAGCCAGATGTTCGGCGCGATGGACGGGGCGATGAAGTTCGTCAAAGGCGATGCGATTGCCGGGTTGGTGATCCTCGCGGTCAACCTGCTGGGCGGCATGTTGATCGGCATGATCGAGCGCGACATGGCCTTCGGTGCGGCGGTGCACACCTATTCGCTGCTGACCGTGGGTGACGGTTTGATCGCGCAGATCCCGGCGCTGTTGATCTCCGTGGCGGCGGGTACCGTGGTCACGCGGGTCAACAGCGACGGCGAGGCGGGCGACCTCGGCAGCGAGATTCTCAAGCAGCTGGGCGCCAGCTACCGGGCCCTCGGTTTGACCGCGTTGATCATGGTCGGCGTCAGTGTGATCCCGGGCTTTCCGACCTGGGTGTTCCTCGGGTTGTCGCTGGTATTCGGCGGCGCGGCGTTCGTGATGTACCGCCGACATACCCGTGAACATCAGGTAGAGCCTGAAGCCCTGATCGAGACGCTGGAGCCGGTGGTCGAAGTGCAGCCCGAGCAGGACTACGGCGTGGCGCCCGACACCCGCGTGCTGCTGACCCTCGGCAGCGCCCTGGCCCTCAGCGCGCCACGCCAGTTGCTGACCCAGCGCATTGAGGCGCTGTGTCACGACATCCGCAGCGACCTCGGCGTCGACGTGCCGGTGCCGGGCGTGCACATGGACGCCAAGGCCACGCCGGGCAGCTTCCGGGTGTCCCTGGAAGGCGTGCCGGTGAGTGAAGGCGAGATGCCGGTCAACTGCCTGCTGTTGCAGGACGATCCGGTGCACGTGCAACTGTTGGACATCACCACGCTGCACGCCGATTCACCGCTCAACGGTCGCGCTGCGCACTGGATCGAACGCCAGCACGAAGACGTGTTGCGCAACGCCGGCATCGGCTTCCTGCTGCCGGACGAGGTGCTGCGCGGCGTGCTGGAGCGCAGCCTGCGCCGCTACGCTGCAGACTTTTTGGGGATCCAGGAAACCCGCCTGCTGCTCGAACGCACCGAAGCCACGTACGGCGAACTGGTCAAGGAAGCCTTGCGCCTGGTGCCGTTGCAGCGGGTGGCCGAAACCCTGCGCTTGCTGGTGGGCGAAGGCGTATCGATCCGTAATCAACGGGCCTTGCTCGAAGCCATGGTGGAGTGGGGCGCCCGGGAAACCGATGCCGGCCGCCTGGCCGAACACCTGCGCGCTGCGTTGGCGAGGCAGATCAGCCACCAGTACGCCGACCGCAATCGGGTGATTGGCGCGTTGGTATTGGCGCCCGGTCTGGAAGACCAGTTGCGTGCGTCCCTGCGTCGCCAGGAACCCAGCCGTGAAGTGATCCCTGAAGAGATCAACCGCGCCTTGCTCGCCCAACTGCGCCAGGCCTGCGACAAAACCACCGAGGCCAACAGTGCGGTATTGCTGGTGCACCCGGAATTGCGCCGCAGCCTGCGTCGCCTGGTGCTGCGCGGCGAACTCGAGCTGGCGGTGTTGTCGTTTCGCGAGTTGGCCACTGAATACAACCTGCAAGCGCTGGTGACCATCAGCCTTACCGATATCTCCAACCGCCGTGCACCTGCCGCGGCTTCCGTCACTTCCCTGGCGTCTGCCTCATGATCCGTTTTTGTCTGTTGTTGCTGACGTTGACCTCGTTTTTTTGCAATGCCCAGGACATCGCCAACGGTGCCCAGGGCTCTATCAGCCTGGCCTCCGGTGAAGGGCGGATCCTGCATTTTGTGGCGCCCGTGGAGTCGGTGCTGGTGGCCGAACCGGGGATTGCCGACCTGCAAGTGGTGTCGCCGGGGGTGATTTATATCTTCGGCAAGGCCCCGGGCAATACCAGCCTGATCGCCCTCGGCGGCGACGGCAAACAGCTCGCCAGCCTGACCCTGGCCGTCAGCAGCGCGACCCAGGCGGTGACCGCGCCGATGCAGGAATTGCACCCCGGCAATGGCGCGCAGATCAGCGGTGCCGGCAACCGCCTGATCGCCAAGGGCACGGTGCGTTCGGTGGGCGAAGCGACGGACTTGAACGCGTTGCTCAACCCCCAGGGCCAGGGTTTCCAGAGTGCGGTCAACACCACGGAATATGCCGGTGCGGCCCAGGTCAATTTGCGCGTCAGGTTCGCTGAAGTGTCCCGCTCGGAACTGCTGCACTACGGCGTGAACTGGAACGCCATGTTCAGCAACGGCACCTTCTCCTTCGGCCTGATTACCGGCGGGCCGCTGGCAGCAGCCACGGCTGGTGGCCTGGCGGCAGCGGGCAGCGGCTCGGGCAACACCAATATCGACGGCATGCTCGACGCGTTGCAGGCCAACGGGATCCTGCAAATTCTGGCCGAGCCGAATATCACCGCCATGACCGGGCAAACCGCGAGCTTTCTGGCGGGGGGTGAAGTGGCGATTCCGGTGCCGGTGAATCGGGACCTGGTGGGCATCGAATACAAGTCCTTCGGCGTGTCGCTGCTGTTCAACCCGACGCTGCTGCCCAACGGCCGGATCGCCCTGCAAGTGCGCCCGGAGGTCAGCAGTGTGGTGAGTGGCGGCACGGTGGATTTCGGCAATTTCCATGTGCCGTCGTTCAGCGTGCGCCGCGCCGATACGCGGGTGGAAGTGGGCAGCGGGCAGACCTTTGCGATTGCCGGCTTGTTCCAGCGCGAGAGCAGCCAGGACATCGAGAAGCTGCCGTTGCTGGGCGACTTGCCGATCCTGGGCAACCTGTTTCGCTCCAAGCGTTTTCAGCGCAACGAAACCGAGTTAGTGATTTTGATCACGCCGTACCTGGTGGAGCCGGTGCGCAGTCGCACCCTGGCCACACCGCTCGACGCGCAGCCCGCGACCGCTGCGGCAACGGGGCCGCGCAGCGGTGGGGCGTTTGGTTTTTACATGAATTGATGAGGGGGCATGGCATGAAAGTTTCGCGTTTGTTGATGTGTTTGCCCCTGCTGGTGATGGGCTGCAAGACGCATCTGGCGCCGGTGTATTACTCGCCGCAGTATCAGGCGGACGGGTTGCCGAGCCAGTGCCAGCAGCCGCCGGCCAAGGATGAGATCGGGCTGGATGAGGATTTCAAGGCGACCTTGCCGTTGGGCTGTGCCAACAATCTGAATCTGATGCAGATGGTGGAGCAGCGCCAGGATTTGACTCAGGGGCGGGCCACCGGGCCTGCGATGGCGGCGCCGGTCGGGCGGGCGGCGCAGGTGTATATCGAGGGGTTTGACCGGGAGCAGTTGCAGCGGCGGCAGGCTCAGCAAGAGGCCAAGGCTGGCGCACCGGGAGGTGAGCAATGACTCCCCGTGCACATTCCCCCTGTAGGAGCTGGCTTGCCAGCGATAGCGGTATTCCAGCCCCAGCAGATCTATCTGTCACACCACCATCCAAATGTAGGAGCTGGCTTGCCAGCGATAGCGGTATTCCAGCCCCAGCAGATCTATCTGTCACACCACCATCCAAATGTAGGAGCTGGCTTGCCAGCGATAGCGGTATTCCAGCCCCAGCAAATCTGTCTGTCACACCACCATCCAAATGTAGGAGCTGGCTTGCCAGCGATGGCGGTATTCCAGCCCCAGCAAATCTATCTGTCACACCACCATCCAAATGTGGGAGCTGGCTTGCCAGCGATGGCGGTATTCCAGCCCCAGCAGATCGATCTGTCACACCGCCATCCAAATGTGGGAGCTGGCTTGCCTGCGATAGCGGTATTCCAGCCCCAGCAGATCTATCTGTCACACCGCAACCCAAATGTGGGAGCTGGCTTGCCAGCGATAGCGGTATTCCAGCCCCAGCAAATCTGTCTGTCACACCGCAATCCAAATGTGGGAGCGGGCTTGCTCGCGAAGGCGGCCTAACGGTCGGTGAGTTTCTTGAAGCAGACCGAGTACATATCCATTCCTGCGGTAACGGCCACTTAGGGTTCCGCTCTTACAGCGGGTCACTTTTGGCAAACGCCCCAAAAGTAACCAAAAGGTCTTTGCCCCACCACTCGGTGCCTCGCCCAGGCTCGGCATGCCCGCAATCAGACCCGTCTCCGCGGGCCGCCGCGACGGCCCGTCCCTGGCCCGTCGCGGCTAAACCGGCATCCTTGCCGGTTTACCCGCTACACCGTGCCTGCTTGCGGCCATCGTGGTTGACGGGGCCTGATAGATCAAAAGCAACGTCAGAAGCAGAGCAACAGCAACGGCAACAGCAACAGCAACGGCAACAGCAACGGCAACGGCAAGGTTACCCTTTAGTGCGTATCCACCAGCCCCAACTCCCGCGCCTGTGCAACCGGGTCGCTGATGGCTTTGATGCGGTTGGCTTCGGCAACCAGCCGTACTCGCTCAGCGGCCGGAATGTCGTCCAGCGGCAAGCTGGCCACTCGTTGTTCGTAACCCGCCAACACCAGCACCAACAACTCATTGCGCTGATGCCGTGGCAACGCGCGGGGCGATTGGGTGACGGGGGCGATGGTGTCCAGAGCCTGTTGGGCCTGGCCGCCCAGGGCGTAGGCCAGGGCCAGGTTGCAGCGGCTGTCGAGGTCGTCGGGTTGCAGGCTCAGGCTTTTGGCGAATGCGGTTTGTGCCGTTACCGCCTGGCCGTTCAGCACGTGGGCAATGCCCAGCCGGGTGTAGGCGACCGGCGAGTGGCTGGCCTCGGCGGCTTGTCCCAGGGCCGTCACGGCGCGCTGGGTTTTGCCCAGGCGCAGTTGCGCAGTGCCCAACCCCAACAAGGCGTCGGCGTTGTGGGCCTGAAGGCCGAGGGCCTGCTGGAAGGCGCGCTCGGCACCGGCCGCATCGTTGCCGTCGAGCCGCGCCTGGCCGAGTTTGAGCCACAGGTCGATGCCGGCACCCGGTTGCTGGGCCGCACGTTCATACAGCGCCGCCGCGCTGGCGTAGTCGCCACGTTTGTTCAGGTCGTTGGCCAGCTTTACCGAGCGATCGGTATCGCTCGGCGCGGTGCTGGAACAGGCGGCCAGCAGCAGGCTGCCGGCAAGCAAAAAGTGTTTGGTCATCGTCACAACTCGTTGGGCGAAGGCGGACGCCATGTAAGCATATTTTCCATGGCGCTCCTATGTCTGTCGGTGCTGTTTGGCGCCTCGATCGCCCACGCCGACGAAGAGCCCGAATGGTTCGCCAAACCCTACGCCTACGTGCTGGTGGACCAGGACGTGCGCGCCGCCCTCGAAGAGTTCGGCCACAACCTCGACATCCCGCTGGTGCTCTCCGACAAGGTTCGCGGCAAGGCCCGCAGCACCGTGCGCGCCGCCACCGCCGGGGAGTTCCTGCAGACGCTGTGCAGCACCAACGGCCTGACCTGGTACTTCGACGGCAACCTGCTGTACCTCAATGCCAGCGACGAAATCACCACCAAGCTGTTCAAGGCCAGCGCCCTGAACCTGGACCAGTTGCAGGCTTATTTGAACAACCTCGACGTCTTCGGCCAGCAGTTGTCGATGCGCAACGGCCCCGAGGGCGATGAAGTCTTCGTCTCCGGGCCGCCGCCATACCTGGCGCTGGTCCAGCAGCATGTGGATCACCTGCAACCCAAGGCCGCCGCGCCCGTTGTGGCACGCGAGTACGGCGTGCGGGTATTTCGCGGCGCCCAGGTGAGCACCGAAACCCCTTGATTCACCCCAACCCCAGCAAAGGAGCATGACCATGTCCGTAACCGCCGTAGACAGCAACCTCGCCCCCGGTGGCGCCAGCCCTGAAGCCAAGTTCAACGCCGCGGTGGATAACGCCAAGAGCGCCGACAAACCGGAGATGACCGACGCCGAGTTCACCGATGCCCTGATCACCCAGGCGGTCACCATCGGCGGTCAATTCATCATCATGCCCAAGGCGCAGGAAATGCTGAATGACGCCATGTCCGATGACGACGAAGAGTAGGGCGCACCCATGACCATCAGTCTCGCAGCCGGCGCCACGGCCTTGCCGCCGTCCGCCGGCGCGGGGCCCGCCGGGGCCTCGCAGAATCTGTTCGAGCACATGGCCAATACGGCCAAGGGCATGCCCGAAGGCGCGAGCCCCCACCAGATCGGCTCGGGCCTGATGGAGCGCCTGAACAGTTTTATCGACCGCTCCCGGACCTTTTCCGAGCGCGCCGATTTGCTCACCAATAACCCGTCGGCGCCACCCCAAGTGGCCGCTGCGGACATCCGCACCTCGGGTGCCTCTTCCACTGCAGAACCGGGCAAGAAAGTCGCCGAGCAGCAGGTCGACCAGATCGTCCATTCACTGGGCAAGATGTTCGACTACTCCATCGAAACCCAGATGGTGGTGCGCGGTGCGACGCAGATTTCCGGTTCCGCCAACACGCTGCTCAAGGGTCAATAACGCCATGCCAAGCCCGAATCGTGCCCTGCGCCTGCTGCTGATCGGCCTGCTCGCCAGCCTCTTGCAGGCCTGCGACATGGACCTCTACACCAACCTCAGCGAGCGCGACGCCAACGCCATGGTCGCCGTGTTGCTGCGCGACGGTATTCCCGCGACGCGCAAGGTGCAGGACAACGGCCAGTTGAAAGTGGTGGTCGACGAACAGCGTTTCGCCGAAGCCATGACCCTGCTGGAAAACGCTGGGCTGCCGCAGCAGAGCTTTTCCAACATGGGCGAGGTGTTCAAGGGCAACGGCCTGGTGTCGTCGCCGGTGCAGGAACGGGCGCAGATGATCTACGCCTTGAGCGAAGAGCTGTCCCACTCGGTGTCGCAGATCGACGGCATCGTTTCGGCGCGGGTGCACGTGGTGCTGCCGGACAATGACCTGCTCAAGCGCGTGATCTCACCGTCGTCGGCCTCGGTGCTGGTGCGCTACGACCCGGGCACCGACATCAACACCCTGATCCCGCAGATCAAGACCCTGGTGGCCAACGGCATTTCCGGCCTGAGCTACGAGGGCGTGTCGGTGACGGCGATCAAGGCCGCGGTGTCCGTCAGCCAGAACCCGGCCCAACCGCGACTCGCGCGCTTCATGGGCTTGTGGCTGCTGGAAGACAACCTCAGCCAGGCGCGGTTGTTGTTCGGCGGTTTGCTGCTGGTCGCCCTTGGCGCGTGCGGCGTATTGGCCCGTCAACAATGGGCGCGCCGCCAGTCCCAGGCGTTGTATGTGCTCAAGGAGGGTGAATGAGCCTGGTTGAACGTTGGCAGGGCCTGATCGCCCAGCCGTTGCAGTTCGTGCGCCAGCAGAGCCTGGGCGAGTGTTTCGGCGAAGGCCTGCCGGCCGAGGTGCTGCAAGCCCTGCACGGGCAGGCGCGGTTTCGGTCGCGGCTGGAGCAGTTGCTGGCCAGTCATTATCAATTGGCGCCGCTGGCGCATCTGGTCACCCCGCCGGCTGCCGATTTACCGGTGTTGCTGCTGAACCCGGCGCAATTCGAGCGGCTGCCGAGGCTGTGTGGCGCGATCTGGCATGCCTCCACCCTGAGCCGGGAGATCCGCCGCGAAGTGGTCAATGAGCTGCGCGAAAGCCTCGGCCAGGCAGCCTTTGCCCTGGCCCTGGCGCACCGCCAGTTAGGCGGCGCGGCCGACCTGCTGCGCGAGCCCGCCGAGTTGATCGACGCCATCGACCGCGATGGCCTCACCTGTGTCGCCGCCTGGCTGCAGGCCCAGCCCGCCGAGTTGCAAGGCTGGCTGCAACTGCGGTTTGTCGCGCCGAAAGGTTATAGCGGGCGCTTGCCCCGCGACCTGGAAATTGTCCAGACCGTTGCCGCCCGGTTGCTCGCCGAGGAGCTTGCCCATGAGTGAATTACCCAGCCGTCCCGCCGCGCGGATTTTGCGCGCCGAAGAAGCGGCGTTGTGGACCGATGGCTTTGCCTTTGTGCAAGCCGCCAGGGACCACGCCGAGCAGATCAAGGCCGACAGCGACCAGTGGCTGCACAGCGCGCGCGCTGAAGGTTTTGAACGTGCACGCAAAGAAGGCGCAGAGCAGGTCGCGCAGTTGCTGCTGGAGACCCAGGCCCAGGTGCAGCATTACCTCGCCGGGCTGGAAGCGTCGCTGGCGGACCTGGCCCTGGGCATCGTGCGTGAAGTGCTCGGCGAGCTGGACGACACCGACCGCGTGGTGCGTTGCACGCGCCAGGCCCTGAGCGCGTTTCGCCAGGGCCAGGCCTTGACCTTGTGGGTGCCGCCCGCCGAAGTGAATGCCTTGCGCCAACAACTCCTCAAGGACGGCATCGCCGTGGAGGCCGACGCGCAACTGAGCGCCGGCCAGGCCCGCCTGAGCAGCCCGGCGGGTTCAGTTGAGCTGGGGCTGGAGGCGCAACTGCAGACCTTGCGCCGCAGCCTATTGCCCTTCGCCGAAGAGGGCGTGGCATGAACCTCAACCATTTGCTGCCGCGCCTGACCGAGCGGCTGTCCCAGGCGCGCTTGCGTCCGATGCAGGGCACCGTGCTGAGTATTCGCGGGGTGTTGTTGCGGGCCAGTGTGGCCGGCGCGAGCATCGGTGAGCTGTGCCACCTGCGCGACCCGGTCAGCGGCCGCAGCCTCAGTGCCGAGGTGATCGGCTTTGATGGTGACGAAGCGATCCTGTCGCCTATCGGTTCCATGGAAGGCCTGTCGACCCGCACCCAGATCATCGCCACCGGTGAAAGCCTCGGCGTGGCGGTAGGGGATGCGCAACTGGGGCGGGTGATCAGCCCCATGGGCGATTTTCTTGACGGTGACGGCGTGCCGCCGACCCTGAACTTGCAGACCTATCCCTTGCATGCCGAGCCACCGGCGCCGTTCTCCCGGCAATTGATCGTGCGTTCCATGGCCCTGGGCATTCGCTCCATCGACGGCTTGCTGACCCTCGCCCAAGGCCAGCGCATGGGCATCTTCGGCGAGCCCGGCGTGGGCAAATCCTCGTTGCTGGCGAGCATCATCCGCAACAGCGAGGCCGATGTGATTGTGATCGGCCTGATCGGCGAGCGGGGCAGGGAAGTGCGCGAACTGCTGGACGTGCAACTGGACGCCCAGGCCCGCGCACGTACGATCGCTGTTGTCGCCACGTCTGATCGTCCCGCCGCCGAGCGGGTGCGTGCGGCCTTTGTCGCCACCACCCTGGCCGAGTACCACCGCGACCAGGGCCGTAACGTGCTGCTGCTGATGGACAGCCTCACCCGGTTCGCCCGGGCCCAGCGCGAGATCGGCCTGGCGGTGGGTGAGCCGCCGACACGGCGCGGTTATCCGCCGTCGTTTTTTGCCACCTTGCCCAAGCTGCTGGAGCGCGCCGGGCCGGGCCCCAGCGGCAGCATCACCGCGCTCTATACCGTGCTTACCGAGGGTGACGCCGCCAGTGACCCGGTGGCCGAGGAAGCGCGTTCGATCCTCGATGGGCATATCGCCCTGAGCGCCGAACTGGCCCAGCGCAACTACTTCCCTGCGGTGGACGTGCTGCGCAGCCGCAGCCGGTTGATGGAGCAGGTGGCCGGTGAAGAACACAAGCGCCTGGCAATGCGCATCCGTGAACTGATGGCGCGCTACGGCGAAATCGAAATGCTGATCCGCGTCGGCGAGTACTCCGCCGGCAGCGACCCGCTGGCCGACGAGGCGATCACTCGCCACAGCGCCATCGAAGCCTTCCTGCGCCAGAACGCCGACGAGCCCAGCAGCCCCGAACACACCTTGATCCGCATGCGCCAGGTGCTGGCATGACGATGGAGAGCAACCCATGAAGACCGAACAACTGCGCACCCTGCAAACCCTGCGGGTGCTGCGTGAACAACGGGCGGCCAGCCAGTTGGCGGCGCAACAGCAACGCTGCGCGCAAACCCACGGCGCCTTGACCGACGCCAAGGAGCAATTGCGCCTGCACCGCGAAGCCGTTGCCCGTGAAGCCGGCGAGATTTACGCCTCGCTGACCGAAGGCCTGTCGGTGGCCAGTTGGCAGGCGGCCCAGGATCGCCTGCGGGGCTTGTCCGACGATGAGCAACTGCTTGAGGGCGACGTCAGCCACGTATCCGGCACCCTGCAAACCCAAGAGCGTGAGCGCGACCTGTTCCGTCAGGAACGCCTGAACCGCCAGCGCCAGTCCGACGCCTGGCAAAGCCTGCTGGACGGCCGCGAAAGCAGCGAGCGGGTCGCCGGTGAATTGCGCGAAGAACAAGGGCTCGGCACATGATCGTGGCCCTTGCCGACCCGCTGGCGCCCTGGCTTGAACACTACGACCCGGCGTTGCTCGCGGTGCATAACCAACTGCACCGCCGGCGCCACGCGTGGCAGGGCCGGTGCGCCGGCCAGGACCTGAGCGTCGCCTGGGCCGCCGATCCCCAGCCGCTGAAAACACCCCGGGATGTATGGCTGCTACTCGGGCAATCCCCGGCGCGCCTGCGGCTCTCGGCCGACACGGTGGAGCAGGTGCTGGTGCCGCTGGCGTTGCAGTTCGACGCGCAGGTGCTGCCGTCATTGCCGCGCTCGTTGCTGCTGGAGTTGGCGGTGCTGGATCTGATCGAGCGCCTTGAGCCGCTGCTCGGCCACCCGGTGCAGTTGCTCGATGCCAGTGACGATCAGCGGCCTTACGCCGTGCACCTGGCGCTGACCTTGACCTTCGGCAACAGCCCACCCATGGCCGCCCAGTTGGACTTGAGCGAAAGCGCTGCGCTGCTGGTGGCGCAGATGCTGGAGCAACACGGCCAGATTGAGGCCGACCCTTTACCCGCGCTGCGCCAGACCCTGGCGGTGGTGGCCGGGCGGCAATGGCTGAGCCTCGGCGAATTGCGCAGCTTGCAGCCTGGCGATGTGTTGATGCTCGAACCCGGCAGTGGCTGGTTGCTGGACCTTGAGGGCCGCCTGCAAGCCCGCTGCCAGCGCGACGGCTCGTCGCTGCAGCTACAGGAATCTTTGAAATCGCCCCTTTTGGACATGGAGAACACAATGACTGATGTCGATGCCGCCGCGGCCCTGGACGATTTGCCCCTCAAGCTGGTGTGCCAGGTCGGCAGCCTGGAACTGACCCTGGCGCAACTGCGGGAACTGGGCGCGGGCAGCCTGCTGCAACTCAATACACCCACGGTGGATGGCGTCGACCTGATGGTCAACGGCCGCCGCGTCGGCCAGGGCCAACTGGTGAAAATCGGTGACGGCCTGGGCGTGCGCCTGTTGAGTTTCGCCACCCCATGACCGGTTATCAGCCGAACCTGATCGAGATCATCCTGGTGGTCGCCACCATCGGGTTGATCCCGTTGGCGGTGGTGACCCTCACCGGGTTCATGAAAATCTCGGTGGTGCTGTTCCTCATCCGCAACGCCCTGGGCGTGCAG
The DNA here is from genome assembly GCF_000242655.1 of Pseudomonas sp. PAMC 25886. Classification (NCBI taxonomy): domain Bacteria; kingdom Pseudomonadati; phylum Pseudomonadota; class Gammaproteobacteria; order Pseudomonadales; family Pseudomonadaceae; genus Pseudomonas; species Pseudomonas sp. PAMC 25886. The sequence goes on from NZ_AHHC01000015.1 coordinate 71,620, forward strand.
CAGACGCCGCCGAACCTGGTGCTGTACGGCATCGCGCTGATTCTGTCGGTGTACGTCACCACGCCGTTGATTGGCGACATGTACCGCCAGGTGGAGGGACGCGACCTGAACATCGAGCACGTCGAGCAACTCAAGGACCTCGGCGATGCCTTGCGCCCGCCGTTGCAGGCGCACCTGGCGCGCTTTGCCAACGAGTCCGAGCGCGGTTTTTTCGTGCAGGCCACCGAGACCATCTGGTCGCCGGAAGCCCGTGCCGACTTGCGGGATGACGACCTGGTGGTGCTGATCCCGGCGTTCGTCAGCTCGGAACTGACCCGGGCCTTCGAGATCGGGTTCCTGCTGTACATCCCGTTTCTGGTGGTGGACTTGCTGGTGTCCAACGTGTTGATGGCGATGGGCATGTCGATGGTCTCGCCGAACCTGATTTCGATCCCGCTGAAAATCTTCCTGTTCGTGTCATTGAGCGGCTGGTCGCGCCTGATGCACGGTTTGATTCTGAGTTACGGCTGAGGCACGACCCATGGGCCAGGACGTTTTCCTGTCATTGATGAAACAGGCACTGATGACCGTGCTGATGCTCTCTGCGCCGGCGCTGGGGGTGGCGATTATTGTTGGCTTGAGCGTGGGGCTGTTCCAGGCGCTGACGCAGATCCAGGACCAGACCCTGCCCCAGGTGGTGAAGCTGGTAGCGGTGTTGCTGACCATTGTGTTCCTCGGCCCGGTGCTGGCCGGGCAAGTGGCGGAGCTTGGCGGCCAGGTGCTGGACAACTTCCCCTTGTGGACGCGCTGACCGCCCATGGATGCCAGCCTTACCGCGCAGTTTCTTGAAGTCGCCTACCCGGTGATCAGCTCGGCCTCGCTGGCGGCCTGCCGTGCCATGGGCGTGGTGGTGATCACCCCGGCGTTCAACCGCCTGGGGCTGACCGGGATGATTCGGGGTTGCGTGGCCGTGGCGATTTCGATCCCGATGTTCATGCCGGTGTTCGACGCCATGACCTCGATGCCCAACCACGGCAGCCTGTTTATCGCCGGGTTGCTGATCAAGGAATTCCTGATCGGCATCCTGATCGGCCTGTTGTTCGGCATCCCGTTCTGGGCGGCGGAAGTGGCGGGGGAGTTGATCGACCTGCAGCGCGGCTCGACCATGGCGCAACTGGTGGACCCGCTGTCCACCGGGGAATCGAGTGTGATGTCCACCTTGCTGACGGTGATGCTGATCACGCTGTTCTTCATGTCCGGCGGTTTTATCCTGATGGTCGACGGCTACTACCACAGCTACCAGTTGTGGCCGGTAACCGCGTTTACCCCGGTGTTCGCCAGCTCGGCGTTGCTGGCGGTGCTGTCGATTCTCGACCAGATCATGCGGGTCGGGGTGCTGATGGTGTCGCCGCTGATCATCTCGCTGCTGGTCACCGATTTGATGCTGGCGTACCTGTCGCGGATGGCGCCGAACCTGCATATTTTCGACCTGTCGTTGCCGGTGAAAAACCTGTTTTTCTCGATCCTGATGGTGATCTACATCGGCTTCCTGATTCCGTTGATGCTGGACCAGTTGGCGGAATTTCGCGGCACGGTGGAGCTGCTGAAAACCCTGGCGGGCATGGAGTAGGGCATGGGCGATACCAGCGAAGAAAAATCCCAGCCGGCCACGGACAAAAAACTCAAGGACGCGCGCAAAAAAGGCCAGGTCGCCAAGAGCCAGGACCTGGTCTCGGGCATGGTCATCCTGTTTTGCACCCTGTGCATTTCCATCCTCGCGCCCCGGGCTCAGGCCCAGGTCACGGCGCTGATCGACCTTACTGCACAGATCTACATCGAACCCTTCGCCACCGTGTGGCCACGGGTACTGGACCATGCCGAGCAACTGGTGATCGGCATCACCCTGCCGGTGATGGCGGTGACCACCGGGGTGGTGATCCTGACCAATATCGTCACCATGCGTGGCTTTGTGTTCTCCGTGGAACCGATCAAGCCCGAGTTCAAGCGCATCAACCCGGCGGAAGGCTTCAAGAAGCTGTTTGCCTTGCGCAACTTTGTGGAATTCATCAAGGGCCTGATCAAGGTGCATGTGCTGGCCGTGGCGTTCTACGTGGTGGGGCGGCATGCGTTGCAGGCGCTGATGGAGTCATCGCGGTGTGGTGCCGGGTGTATCGAATCGACGTTTTTCCTGGTGCTCAAGCCGCTGGTGTTTACCGTGCTCGCGGCCTTCATCCTGGTGGGCGGGGTGGACGTGCTGATGCAGCGCTGGCTGTTCGGCCGCGACATGAAAATGACCCGCAGCGAGACCAAGCGCGAGCGCAAAGACATTGATGGCGACCCGCTGATCAAGAGCGAACGGCGGCGCCAGCGCCAGGAGATGCAGGCGTTGGCCACCAAACTGGGGCTGGGCCGGGCGTCGATGATGATTGGCACCACCGATGGCTGGGTGATTGGCGTGCGTTATGTGCGTGGCGAGACGCCGGTGCCGGTGGTGGTATGCCGGGCGGCGCCGGAGGAAGCGTTGGGGATGTTGCAGGAAGCGTTTGACCTCGGCATACCGCAGGCGCCGGACAGGGGGTTGGCGGAGGCGATTGCCAGGAAGACCGTACCGGGAGACCCGGTGCCGGATGCGTCGTTCCAGGCGGTGGCGGACTGGCTGGTGGCGGCGCGGTTGATCTGATCGTTGCGTCTTGCATTGATTGGCTGTTGTGGTGAGCGGGCTTCCTATAGTGATCTGGGCTTTCTGTGGCGAGCGGGCTTTCTGTGGTGAGCGGGCTTGCCCCGCGCTGGGCTGCGAAGCAGCCCCAAAACCTGACGCTTCAATTTGCCTGGCAAGACGCGGTGTCCTTGATAGGGCCGCTTCGCAGCCCAGCGCGGGGCAAGCCCGCTCACCACAGAAAGCCCGCTCACCACAGAAAGCCCAGCTCACCACAGAAAGCCCAGCCCACCACAACAGTCCTGCTTACCACAGGGGGGAGGTGGCACTCAGTTCCATGAACCCACTCATCAGATATATCCAGTCACCTTGTGCCACTGGCTCACTGGCAACCACGCGCTAGCGTTAATGCTCTTTAGGACCTTTTCCTGGAGCAATGGAATGCGCCCCACCCCCCAATCTCATCGCTTGCGCCAGGGCCGTTACTCAGAGCCCGGGCGCAGCTACCTCATCACCATCGTCGTCCATCACCGCCAGCGGCTGTTCCACGATTTGTTCCTCGGCCGTCTACTGGTTGCCGAGTTCCGACGGGCTCAAGAGTCAGGGCTGGTCGACTCCCTGGCCTGGGTGATCATGCCTGATCATATCCATTGGTTATTCGAGCTGAAGCAACAAACGTTGGCCGATGTAGTGCGCCGTACCAAATCCCGCAGCACGTTAACCATCAATCAGCGCCGTCACAGCAAAGAGCGGGTGTGGCAGCCGGGTTATCACGATAGGGCTGTGCGGGCAGAGGATGACATTCGCAAAATGGCTCGCTATATCATCGCTAATCCGCTGCGCGCCGGGTTGGTTGAGCATGTCGGCGACTATTCGCTTTGGGATGCCTGCTGGATCTGATGCTTGGGATTAGGCGTGTGGTTGGTGGCGCTGTTGTGGTGAGCGGGTGTTTGTGGTGAACCGGGCTTTCTGTGGTGAGCCTTGCTTTCTGTGGTGAGGATGGCTTTCTGTGGTTAGAAGGGCTTTCTGTGGTTAGGAGGGCTTTCTGTGGTGAGCGGGCTTGCCCCGCGCTGGGCTGCGAAGCAGCCCCAAAACCTGACGCCCCAATTTGCCTGGAAAGACGTGGTGTTCTTGATAGGGCCGCTTCGCAGCCCAGCGCGGGGCAAGCCCGCTCACCACAGAAAAGCTGCTCACCCAGAAAGCCAGGCTCACCACAGAAAAGCGGCTCACCACAGAAAGCCCAGCTCACCACTGGAAGCGCACTGGGACATTCGATTTTCCGGGTGTCAGGAGGTTAAGTCAGGGCTTATCCACATCATGATACTCACCTCCATACCCATCCCCCACCCGCCAGATAATGTCGTGGTTCTCATTGGTCCATTCCGACGGTTTAAGCGAGTACTTGTAGTCCTCTGAATTGCGGTTGTTCCCGTCGCCGATAAAGTCCGGATGGTCCCGCCGATGGTCGCCCCCGCGAATGCTCGAGCGCGCATCCCACTCTTCCTTGCGGAAGTCAAAAATACTCTGGTCCTGTGGCGCATCCCGCTGGCCCCAGTCGGACAGGTACGTCTGCAACCACACATACGCCTCATCACCGTTGGGCTTGAGCAACCCGTCCTGCTTGAAGTCCTGGATCTGGTCCCAGTTCTGCATCGAGATCTTGTGCAGTTTGTGGGACTGCACCGTGCTCAGGATCGCCCCGACAAACGACAACGCGCCGGAGATCAAGAAGCCCACCGGCCCCAGGAACGGAATGATTCGCCCGGTCACCCCCAGGGTGCCCAACACACCGCCTGCCGCGCCCACCAGGCTGCTGACGCCACCGGCCATGGACAGCGAGCCGGAAGCGATTTTCACCGGGTCTTTCTCGCGCACACCATCACGCAGGGTAAACGCCGCCTGCACCACGCTGATCACGCCGCCCGCCACGTCGGTGGCCATGCCGATCACCTTGATCGCGCTGCTGGCGAACTTCGCGCCAAACCCCGCACCGGCCACGCCGCCCCGGCTGGCGATGCCTTTTTCGATGCCTTCCTGGACCTTCTTCGCGCCTTCGTCACTCCAGCCGCCGCTGTTGAGGGCCTTGCCCACGTCCTTGCCGTCATCCATGGCCTGGTCGACGATCTCGAAGTACTTCTTCTGCACCGCCTCGGCGTCCTTGGGCAGCGCGTGGTAACCCTCGCCGGGCTTGGCCCAGAGGTCGGGCAGGGAGCGGTCGAAGCCCATCAGTTTGTAGGCGTTGGTGCCGCGCAATTTGTCGTAGACCTTCAAGCCCAGCGTGGCGAAGTGCGAGCCGGTGCCCAGGAAGCCGAGGAAGTCGTTGGCGATGCCCAGGCGCTTCATCGGCGTATCCGCCAGCTTGCCGCCCTGGCCGGCGAGTTGGTAAACGATACGGCCCATGCCGATTGCGCCGCCCACCGAGCCGAGTACGCCGTTGTCCTTGAGGAAGTTGAGGTTCTTCACGAACGCGCTGCGGTTCTCTTCGCTGAGGCCGGGCATGATCTCCTTGCTCACGGCCTTGTCGATGTCGCTGAAGCTGATCACGCCGTTTTTCTGCCAGGTGTCGCCGAGGGAAATCATCGCCTTGCCGAAGTCGGCGGCGGCGTTTTTGTCCTTGAGCAACTGGTCGACGAACTTCGAATACACCCCCAGCGCCTGGCGCGGCAAGCCGTCGGCGCTGCCCTTGAGCATCGACAGGATCGCCATGGTGTTGTCGGTGGTGGCCAGCGCAGTGTTGTCGTCAGAGATCTTGGTCGGGTCGTCCATCAGCTTTTCAACGGCGTCGGTGTAGCCGTCGATTTGCAGGTTTTGCAGGAAGCTGTCGGCCTTGGCCGGGTCGATGTCGGCCAGCGCGGTGTAGGCGGTCTGGATCTCCTGGGTGGCCAGTTCGGTCTTGCCGCTGTCCTGCAGGGACTTGATGTATTTGGTGAAGTTCTCCGAGGAGGTGCTGTCGATCAGCTTCTGCCTGGTCTCATCGACCTTGGCCTGGCCTCCGTCGACCTTGCCCAGCGCCGCGTCGTGGTTGGCCTTGATGTCGTGCTGGATGGTCGAGTCGCCGAGCAGGTCGTTGATGGTCTGGTCGATGGCCTTGGTGTCGAAGATGTTGTCCCGTACGTCCCGCGAGGTCACGTCGATGGGCGTGGTGGCGATGCCCTGGTTGCCGAACCCGTGCTCGGGAATGATCGACATGCCGTTGTCGGCCATGCTCCGGGCTTCCACCGCCCGCAGAAACTTGGCGCGCGGGTCGTCCTTGCCGATGCTGCCGTCCTTGACCCCGGCGCGGTAGCTGTCCACCAGGGTCTTCATCGACAGGTCCTGCACCGACAGCGGGTTGCCGCTGTCATCTTTCTCGGTGGTGGTCAGGTTGTCGACGGAGACGTCCTTGAGGGGCGGCAGGCCGTTGTCGGCGCGCAGCTTGTCGACGTCGGTGGTTTGCGCGGCGATGTCGCTGCGGTAGCCGGAAATCTGTTCGAACATCTGCGGGTTGCTGTTTTCCGACACCACGATCTTCTCTTCGCTGCCGCCGGGCTTGTGCTGGGTGAAGGCGATCAGCCCCGGGCCATAATCCCCGGCGCCGCCGACGCTCATGATGTCTTCGGTAGAGGCCAGGTAAGCGTCCGGGCCTGCGAGGGTGTAGCCGTCGCCCTTGGCTTTTTCGATGCCGGCCAGGGTTTGACCCTTGGTGGTGTAGGCGGCAAAGGCCTCGGGGGTGATGTCTTTGGACACCACCAGCAATTTGCCGTCGGCCTGGTTGACCACCAGGATGCCGTCCATGGGCGCGTCGACCTTGCTGATGTCGCCCAGCTTCAGGCTGGCCTCGTCCTTGCGCAGCAGTTCCTGGCCGGGCAGGGACTGGGCGTTCTTGATGTAGTCGAAGGCTTGCGAGCCTTCACTGGCGTGCACGGCATGCAGGAAGTTGTAGAAGGTGCCGCCGGCGTTTGGGTTCGGGTTGCTGAGGTCGGCGCCGGGTTGCGGCAGGTCGGCTTCGGACTTGCTGATCGCGTATTTGTGGCCCTGATGTTCGAACAGGATCACCCCGGCGCCGCTGTCTTCGGAGACGACTTTCAACTGGCTGAAATCAAGGTCTCCCGGCAGGCTGGTGACTTCCTCATAGCCCTTGGCCTTGCCCTCATTGAGGGCCTGCTTGGTCACCCCGGCCTGGGTGTAGGTACTGAACGCCTGGGGCGTGAGCTGTTCGGAGATGACCAGGGTCTTGCCGTTTTCCAGGCTGACCTTGAGGATGCCATCTTCGGCCTTGCCCACGGATTTGATATTGGCCAGGCGTACGCCGTCGCCGTCTTCGCGCAGCAGTTGCTGGTCGGGGTTCTTCAGGCTTTCGACGATGGCCTTGCCGGCCGGGGTGCCCTGGGTTTCGGCCAGGGTCTGAAGGAAGGTGTACAGCGGCGTGCCTTCGTCGGGGCCGCCCTGGTTGACGGGGGCCACGGCATGGCCGAAGCGCAGGTTTTTCAACACATCGAAACCGTCCTGGGCGTTGGCCGCACCCTCGGCGCTGATCTTGTATTTGGCGCCGTCCTGTTCGAAGTAGATCACCCCGGCGTCTTTGTCTTCGGAAATGACCTTGAGCTTGTCGATGTCGAGTTTGGCCGGGAGGGCGGTGACTTCCTTGTAGTCCTCGGGCTTGACGGTTTTGTCGCCCGGCCCGGTACTGGCAAGGATTCTGGCTTTATTCAGGACAGCGTCGAAAACGCGCTCGGGCGCTTTGGGTTGATCGACGCGGGGATAGGCGGATTTTTCGGGGCGGGTGATCATCGGTTCAGTCCATGTGATGGGGCGCACGAGGACTCGATATTAGGGGCTGGCAGCGGGTGAAAACGGGTTTATTGGCAACAAGTCACAAGCTTTCACAGGTGTGAAATTCACGTCCCGGGGTAGCGCGTCTCCATCACGACCGACAACGCATCCGGGCGCCAGAACTCCTGGTCGAACTCCACCGGCTGGTCATCCTCGCCAAAGTTCAAGCGTTCCAGGTACACGCTGGTGGACCCCTGCGACAATTGCAGCAACTCCGCCTGTTCTTCATTCACCGTGCCAATGTGCATCTCCAGCTCACACCGCGATTGCACCCGGGAAAACCGCTCCCGCAGCAGTTGGGTCAGCGAGGTATTCAAGTCGGCCTCCAGCAGCCCCGGGCACCAGCTTGCCAGCAGCGCGTTGAACTCCAGCAGTACCGGCCGCCGGTCAATCCAGCGCCGCCGCTGCAGGAAAAACACCGGCTCATCCGCCGACGCGAGGCCCATCCGCCTGGCCAGCCAGTCGCCCGCCGGGCGCAGCTCTGCGTGCAGGCATTCGGTGCGGGGCGTACGGCCCTGGGCACTCACGTAATCCATAAAACCGCTGATGCGCGTCGGGTCATAGCGGATACGCCGGGGGCTGACAAACCAGCCGCGACGGTTTTCCCGGTACACCAGGCCTTCCGCTTCCAACTGCTGCAAAGCCTGGCGCAAGGTGACCCGGGTACAGCCGAAGCGCTCGATCATCTCCCGTTCGGACGGGAATTTCTCATCGGCCTGGGGCACACCCGCCGCAATATCGTTGGCGATTTGTTCGCGAATGCGCTGGTAGTGCGGTGAAATCGGGTCGAAAGGCATCCTGGGGTTCCGTGTGCAGGCATGACGTGGGCGTGACTCTACCGTTCCTGTTGGCGCAGGTCACGCAGTGCCCACGAGCACCTTACTCAAAGCGGAACGAAGCCCCATGGGCCGAGGCTGGCAAGCGGTCACTGCCCTCGGCGCTGAGCCGCGAACGCAAGGTGCCGGTCTGCGGCGTGGTGCGATACAGCCCACGTTTTTGCAGGGCCGGGATCACCAGTTCGACAAAGTCATTCAGCGAGCCGGGGCTGATCAACGGGTTGAGCATGTAGCCGCTGGTGCCGGAAATTCTGGCGTGTTCCTCGATTTTTTCCGCCACCTGCTCCGGCGTGCCCACCAGGATCAGGTCGCTGCCCCGCGTCACGTTGGCGAAGCGTTGCTTGACCTCGCCGGCGGTCAGCGGTTTGCCGCTGCCATCGGGTTTCATCACGTAGGAGGTCATGCCTTCGGTGTGGGTGGACAGTGCTTCGCTGTCGGCGTAGCGGCTGATATCGATACCGGTGTCGCCCGCGTAGCTCACCAACTGCGCCTGCAGGTGATAGTTGCTTTGCAGGGTCTCGTATTTCTTTTGTGCTTCGATGGCGGTGGGGGCGGTGACGATGCGCAACACGGTCAGGGATTTGACGTCTTGCTGCCTGCGCCCGCGGGCCTCGGCCTGGCGCCAGATATCTTCCAGCCCCTGGCGTATCTCCAGTGGGTTGGATTTGGCGATAAACACCAGCTCTGCGTGTTTGGCCGCGAACTGCCGCCCACGGCCCGACCAACCCGCCTGGATCAGCAGCGGCGTGCGTTGCGGCGAGGGTGACGTGAGGTGCGGGCCAGCCACCCGGTAATGGTCGCCGGCATGCTGGATCGGTCGAACACGCGCGCCATCGGCATAGGTGCGTGCGAGTTTGTCGGCGAGCACCGCGTCATCGGCCCAACTGCCTTCCCAGAGCTTGTACACCACGTCGAGAAACTCTTCGGCGCGTTCGTAACGGTCGTCGTGCTTGATCATCTGCTCCAGGCCGAAATTGCGTGCGGCGCTGGACAGGTAAGAGGTGACGATATTCCAGCCGATACGCCCATCGGACAAATGGTCCAGGGTGCTGAAGCGCCGGGCGTGGGTGAATGGGTGTTCGTAGGTGGTGCTGACCGTGACGCCAAAGGCGAGATTTTCGGTCAGGGCCACCAGTGCGGGAATGATCGTCAGCGGGTCGTTGGCCGGCGCTTCCACCGCCCATTTCAACGCCGCCGCTTCGGACCCGCCAAACACATCGTAGAAGCCCAGCACATCGCCGAAGAACATCAGGTCGAGGTTGGCTTCATCTGCCGTGCGGGCCAGGTTCGACCAGTACTTGAGGGTGTTGATGCCCAGGCGTTCATCCGCCGGGTGGGTCCACAGGCTGGGCGCGCCGCCGCAGCCGACGCTGGCTTGTTCGTACAGGCCGAATAACAACGGGGTTGGATCAGACATGGTGCTTCCTGCAGGTAAAAAGCGGTTATCGCCCGTGAAGGTAGGCCTTGCCGTAGTGCCGCTCCAGGCGCGCCTGGATCAGTTCCAGGCCAATGGAGAGCAGCCAGTAGATGACGGCAGCGGTGGTGAGCATTTCGATATAGCGGTATGAGGAGCGCCCGTAGGACTGCGCGAGGAACATCACTTCCCAGACGCCCATGACCGAGACCAGCGATGAGTCCTTGAGCATCGAAATGAACTGGCTGGTGGTCGGTGGAATGATGGTGCGCATCGCCTGGGGCAGCACGATCTGCCAGAACGTCACCGCCGGGCCCATGCCCAGCGCCGCCGCCGCATTCCGTTGGCCCTGGGACACTCCGATGATGCCGGCGCGAAAGATCTCGCTCAGGTACGCCCCGTAGTTCAACGACAGCGCAATGATCCCGGCGCTGATGGCGCCCGGCACTACGCCCAACTGGGGCAGGCCGAGGTAGATCAGCAAAATCTGGATCAGCAGCGGCGTGCCGCGAAAGAACGAGGCGTAAAAACTGGCAATCCCGAACGCCACCGCGCTGTTCGACAAGCGCGCCAGGGCCGTCGCAAACCCCAGGGCCAGGGACAGCCAGATCGAGCAGAAACACAGGAACAGCGTCAGCGCCGCACCCTGCAGAAAGCCGTTGGGCGACAGGTGCAGGCCCACCAGGTTCTGCCACTTGGCCGCGACGATCGCAAACTGCAGGTCGAAGCTCATGAACAGCCCGGCGAACAGGCACAGCATCACGCCCCAGGTCAGCCAAAGGCGCACCTGGAAGGGCAACCACTGGCGTTTGACGGGCGGCGGTTTCACCACAGAGGGCGGGGTGGGGAAAACGCTCATTGGGTGATGTCTGCGCCAATCCATTTCTGGGAGATCTTTGTCAGCGTGCCGTCGCTTTTAAGGTCGGCCAGCACTTGGGTCAGCCTCGCGTCCCATTGGGGGTCGCCTTTTTCGGTGGCGACCACGTTGGGCTCGCTGTACAGCTGTTTGCCGACGACCTTGAAGCGTGGGTCATGCTTGATTCGCTCATTGGCGGTCACCAGGTTGGTGAGCATTGCGTCCAGGCGTTTGCCGGTGCCGAGCGCCAGGTCCTGGAAGGCCACGATTTCATTGTCGTAAGGCACGGCTTGAATCTGGCTGAACGGGTATTCGATTGGCGTGTTGGCGCCTTCGATCACCAGGTCTTTGTTCAGGTAGGCCTCGTAGGTCGAGGCGCTGCCCACGCCGACTTTTTTCCCGGAAAGGTCACTGGCCGAGTGAATGGAAGATTCATCGGCGTTGACCACGATGACCGCCGGTGAGGCGTAATACTCGACAGGAAAATTGAACACTTGGCCACGGGCGGCACTTGGGGTCATGGAGCAGATGCACACGTCATAACGGCCCTGCCAGCGGCCAGCGGCGATCACTTCCCAAGAGGGTGTTTCCAACTTCAGGGTGACGCCAAGTTTGTCAGCCACGGCTTTGGCCACGTCGACGTCGAAGCCATCCAGCTGGTTTTGTTCATTGAGAAAAGAGAAGGGCGGATAGTTCTCCATCAGCACGCCAACCAACTGTCTGGATTGCGTGATGCGATCCAGCGTTGCCCCGGCGAACACCGCCGGGCTGGCCACTAACAGGGCCAGGCCCAAGGTCACGACAGTACGTAAATTCATAAATATACCCATGGGATTTTTTATATTTAAACGCGATAAGGGCTTTATGTTTAATGATTTTATGTACTGTAAGGCGCTGTTTTAGTTATATGTTTTCCCAACTGTTGGCCTGGCAACAGTTGGGAAACAAACACCGTGTTCAAGCAACTGAAAGTTGCTGTTCCTGTTGGCGCAAATCCCGCTGCCAGGACACCAGCCCATACGCCGCCAGCACCACAAACCCGGCATACAACGCGGCGGTCAATTGCAAGTCCTTGTACACAAACAGTCCCACGTAGACCGTATCCAGCACGATCCACAGCCACCAACTCACCACGTACTTGCGCGCCGCCCACAGGCTGGCCACCAGGCTGAAGGCAGTCAGCAGCGAGTCCAGCCACGGCAATGCGGCATCGGTGAAGTGGTGCATGGCGGCGCCCAGCAGCAGGGCGCCGATCACACCTGCGAATAAATGACGCCAGGCTTCCTGGACTGGCAGACGCTCGACCCGCACCTTGCCCGCGTCGATGCGCCCGGTGCTCCAGCGCCACCAGCCGTAGCCCTGCAATACGGCGAAGACCAGTTGCAGGAGCATGTCGGAATACAGCTTCACGTCGAAGAAGATCCAGCCGTACAACAACACCGCGACCACACTGACCGGCCAGCACCAGCGCACCCGTCGGGCGGTGAGCCACACCCCGGCGATATTGAAGATTACAGCGACTATTTCCAGCGGCGTCATACGGTTCCCCCAGGGTCAATTTTGCAGGTGCAGCGCCTGTTGCTTGAGCTGGCGCTTGCGTTCAAAGGGCAGTTTTTCCTGATCGCCATACGGCGCGCTGTACCAGTTGCCGTAGGTCGGGTTGGGCAGCACGAACCAGCGTTGGCCGAGCCAGCCAAGGTAGGGTTCGGCGGCCTTGCGCTGGGCCTCCAGGGTGTTGTGTTCGGCCTGCACGAAATCCCCCAGGGAGTCGCCGGCCAGGATCAGCACGCGGGCGTGTTGGGCGACCCATTGGCGGCGGCAGTTCTTGCCGTAGCCGGCCTGTTCGCAGCCGCCAATCGGGGTGCCGGCGGCCAGTACCTGCTGGTCGCTGTCTACCGGAAAGCCCCGCAGGCGCAGGTTGTTGACGGTGGCCTGGACCTGGCTTTGCTCACGGTTGGTGATGTAGTACACCGTGATGCCTTTGTGCTTGGCCGCCTGCAGGAACGCGACGGCGCCGGGCAGCGCCTGGGCCTTGGCCTGGTCGACCCAGGTGTTCCAGCGGTCGTAGGAGTAGACCTGGTTATTGACGACGTCCCGGGCATTCAGCGGGATGTTGTCGAGCACGGTTTCGTCGATGTCGACAATCACCGCCGGCGGCAAACCGGAGAGGTTGCGCGGGGGCAAGGGCAGGGCGTCCCAGTCCGGGGTGTTGAGGGCCACGTCCAGTTGCCGGGTGGCGTTGGCGAATACCTGGCGGTAAATCAGCTCGTGCTCGATCGAGGTCTGGGTCCACAGCACCGCATCCAGTTGGTCGTTGGCGGGCGGTTGCTGCTGGCAGCCGACCAGGGCAGTCGAGAGCAGGCACACACTGGCAAAAATCAGATTACGCATGAACAGTCAGCCTCAAAAATTGACGGTGGCGGATAACCGCGCGGTGCGTGGCGCGCCCAGGAACAGGTAGCCATCGCCCGCCGATTCACCCACATCGCGCCAGTAGCGTTTGTCGAACAGGTTGTCGACGGTCAGGCGCAGCACAGTATCGTAATCACCGACTTTGGTGCTGTAGCGACCACCCACATCGAACACCGCATAGTCGTCGACCTTCACGCTGGCCTCGCGGTTTGCGTACTTGCTGCCGCTGTATTGCACCCCGCCGAGCAGGGCCAGGCCCTTGATCCCGGGAATGCTGTAGTCGCCGTGCAGGCTGGCGCGCAGCTTGGGCACGTTGATCGCCTGGTGGCCGTCGTAGTCGTCGGTGCCGCTGCCACTGACCCGGGCGCGAATCGCCGCGACGCTGGCCGACACTTGCAGGTTATCGGTCACTCGGCCGTTGGCGGAGAGTTCCAGACCCACGTTCTTCTGCTTGCCTTGCTGCACAAAGGTGAGGGTGCCGTCATCGTTGGGCCGGTTGTATTGCAGGTCCTGGGTGATCTGGAACAGTGCGGCGGTCAGGCTCAGGCGCTGGAAGTCGCGCTTGATCCCCACTTCCAGCTGGCGCGAAGTAGTCGGCGGCAATACCTCATCGGCGTTGCTGCTGAACCACGCAGCCGTACCGCCCAGGGACAGGCCCTTGCTGTAGCTGGCATACAGGGTCGTGTCCGGGCGCGGCTTGTAGATCAGCGCCACTTGAGGCAGGAACACGCTGCGCTGGGTATGGCGGGTGGTGTCGCCGGCCTGGTCGTAGGTTTCTTCGTCGAGGCGCACCTGGCGCCCGCCGAGGATGGTTTGCCACTGCTCGTTGAAGCTGATGCGGTCGCTGGCGAACAGCCCGTATTGGCGGCTGTCCAGGCGCCGGTAGGTATGGCCCAGCGGCCCCTGGTAGGGTTCAAGCACCGGGGGTTTTTCGTAGATGTTGCCTTCGCCGATGTACTCGTTGACCGACTGGCGACGGTCCACCAGGCGGCGGAACGCAGTGGTGCCGAAGGTCAGGTCGTGCTTGAGAAACCCGGTGTCGAACTGGCCATTGAGCGCGGCCTGGGCTTCTTCGTTGCTGCGGGTGTCGTCGGGGCTGCGGTAGTCCGAGATGTCGTAGTCGCCCTCGGCGCTGAAGTGGTTGGGCACTGCGGTGTTGGCGCAACTGGCGGCGCCGTAGCAGCCCCAGGCGAAGGTGCTGTAGTCGTCGATCACCACGCGGCTGCGGGAGGCGCTGAAGCTGGCTTTCCAGGCCTCGTTGAAGCGGTATTCGAACAGGCCGTCGAGGTTCAGCGACTTGATGCCCACCGGGTTCGACCAGCTCTGGTAGCCCAGCAAGTCCCGTGGGGACACGTTGTGGGGCACGGTGGTGCCGCCGAGCAATTGATAACCGGGCACCGAGCGTTGCTCGCGGTTCTGGTACTCGGCGTTCAGTTGCAGCAGGGCGTTGGGGCTGATGTTCCAGTCGAGGGCCAGGGACGCAAAATCCCGCTGGCCGTCAGCATCGTCGACGTAGGAGCGGATGTCTTCGTGGGCCAGGTTGACCCGCACGCCCACCTGCTGTTCGGCACCGAACCAGCCGCCGACATCGGTGGCCAGGTAGCGCTCGCCGTGTTCGTTGGTGGACACGCTCACCGAACGCACATTCTCCGGGCGCTTGCTCACGTAGTTCACCAGGCCGCCGGGTTCGGACACGCCGCTTTGCAGCCCGGACAGGCCCTTGAGCACTTCCACCTGCTGCTTGTTTTCCAGTGCGACGTTCTGTTCGCCGGTGATGGTGCGGCCGTTGATCTTGTAGCTGCTGGCCGGGTTCAGCGAGAAGCCGCGCACCACGAAATTCTCGTAGTAACCCACCGGCGCGTAGCTGTCGCCGACCGAGGCGTCGTTCTTCAACACCTCGCTCAGCAGGCGCGCTTGCTGGTCTTTCAGGCGGCCTTCGGTGATCACCGCCACCGACGCCGGGGTGTCCAGCAATGGCGCGTTATCGAAGCCGGCGACAGCGGCCTTTTTTGCCTGATAGTCGGTGGCCTGTTCACCGACTACGGTGACGGTGTCCAGGGTCGCGTCCTGGGCGTGGGTGGCCGTGGCGGCGAGGGTAATGCTCAGGGCGAGCAGGGTGTGACGGTACGGTGTTGCCATAAAAGGAGCGCTCCAAGGGCCTGCCCGCTGGCACATCACGCTTTATCGGGCGCAAAAGGGCCCAGCGCTGCGCAACGGACGGGTTGCCAGTACGAAATTAAAAAGCCGGGGTCGCCACAAAGGGCGTCAGGCCGGAGCTGCTCCGGTAGTCATTGGTAGGCGTGCATCGGCGGCCCATTCCTGGAGCGAGCCGTCGTAGAGTGCGATGTCCTGGCGACCCAGCAGGGTCAGAGCCAGGGCGTTGGCCGCCGCGGAAATTCCGCCGCCGCAATAGAGCATCAATGGACCGTCGCTGTGCAGCAGCGTGGGTCCGATGGCCAGGGCCAGGGCGTCCTTGGGCAGGTAGCGACCCTGGGCATCAAACAGCGTGCGCGCCGGCAGGTTGTGGCTGCCGGGGATGTGCCCGCGTCGGGCGTAGCGAGTGGGTGCGGTGCCTTCGAACAAGGCGGCGCCCAATGCGCAGACCAGTACGCCGGGTGAGGTCCCTGCGACCACCGCTTCAACGCCTGCGCGGTCGATCCACAGTGGCGCATAGGCGTTGATTGGCCAGGGTTCGACGGCGCTGGTTATTGCCGGCTGCCCGCTGTGCTGCGGTAAGCCCGCCCGTTGCCAGGCGTTGAAACCACCGTCCAGCACCGACGCATCAATGCCCAGCCCGCGCAACATCCACCACAGGCGCGCGGCCCAGAAACCGTCGGCGCGGTCGTAGATCACCACGTTGCTGCCAGCGCCTGCGCCCAGGTCGGCCAGTGCCTGAACCAGGGCTTGCGGGGTTGGCAGGGCGAAGCTGTAGCTGGCGTGCGCGTCCGCAAAGTCGGTCAACAAATCGGCATGCCGTGCGCCGGGGATATGCGCCTGCAGCCAGCCGGCGTGGCCACTGGCGACCCGGTAATCACCGTCAAAACGCGGCGACGGCAGCACCACGGTAGCGTCCAGTATCACCAGCCCTGGCTCCCCGAGGCGGTCATGCAGCCAATCGGTATCGACCAGGATGCTCATACGGATTTGCGCCGGATATGACCGAGCAAGCGTTGCCCCTGGGCACCGGAAAACCACTGCAAATGGCCCAGCAGGTAGGCGTGATAGGCCACGTCGGCGCTGCTGGTAGAACCCACCACGCCGTGGTAGTACGCGACCTCGGACAGGGCGAAATCCACATGCACCAACGGCAGCAGGGCGCTCAGGGTGTGCAGGTCTTGCGCGCTCAGTGGCCGGATTTGGTGGTAGCCGGCAAGCAGTGCGTCGACGCTGTCGAGGTCCGCGATGGCCGGGCCACCGCTGTCCAGTTCCAGCCAGGGCACGGCGTTGCGTTCGATGGCGGTGGCCAGGTCGTAGAGCGCGAAAGTGCGGTCGGCGAGGCCGAAATCCAGCACGCTGGACACGCTGCCGTCTTCATTCCATAGCAGGTTCGAGGCGTGCCAGTCGTTGTGGGTCCAGAGCGCCGGTTGCTGTTGCAGCAAGGGTTGCAACGGTGCGTGCCAGGGCAACAGCAGCTCGGTGAGTCGTGCGTGCCAATCCTTGTCGGACAGGTACTCGGTGAGTGCCGGGGTGCTGGCGATCGCGGCCAGTGGCGCGGGTTGTTCGATCAACCGGGCGTTGGCCAGCAGCACTTGGGTTTGGCGGCGTGGCGCGGTGTAACCTTCGGCCGCGTGGTGCAGTTGAGCCAGGGCAACGCCGGCCGCCAGGGCGTGTTCGGTCGTCTGGAACGGCGACCACGACAGCGCATCCCGGTACAGGTCCAGGCCCTCGGCGACACGATGAATCTCGTAGGTCCATTCGCCCTGCGTCGTGGCCGTCGCCCCCTGGCGGTTGGGCACCACTGCGGCAACCGGCGCGCCCTGGCGATGCAAGTGAGCGATCAGGCGGTGTTCTTCTTCCAGCCACGCCGCTTGCCGCACCTGTTGATGATGCCGTTTGACGAACAGGGTCGCGCTGCTGGTAGTGATCAGCCCGGCAGCGGAAAACGGTCGCGGGCTGTGCCAATGCAAACTGCGCAGTTGCCCGAGGTGCGGGTACTCGCGCAGCAGGTGCTGGATATCCGCTTCGTGCAGCGCTGGCCAGTCGGCAGCCACCGGATCAAGCCCCAGGCCATGGGCCGTGCGTTGTGGGTTCATGCCGCCGCTCCGGGCAGATAGGCGTTGCTGGTTGCCCCTTGCCATACCTGGGGATTGTCGAGCACCGCGTGCTCGTGCAGCCACTCGGCGTAAGGCTTGAGCAGCGCCTGGCGTTGCTCGCCCCAGCGGCCGTCATGCAGCCAGGTCGGGGCGATTTTATGCAGGGACGCGCTGAGCAATTCTGCCGGGAAATACGGTGTGGTGTGCTCGTAGGCCGCCAGCGCAATCGCCGGCTCCTCGGCCACGGCGAGATAGCCCCGGGCAGTGGCCGCGAGGAAATCACGCACGCACTCGGGCCGCTCGACGAGGGTCCGTTCATGGGCGCCCAACAGGTAGCTGTGATACGCCGGTGCACCGATCTCATCCACCGGCAACACCACCCGGCGCTCGGCCTCGATAGGGCTGTGCATCAGGGCTTCCCAGGCCCAGTAGCCACCGAAACTGGCGTCGGCGATGCCTTCGGCCAACTGCTCGGGGCGTAGCTCACGCACACCGCTGTCCACCAGGATCACGCCATCGGGATCGCCACCGTCGTTGCTCACCAGATGGCGCACCATCGCCAAACCCCGTGGTGTGGGATTGAGCGCCAGGCGCTTGCCCACCAGGTCCCGAGGACGCTGGATACCGGAGTCGGTCAGGGTTTGAATCGACTCAAGCCCCGCATGATTGATCGCCGCGATGCCTTGCAGCGCTTGCCCCAGGCCGCGCCGGACCAGCAGCCGGTTGCTCGGGAAAATGCCGAAGTCCGCTGCGCCGGTCAGCAGGTGCTCAAGGGTGTCGCCCCGGTAGGGATCGTGCACCACCAACTCCACATCCAGGCCCAGCTCGGCGTACCAACCGCGTTCCCGCGCCAGGTACAAACCCGCCGAATTCGGCCAGGGATGAAAGTACTCCAGCATTACCTTTACCGACACCATCGCTTGCTACTCCAGCTTGCAGTCTTGTGATGGGGGCGATTTATAAGGGAGCAATCTGGTATATACCAATATCGTTTATTGCTATGGATATGCCCTAAACGTTGAACACAGGCATCGCACTATGCACGTGGCAGCGCCGATTCAGTGTTGGGTGAGTGCATCCAGCGATGGGCAATCCACAGGGCGGGCATCAGCAACGCCAGTAACAGCCACGGAAACCACGCGGGTCCGTGAGTCGCCAGTACCACGCCGCCAATCACTCCACTGCCGGCAAATGCCAGGTTGAATGCAGTCACCAGCATCGACTGTGCCACATCGGCACCGTCCCCAGCCGTTTCCGCCAGGGCGGTCTGAAGCAAGGTCGGTGCCCCACCAAAGCTCAAACCCCATGCGGCCATGGCGATACTGGTGAGGATGACGGGTAAATGGCCGAGCCCGAGCGTAAGCGTTACCAGGGCGAACGCGACGAGACTGAGCAGGACCAGCCGCCGCAGCCAGCGATCAATCAACACACCGGTGACCCAGATGCCTAGCAGTGCGGCGAGGCCGAAAATCAGTAAGGCGGCGTCCACATGCTCGCCCAGACCGACAGACGCCAGGAACGCCGCGATGTAGGTGTAGAGAATGTAATGGGCCATGATCCAGAGCATGACCACCAGCAGCACAGGCCGTACGCCGGGTGTTTGCACAACCGTCGACAGAGGCAGGCGTCGGTCGGCTTTTTGCCCGGGATAATCGGGCACGTTCACACGTATCCACAGCATGAGCATCAGGCTGGCCGCCGAGAGTATCCCGAACACACTGCGCCAGCCCGACAGCTTGCCGAGCCACGCCCCCAGCGGTACGCCCACGGCCAGCGCCAGGGGAATGCCGAGCATGGCCACGGCCATCGCGCGCCCTTGCAACGGGCGTGGTGCCATGCGCCGGGCATAACCCGCCAGCAGGCTCCAGGCCAGTCCGGTGGCGAGCCCCACCACCAGGCGCGCCGCCAGGGTCAGGCCGAACCATGGCGATAGCGCGGTCACGGCATTGCACACAAAAAACACGCCGACAGCCAACAACAGCACACGCCGACGGCGCCAGCCCTGCAGGGCCAGTGTCAATGGAATAGCCGCCAGCCCCGAGCCCAACGCGCAGAAGGTTACCCATTGGCCGGCCCAGGCTTGCGACACATTGAAGGCTTGCGCGATCTGGGGTAGCAGGCCGGCGGGCATGGTTTCATTGGCGGTGGCAATAAAGCTGCTGAGGGTCAGCGCCAGCAGGGCGATCAGCGGAAGCCGTTCAGCCGGGGGAGGGGTAGCCGTTTCGGCTGCCGATAGCGCGTCGATGTCGGTCATGACCTGTACTCGTTGGAAGGCGAGGACGCGAGTGTGGTGGCTTGTAGAGAAATTGATAATTGGCCTACCATTTGATGAACTTTCAAATCTGAATTGAAATGGCCACAGACCGATTGGGTGATATGCGTTTGTTCGTCGAGGCGGCAGCCTTGGGCAGTCTCACGGCTGCCGGGCGCAAGCTGGCGTTGTCGCCTGCTGCCGCCAGCGCACGGCTGATCAAGCTTGAAGCGGCACTGCGTACCAAACTGTTCGAACGCACCACCCGCCAGTTGCGCTTGACTGACGAAGGCCGGTTTTACCTGCAGCAGTGTGCGATTGCGTTGGCGGCGATTGATGAGGCCGAGGCAGGGCTTCAAGCCAGCCAGCAAGAGGTGCGTGGCAAGGTGCGGATTTCTGCGTCGGCGGATTTTGGCCGGCATCTGCTGAATGACTGGCTTGAAGCCTTCAGCCGCCAGCATCCGCAGGTGAAGGTGGCGTTGACGTTGTCCGACTCCATGTCGAACCTGGTGCAGGACGATGTGGACCTCGCCATCCGCTTTGGTGCCCTGCGTGACAGCTCGTTGGTTGCGCGACACCTGGCGCCCAATTGGCGCGTGCTGTGTGCCTCGCCTGACTACCTGGCGCGGCACGGCGAACCGCAAACCCCGGCGGACCTTGTTCGGCATCAGTTCATCGTGCTGGTGACCGGGGCGGGGCCGCTGAACACGTTTCACTTCAGGGTGGATGGCCAGGCCCGGGACCATACGGTGGCGATGGAGCAGGCCTGGGAAACCAACGACGGCGCCCTCGCGCGCGCCTGGGCGCTGGCCGGCCATGGCATTGCGCGCAAGACCATTTGGGATGCGGCTGACGATATTCGTGAGGGCCGGCTGAAGGTCCTGTTGTCGGAGTTCAGCGTGCGTGAGGCGGGTGTGTATGCGTTGTTGCACGGCACTCACTACCGCTCGCCCCGTGTGCGTGTGCTGCTGGATTTTTTGGTCGAGCGCTTCAGTCACGCAACAGACGAGCTGTTGCGCGACATAGAGGCGCCGCGCCTTTAGTTGCGCCAGGCGGGAACCAGATGCTCGTCAATCATCCAGTGAGGTTTGCCTGGGCTGATGCAGGTGCTGCCGATCCAGCGTTCCTGGGGGGCATGATCCGGCCAGTAAGCCTTCCCGTTCAGAACCTGGCGACCCAGCGCAGTCAATGCCAACACCCGTTGAGGCCATGGCAATTGAGCCTCGGACTCGATCAACAGCGGATTATCGCCATCAATCAACGGCCGCATCAGCGCATGAAACATCATGTCCCCCAGGTACGGCAGCGGCTCACGCTTGGCCATCAACTCAGCAAACACCCTGCCAAACGGCACGGGCCCGGCCTCGTCCACGTAGTGCAGGGCCAGGCGTTCGGTCAGTGATAAACCGTCCTGCGTCCCCGGCAATTCCTGCAACTGCCGGCGCAACGCCGGGGCCAGGAAGGGCAGGGATGGGTGGTTGCCCCGGGCCAGTTCCGCGAGTTTGACCGGCGAGCTGTCGCAATACGCCAGCCAGGCCTGTCGCGCCAGTTGCAGCATGTCCTCGTCGACCTGCCGGCGCTGCGGCCACAACCACGCCAATACGTCGGGTGCCAGTTGGCCGATGCCGATAAAACGCTGCACGCCGGGGATACGGTCGACTTCGATCAACTCAAGCTTTTCAGGCAAGCGTTCAAGCCCCGCCAATGCCCGAATCAGGAACAACTGATCGTACGCATCCGCCTCACACCACAACACGCTGTGCCCGGCGCTGCCAAGTTGTCCAAGATGGGTGTATTCGTCTGCGTGCCGGCGCGCCACTTCGGCCTCATCCATGGCAAACACCTGGCTGATGTAGCGGCTGCGTATGGCCTGGTATTGGTCGGCTGGCAGGTCCTGGACAGGGCCCATGCACAATGGGTCAATCAGCATCCGGAAGCGGCCCTTGAACCCCGCCAAGCCCAGGCTGTGGGCGATATCGTTGCCGCAGCGCCAGTGGGTGGTGCGAGCTTCATCGCTGGCGTCGAAACCCGGATGGCGGGCGGCAAAATCCACCGCATCGACGTGGGCCTTGAGCTTGGGCCAGCTGGGGAAGCCGAGTTCCTTGGCGATCAGCCATTGAGCCTCGGACAAGGTCGGGGTTGCGGCGGTATCGGCGTTTTTCAGGCGCTGCAAAAGCTCCTTGGCGCGCTTGCGTTGCTGCTCAAGGTTGATACGGCCGTTGGTGGACGAGAATGATTGCGACATACGATCTCCTTGCACAAACCTTGTCCGCTTTAAGGTTGGGAGTCGTAGAAATGTGATATTCAGTCAAGGTCTTGGGCGCAGCCCTTTCCGCGGATGGTGGCGTAGATGACGCCAGGCGGGAAATATAGGCAGTGCACTGTTGGATTGCAAGCCGCCCGGCGGACAGCGCCGGTGTCGTGCACAGGAGACGTTCATGAAAGTTGGTGTGATTTCCGATACCCACGGCCTGCTCCGCGCCGAGGCCCTGGCCGCCCTGGAGGGGTGCGAGCAGATTGTTCACGCCGGGGATATCGGCAGCCCGGAAATTCTTGAGCTGCTGGCCTCGATTGCACCGTTGCATGTGGTGCGCGGCAATAACGACCTCGACGCGGCCTGGGCAGAGCATCTGGCTGATCGGTTGGATTTCGACCTGAATGGCTGGCGGGCGCTGCTGGTGCATGACATTGCCGATGTACCGAAGGCGCTTGATCCGGGCATCAGGCTGGTGATCACCGGCCACTCCCACAAGCCATTGATCGAGTGGCACGGCGAGCGGCTGTTTCTCAACCCCGGCAGTGCAGGGCGGCGGCGTTTCAAATTGCCGGTGACCCTGGCGTTGCTTGACGTGCGCGAGAAATCCATCAAGCCGCGCCTGGTGTCGCTGGAGCCCAAGCGCTGAGGAACACCTGTGGCGAGGGGGCTTGTTGTGGCGAGGGAGCTTGCTCCCTCGCCACGGGGGAGGTGCCCTGTCTTACCATTGCGTCTAAATCAGGAACAAGGATCATCAACTCCATGAGCGTATTAGTCGAAACCCGGGCGCTCACGCGGATGGACGAGCGCCGCCAGCTCCAACTGCTGCACCCGACGAACTTCCAGTTGCACCGCGCCGACCGCCTCTCCATCACCGGGTCATCCGGCTCCGGCAAAAGTGTGTTCCTGCGGGCGCTGGCCCTGCTCGATGCACCCACCTCCGGGGATATCCTCTGGAATGGGCAACCCATCGCCAACGTACAGATCCCGCAGTACCGCAGCCGCATCAGCTACCTTTCCCAGCGTCCGGCGCTGATCGAGGGCAGCGTGGAAGACAATCTGCGTTTCCCCTACAGCCTCAAGGCCTTGCATCACCTGAGTTTCGACCCGCAGGCGGTCAATGCGCTGCTGGTCCACGCAGGAAAAGAGCCGGGCTTCCTGGCAAAAAATGCCGGGGATTTATCCGGCGGCGAGTCCCAGGTGGTGTCGCTGATCCGCACCCTGCAACTCAATCCCGATGTGCTGTTGCTGGACGAACCCACCGCCGCCCTCGACCCGGCGTCATCCCGGGAAGTCGAGGCGTTGATCAACGCCTGGGCCGAAGCGGACAAAGACCACGCCTATGTCTGGGTGTCCCACGACCTTGAGCAGGCGCAACGAATGAGCACCACCCGCCTGCACATGGACGCCGGCGTGCTGACGGGGGCCGTGCAGCCATGAACTATCACGACCTGACGGCCCTGGACATGGCCATCGCCGCCTCGCTGATCCTGATCAACGGCGCGCTGTCACTGCTGTTGCGCCTGGGCCTGGAACGCCAACTGTTCTGGGCCGCCGTGCGCACGGTGGTGCAGTTGCTGGCAATCGGTTACCTGTTGGGCTGGGTCTTCGAATTCGCCTACTGGTACGTGGTGCTGCCGCTGATGTGCCTGATGACCCTGATCGCCGGCCTCTCGGCTGCCGGTCGCGGCAAGCGTACCTACGCCGGCCAGCGGGCCGACAGCATCGTGTCGGTGTGGGGCAGTTCGTGGCTGGTGACGGCCATCGGCCTGTTCGCGATCATCCGGATTCACCCGTGGTACGAGCCGCAGTATGCGATCCCGATCCTCGGCATGATTCTCGGCAATACCCTCACCGGCGTGTCCCTGGGGATTGAGCGCATGACCCAGGAACTGACCTCGGGGCGCAACACCATCGAGATGATCCTGGCCCTGGGTGGCTCACGTTGGGAAGCGGCCCAGGACGCGATTCGCCAGGCCGTGCGGGCCGGGATGATCCCGACCCTGAACCAGATGACGGTGGTAGGGATTGTCAGCCTGCCTGGGATGATGACCGGCCAGGTGCTGGCCGGGGAAAGCCCGGTGGACGCGGTGCGGTACCAGATCGTGATCATGTTTTTGATCGCCGCGTCGTCGGCGCTGGGCACGGTAGGTGCGGTATTGCTGACCTACCGGCGGTTGTTTTCTCCGGGGCATCGGTTTTTGCGTTATCGGCTTGAAGAGCGGGTGTGAGTTGGGTGGGGGCTTTTGTGTACATATCCGTTATTTGGGTAACGGCTACCTATGGTTTCGCTCTTACAGCGACTCACTTTGGAAAAGCCCCAAAGTAAGCAAAGGGCTCTGCCCCGCCTGTCGGCACCTCGCCTAGGCTCGGTGTTCCCTCACTCCGGCATTGCTCCGCGGGCCGCCGCGACGGGGCGTCCCTGCCCCGTCGCGGCTAAACCGGCGTCCTGCCGGTTTACCCGCTCCTCAATCCCTGCGTTCGGCCTCGGGCTGAGTGGGGCAGTCAGATCAAGATCAAAAGCAAGAGCACAGCGGCCTACCGGCCGGCTTGAGTGGTAGAAGCCAAATCAAAAGCCAAAGCGAAAGCCAAATCTGAAACTGCTGCGGCTCTGCTTTTCTGTGGGAGCTGGCTTGCCTGCGATGCAGACAACTCGGTTTTTCAGGTACATCCAGTTGATGCCATCGCAGGCAAGCCAGCTCCCACATTTGACCGTGCCCCGCTTTAGATTTTGATTTCGCCTTTGCTTCACACCACTCAAGCCGGCCTGTAGGCCGCTGTGCTGTTGATCTGCTTTTGATCTTGATCTTAGGCGCCCCGTTAAACCACGCTGGCCGAACGCAGGCTTTGGAGCGTGGGTAACCCGGCAGGACGCCGGGTTAGCCGCGCTGGGCCAAGGATGGCCCATCGCGGCGGCCCAC
>NZ_AHHC01000014.1:0-97117 GCF_000242655.1 Pseudomonas sp. PAMC 25886
CCCCGCCTGTCGGCACCTCGCCTAGGCTCGGTGTTCCCTCACTCCGGCATTGCTCCGCGGGCCGCCGCGACGGGGCGTCCCTGCCCCGTCGCGGCTAAACCGGCGTCCTGCCGGTTTACCCGCTCCTCAATCCCTGCGTTCGGCCTCGGGCTTATTGGGGCAGTCAGATCAAGATCAAAAGCAAGAGCACAGCGGCCTACAGGCCGGCTTGAGTGGTAGAAGCCAAAGCGAAAACCAAATCTGAAACGGATGCAGCTCTGCTTTTCTGTGGGAGCTGGCTTGCCTGCGATGCAGACAACTCGGCCTTTCAGGTACACCGAGGCGATGCTATCGCAGGCAAGCCAGCTCCCACATTTGACTGTGCCCGCTGTAAGAGCGGAACCAATAGCCGCCCTGACCGCAGCAACGGATATACACACCCACCAAACCCCCTCCCAAGATGGCAAGATGAACCGGACTCAGGTTAACTACTCTCTGAGTAAGGGTTTCACCGGCCTTGCACGTCGGTCATCAAGGTCACTGAATGGACAAATACACCCCCCACACCTGGCAGCCCCACGAACGCCCGAGCCTGCCGGGCTCGCCGTCGACGCCGCTGCATTCCACCCGCAAACGCTGGGCCTACGCCCTGGTCGGCGTGCTGGTGGCAATCACCGGCGGCCTCGGCAACTCGCTGGTGATCGCCAACCTGGTGTACCTGCAAGGCGCCTTGGGCGCCACTACCGCAGAAATGGCCTGGCTCCCCGCCGCCTATGTCATGACCAACGTCTCCATGAACCTGCTGCTGGTCAAATTCCGCCAGCAATTCGGCCTGCGCGCTTTCACCGAAGTGTTCCTGGTGCTCTACGCCCTGGTCACCTTCGGCCACCTGTTCGTCAACGACCTCAGCTCGGCCATCGCCGTACGGGCCGCCCACGGCATGGTTGGCGCCGCCCTCAGTTCCCTGGGCCTGTACTACATGATCCAGGCCTTCCCCGCAAAATGGCGGATGAAAGCCCTGGTTCTCGGCCTGGGCACCGCGCAGCTGGCGTTACCCCTGGCTCGACTGTTCTCCGAAGACCTGCTGCAAATCGCCGAATGGCGCGGCCTGTACCTGTTCGAATTGGGCATGGCCCTGACCTGCCTGGGCTGCGTGTTTCTGCTCAAGCTGCCCCCGGGCGATCGCTTCAAGACCTTCGAAAAGCTCGACTTCCTCACCTTCGCGATCCTCGCCACCGGTGTCGCCTTGCTCTGCGCCGTGCTGTCCCTGGGCCGTATCGACTGGTGGCTGGAAGCACCGTGGATCGGCATCGCCTCGGCCTGCTCGCTGGTGCTGATCATGGCCGGCCTGGCCATCGAGCATAACCGCGCCAACCCGTTGCTGATGACCCGCTGGCTGGGCAGTGGGGCGATGATTCGCCTCGCGCTGGCGGTGATCCTGATTCGCATGGTGCTCTCGGAACAGTCCACCGGCGCCGTGGGCTTCATGCAGATGCTGAACATGAGCAACGAGCAGATGCGCACGCTGTATTGGGTGATGCTGGCGGGGGCGATTGCCGGCCTGGCCGTCAGCGCGCTGACCATCAACCCGGCGCATTTGCTGATGCCGCTGATCATTTCCCTGGCCTTCATGGCCGTGGGCTCGGTGATGGACAGTTTCTCCAGCAACCTCACGCGCCCGCAAAACATGTACATCAGCCAGTTCCTGCTAGGCTTTGGCGGCACGTTCTTCCTCGGGCCGACCATGGTGTTGGGCACGAAGAACGTGCTGACCAACCCCAGGAACCTGGTGAGTTTTTCGGTGCTGTTCGGGATCTGCCAGAACCTCGGCGGCCTGATAGGCGCAGCATTGCTGGGCACGTTCCAGATCGTGCGGGAGAAATTCCATTCCAGCATGATCGTCGAACACCTGACCTTGCTCGACCCGCGTGTGGCCGCGCGGGTGGCCAGCGGCGGCTCGGCCTATGGCGGGGTGATTGCCGACCCCGAGTTGCGTAACCTGATGGGCATTCGCAGCCTGGCCACGGCGGCCACCCGCGAGGCGAATGTGATGGCCTACAACGATGTGTTCATGCTGATCGCGATCATCGCCATACTCACCATGATCTGGATTTTTATCCGCAGCCTCTGGCTGATGAGTACCACTAAAGCTGCCGCCAGTGCAGCGCCTCCCGTTCAACCCAGCGGCGCACTTTCTTCATGACCGAACCGACCACGACCACCACCAACGCCATCGCTTCCACGCCGGAAGGCACCGCACCGCCGAGCATGCCGGCCACCGAACCGCGCTCTTTGCGGGTGCGCATCATCTCCTCGATGGGCTTTGCCGCGATTGCGATTGTCGGCGTGCTGATCGTGCTTTACGCCTGGCAATTGCCGCCCTTCAGCAGCGCCGTGGAAACCACCGAGAACGCCCTGGTGCGTGGCCAGGTGACGATTATCGGGCCGCAGCTCAGTGGCTATGTGTATGAGGTGCCGGTGACGGACTTCCAGTACGTCAAGGCCGGGGATTTGCTGGTGCGCCTCGATGACCGCATCTACAGGCAGCGCCTCGATCAGGCCCTGGCGCAATTGGCGGTGCAGCAGGCGTCCCTTGCCAATGTGGTGCAGCAACGCAACAGCGCCGAGGCTACCATCAAGCTGCGCCAGGCGGCCTTGATGGACAGCCAGGCCCAGGCCCGCAAAAGCACCGCAGATTTACGCCGCAACGAAGAATTGATCAGCGACGGATCGGTGTCCAAGCGCGAGCTGGACGTGACTCGCGCCGCCAACGCGCAGACCATTGCGGCCGTGGCCCAGGCCCAGGCCAGCCTGGAAATCGCCCGGCAGGATTTGCAGACGGTGATCGTCAATCGCGGCTCGCTGGAGGCGGCGGTGGCCAGCGCGGATGCGGCGGTGGAACTGGCGCGCATCGACCTGTCGAACACCCGGATCATCGCCCCGCGTGACGGGCAACTGGGGCAGATTGGCGTGCGCCTCGGGGCCTACGTCAACAGCGGTGCGCAGTTGATGGCGCTGGTGCCGAACCAGCTGTGGGTGATCGCCAACATGAAAGAAACCCAGATGGACAACGTGCAGGTCGGCCAGCCGGTGACCTTCACGGTGGATGCCCTCAACCACCGCAAGTTTCACGGCACGGTGCAGCGCATTTCACCGGGCACCGGGTCTGAATTCAGCTTGTTGCAGGCGGATAACGCGACCGGCAACTTCGTGAAGATCGCCCAGCGGGTGCCGGTACGGATCACCGTGGACCCGGGCCAGGAGCAGAGTGAGCGGCTGCGGCCGGGGTTGTCGGTGGTGGTGAGTATCGACACGGCGGGGCGCCTGAAAAACACCCCTCCCTGACACACTGGAGATCAAAATGTGGGAGCGGGCTTGTGTGTGGTTAGAGGGGGCTGTATTGCAGGCTGAAACCCAGTTCTGCCGACTGGCCTTGTTCCAACAGCTTTAGCCCAGGCCTGCCCGGCAGGTGATGGGCATTCACCGGATGACTCACCGGCTCGAAGCAGAAAAAATCCAGCCCCGGCGGGCAATACAGCAAGTAGTAGTCGCTGCCGGTGGCCTGGCATTCCAGGGTGTAACCCAGGTCTGGCTGCTGGATCAGGCAATGCCCGTCCCATTGGCAAAAACCGTTGTCCACCAGCGCCTCGGGCAACAACTTCAGCCGTTGGAAATCCCACTCCACGGGCACGGTAGCCAGCCCCGTCGGCAGTTTCGTTGCGTCACTCATCCACACCTGCGAAGCCTTGGCCTGCAACTGCGTTCCCGGCCTGCGGGGCAGATACGGATGCAATCCAAGCCCGTGCCACGCGGCTTTTTCCGCCAGGTGCGTGACGCGCAGGGTGATGCTCAACCGGCCGTCCCTCAACTGAAAGCGCTGCTCGGCGCGATACGCAAACGGTATGGTGCTGTCCAGTTGCAGCACCGCCTCGTCTGTCGACTGACGGACCACTTGCCACGCCTGTTGCCAGGCACTGCCATGAATCGGCAACGGGTCCAGCGGGCTGTTGGGCTCAAGGGCCAGCCATCCGGCAGGGTTATCAAAGCCACCCTCGGCCACCCGGTTTGACCAGGGTGCCAGCGGGAAGCACCCCAGCTTGCCCGGCAGGCCGCTGGCCAACGCCTGTTGACCGGTGTGGCGCAGCAAGGGCTGGCCGCTGCTGCGCACGGTCCAGTTGACGATACTCCCGCCGAACGCTGGCGAGAGCGTCAGGTGGGTCAGGTTGTCTTCGAGTTCAAGCATCATGAGTGTCAGCAGACCTATTGGATGATGAATGCTTCTGTGGCAGGTGAGCGTGTTGTGGTGAGGGAGCAAGCTCCCTCGCTACACACAGTGTGGGGCTTATAGCACCAACCCCGGCAACCACAACGACAACGCCGGAATGTAGGTCACGGCCATCAGCACCAGGAACAGCACGCCATAAAACGGCAGCAATGCCTTCACGGTCTTCTCGATGCTGACCTTGCCCACCGCCGCCCCCACAAACAGTACCGCGCCCACCGGCGGGGTGATCAGGCCGATCCCCAGGTTCACCAGCATGATCATGCCGAAGTGCACCGGGTCGACGCCAATGCCCAGGACCACCGGCAGCAAAATCGGCGTAAGGATCAGAATCAGCGGCGCCATGTCCATCACCGTGCCCAGCAACAGCAGCATGGCGTTGATGCACATCAGGATCACGTAGCGGTTGTCCGAGAGGGTCAGGAACATCGTGGTGATCTTCGCCGGGATCTGCATCAGGGTCATGATGTAGCCGAAGCTGGCGGCGAACGCGATCAGGATCATCACGATGGAAATGGTGCGCACCGTGCGGTGCATCAGCTTGGGCAACTCGCTCCACTTGTAGTCGCGGTAGATGAACATGGTCACGAAGAACGCCCACAGCACCGCAATCGCCGCCGACTCGGTGGCAGTGAAGATGCCCGACAGAATCCCGCCGAGGATGATCACCATGGCCATCAGGCCCCACAGGGCGTCGGCACAGATTTTCAGCGCCTGTTTCAGGGGGATCACTTCGCCTTTGGGGTAGTTGCGCTTTTTCGCGAAGATCAGGCACAGCACCATCAGGCAGGCGCTCATCAGCAGGCCCGGGACCACGCCGGCCATGAACAGCGAGGCGATGGACACCGTGCCGCCGGCCGCCAGGGAATAGAGCACCGAGTTATGGCTGGGTGGCGTCAGCAACGCCTGCACCGAGCCGCTCACGGTGACGGCGGTGGCGAATTCGCGGGGATACCCCTGGCGTTCCATTTCCGGAATCAGCACCGAACCCACGGAGGCGGTATCGGCCACCGACGAGCCGGAGATCGCCCCGAAAAACGTCGAGGCCATGATGTTCACCAGGGACAAGCCGCCGCGCACAAACCCCACCAGCACCCCGGCAAACGCCACCAGCCGGCGGGACATGCCGCCCTCGGCCATGATCGCCCCGGCCAGCACGAAGAACGGGATTGCCATCAGCGAAAATTTGTTCACCCCGCCGGCCACCTGAATCATCAGGGCCTGGAACGGAATGTCGATCCACCACGCGCCGATCAGCGCAGAAAGCCCCAGGGCATAAGCCACCGGCATGCCGATCAGGATCAAGGCGATGAAGCTGCCCAACAGAATCAATGCGTCCATTCAGGCAGCCCCTTCACTTTCTTCAACCAGGTCGAAGCGCACGACCCGACGGTTGCTCTGGTCACCGAGCAGGAGTTTTTCCAGCACAAAAATCAGCGTGAGCAAGCCGCCAATCGGGATCGGCATATAGGTGATGCCCACCCGCAAAGTCGGCATGGCGCTCATGAACTGGTTCCAGGTGGACAGGCACAACTTGGTGCCCCAGATCGCCATGAACAGGCAGATGGTGCCCATCAACAGTTGCGAGACGATGCCAACGACTTTGCGTTGGCCCGGCGGCAGGCGGTCGGTGACCATGGCCACCGACATGTGCGCCCCGGCGCGGTAACTGGCGGCGGCGCCGACAAAGGTGAACACCAGCATCAGCAGGATGGCGGTGGGCTCCGGCCAGCTTGAGCCGGTGCCGAGTACGTAGCGGGCGAAGATGCCCCAGGGAATGATCAGGGCGACACCGAGAACGGCGAGGCCGGCGACCCAGATGCAGCTCATGTAAATGCGGTCGTTGATGCGCAGCAGTAAATTCTTCATGGCGTTCACCGTGACCGGGCGCGTTGGTGCTGACCGCGCCGGGCCTTTTCTATAAGGGGAGGGCGGGTTACTCGACGGCTTCGATGCGCTTGATCAGGTCGGCGTAAGGCGCGCCGTACTTGTCGCGGATCGAGGCGGTGGCCTCATAGAACGGTTTTTTGTCGATGTCGATGAACTCCACACCGGCGGCCTTGAGTTTGGCTTCACTGCTGGCGGACTTGGCGTCCCACAGTTCACGCTCCTGAATCTGCGCGGCCTTGGCGGTGTTTTTCACCAGCACCTGTTGCTCGGGGGTGAGCTTGTTCCAGGTGATTTTCGACATCACGATGGGCTCGGGCAGGATCAGGTGGCCGGTGAGGCTGTAAAACTTGGCGTTCTGGTAGTGGTTGTGTTCCAGCAGGGTGGGCGGGTTGTTTTCCGCGCCATCGATCACCCCGGTCTGCAGGGCACTGAAGATCTCGCCGGTGTCCATGGCAATGCCGTTGCCGCCCATGGCGTTGATGGTTTCGATGAAGATCGGGTTGCCCTGCACGCGGATCTTCATGCCCTTGAGGTCTTCGATCTTGCGCACTGGTTTCTTGGTGTAGATGTTGCGCGTGCCGCCGTCCATCCAGGCGAGGGCCACCAGGTTGAATTCCGAGTCGGTGATCTTGGCGAGGATCTCATCACCAATCTCACCGTCGATGACCTTGCGCATGTGCACCTGGTCACGGAACACGAACGGCATGTTGAACACGTTCACGTCCGGCACCACCGGCCCGACGATGCCGAGGCTGACCCGCGCCATCTGGATTGCGCCGACCTGGGCCTGCTCGACCACTTCCTTTTCCGAACCCAGCACGCCGCCGGGGAACATCTTGAAGGTCAGGCCGCCCTTGCTTTCAGCGACCAGGGTTTTACCCAGTTGCTCTTCGGCTACCACGGTGGGATAGCCGGCGGGGTGGATGTCGGCGAATTTGATTTCCAGCGCGTGGGCGGCGCTGCCGAGGGTAAAAACGAACGGGAGTGCAGCGGCGAGCAAGGTGCGTTTGAAGTCCATGGGGTGTCTCTCCAGTCTTGTTATTGTTTTGTTCAAGGCACAGCGATGCAGCTAGAGGATGAAGCTGGGTTCCGGCATTCCTTGTACGCCAGGGTTGAGGGCGAAGACGCCGCCGGCGAGGGAGTGCGGGCTGTGATCGTCGCGGATCGAGGTGACGAACAGGGTGTCCATCCGGCTGCCGCCGAAGGCGCACATGGTGGGTTTTTTTACCGGTACGGCCAGGGAACGGTCGAGGCGACCCTCGGGGGTAAAACGGTGCACCAGCCCGGCGTCGTTGGCACAGATCCAGTAGCAACCTTCGGCGTCCACGGCAGCACCGTCGGGGCGGCCGAGGAACTGGTGCATGTCCACAAACAACCGGCGGTTGGACGGCGTGCCGCTGTCGACGTCGTAGTCGAAGGCCCAGATGTGCTGGATCAGCGGGTGTGAATCCGAGAGGTACATCGTGCGCCCGTCGGGGCTGAAGGCCAGGCCGTTGGGCGTGATGAAACCGTTGAGTACGGTGTGCACGGGCTGGCCGTGCTCAACGCGGTACAGGGCGCCTTCGGCGGCATTGGCGCCCATGTTCAGCACCATGCTGCCGGCCCAGAACCGGCCCTGGCGATCACAGCGGCCGTCGTTCAGGCGCATGTCCGGGCGGGCGTGCTCGACGTTGGCCAGGAGCGCAGTGTCGAGCCTGCCGTCGTTGTGGGGCGTCAGCTGGAAAAAGCCGGTCTCCATGCCTGCGACCCAATTGCCTGCGTCGGTACGCGCGATACAGGCGAGCATCTGTTGGGTTTTCCAGGCCTGCACCTGGCCGCTGGCGGCGCTCCAGCGTTGCAGTTCGCCGTTGGGAATATCCACCCAGTACAGGGCGTTTTCCCTGGGCACCCACACCGGGCATTCACCCACCGCGTTGCGGGCGTCGACAATCAGTTCTGCTTGCATGGCCACTCATTCCCTTGGGTTGGTCTGTGGTCAGTCGCCGAACGGGCCGGCCGCACAAAACGCGCCGCCCTGGTAGACCCGCGCCGGGTCGTCGGCCGCGGGCAGCGGTTGGGCTTCCACCTGTTTGCGGAACACTTCGGAGCTGTCACGCGGGGTGAAGCCCAGGTGCGCGGCGAAGCGGTTGTCCCACCACACATCGAGGTTGTCCGACATGCCGTACACCACGGTGTGGCCGACGTTCGGGGTGTACAGCGAGCGTTCGAGCAATTGGGTCAGGTCGTCGAAGCTCAGCCAGGTGTGCATCATCCGACGGTTCTGGGGTTCCGGAAACGAGGAGCCGATACGGATGCTGACGGTTTCGATGCCATAGCGGTCGAAGTAGAAACTGGCCATGTCCTCGCCATAGGACTTGGACAGGCCGTAGTAACTGTCCGGGCGGCGCGGCGAGTGGGCGTCGAGGGCTTCGTCCTGCTTGTAGAAGCCAATCACGTGGTTAGAGCTGGCGAAGATCACCCGCTTGACCCCGTGACGGCGGGCGGCTTCATAGATGTGGAAAATCCCGCAGATGTTCGCACCCAGCACTTCCTCGAAGGAGCGTTCCACCGACACGCCGCCGAAATGCAGGATCGCGTCGACGCCTTCCACCAATTGGTGCACCGCTTGTTTGTCGGACAGATCGCAAGGCAATACTTCTTCGCTGTCATCAGTGGCCGGGGCCATGTCGGCGATATCCGACAGGCGCAGCACCTTGGCGTAAGGGCGCAGCCGTTCGCGCAAGACTTTGCCCAGGCCACCGGCGGCGCCGGTGAGCAGCAGGCGGTTGAACGGGGTAGGAGCGGTTGTGGTGGTCATGATGGTCCCGTTATTGTTGTAGGTTGTCGTATGACTAGTCCGAAGTATCGTTAGGGTTTCCTACACTTGTCAACGCGCTATTGGTCGAAGTTGATAGAGGGTCATCGCTTCCTGTGGCGAGGGAGCTTGCTCCCGCTGGGGTGCGCAGCAGCCCCAAAATCCTGGGAGCGCTTCGCACTCCAGCGGGAGCAAGCTCCCTCGCCACAGCCAGCTCCCTCACCACAAAAGCCTTTCCTGTTGTTTGTAAGCCGCTATAACAACGACAACGGGTAACTGATGAATATCCGGTTTTCATCAAACTCGTTGGTACTGAAATCCCGACGCATCGTCGCGTTGCGCCACCGCACATTCAGGTCCTTCAGCGCACCGCTCTGCACGGTGTAGGCCAGTTCCGACTCGCGGCCCCATTCCTTGCCATTGGTGATCGCCCCGGTGTGCACGTTATCGCCGCTGATGTAGCGGTTCATCATGGTCAGCCCGGGAATGCCCAGCACCACGAAGTTGAAGTCGTGCCGCACCTGCCAGGATTTTTCCTTGGCGTTGTCGTAGCTGGCGTTATAGCTGTCGTTGGCCAGGGTGCCGCCGCTGGTGCCGTTGACCCGCATCCAGGCGCTGTCGCCGGTGAGTTTCTGCAGGCCGATATAGAAGCTGTTGCCTTTGTATTTGGCCGAGAGCAGGGCGAACGCGGTTTTGTTGTCGAGGTCGCCGGCCAGGGCCTTGCCGTCTTCCTTGCCGGTGAAGTAACCGAGGTTGGCGCCCAGGGTCCAGTCGCCCACGGGCTGGCTGTGGGTCAGGTTGAAATACTGTTGCTGGTAGATGTCGCTGAGTTCGGCGTACCACACGCCTACCTGGGTGCGTTTGTCGTTGAAGGTGTATTCGCCGCCGCCGAAGTTGAAGCGGTCGGAGGTGAACGCGGCTTTGCCGTTGAGGAACATGTCATCCATGCTCGCGTCGTTGCGCGGGCTGTTGCCGCGGAACTGGCCGCCGTACAGGGTCAGGCCGGCAATCTCGCTGGAAGTGACCTGGCCGCCACGGAAGGTTTGCGGCAGCGAACGGCCGTCATCCGAACGCAGGATCGGCAGCACCGGCATCCATTCGCCGACTTTCAATTCGGTCTTCGACAACCGGGTTTTCAGCGCCACGCCCAGGCGGCCGAAATTGTCGACGGGGCGGCCATCGCTGCCGGTCGGCAACAACTGGGTACCGGCGGTGCCTTTGCCACCGTCGAGTTTCTGCGAGTACAGGCCCAGCACGTCCAGGCCGAAACCGACGGTGCCCTGGGTGAAGCCGGACTTGGCGTCGAGGATAAAACTTTGCGTCCACTCTTCGGCCTTGGCCTGTGGGTGAGCGGCGTTGGTGAAGTTGCGGTTGAAGTAAGCGTTGCGCAGGTTGAGCGTGGCTTTGGTGTCGTCGATGAAGCCTTCTGCCGAGGCGGTAACGGGGAGGGTGAAGGCCAGGCTGCTCAAACCGATGGCGGCGAAGCGGGTGGTGCAGGAGAAATGGCGGACGTGTTGGCTCACAGTGACGCTCCCTTGTCTTTTGTTGTTTTTATTTTTTGTTATACGTTGTCGTACAACATTAGGGGCGATATTTGCGGGGTTTCAGGGGGTTGTCAATCGAAAGTTATACGATGACTTTGGTCGCGCCACCGATCAAATGTAGGAGCCGGCTTGCCTGCGATGGCATCACCTCGGTGTACCTGAAAGACCGAGTTGCCTGTATCGCAGGCAAGCCAGCTCCCACATTGAGCGTGCCCGGGCTATTTTTTTCAGCCGTTCAGAACCATGGGCGGCAAGGTGCCAAGCAACGAAACGGCGGCTACTGCTGAAACACCTAGTAACAGTTCCAGCCTCACGCTGGCCTTCAACGCTGGCAGTCGCTGCTCACAGTTATGGATCCGCAGGCGGTTCAACAGCGCCAGCGCGAGCATGCCGAATACCAGTAGCACCTTGATCAGCAGGATCAGGGCGAACCCGCTGAACAATGGCGTTGGCCAGAACTGCCCGGTGAGGACGCGCACGTTGATCAGGCCGGTCACCAGCAATCCCGTGACCAGGCCATAACCGACGCCGCTGAAGCGCTGCAGGATCGGCTCCAATGGATAGCGGGGCGATTGCCTGAGGATCAACACCAGCATGAGCAAGCCACCCAGCCAGGCACCCACGCACACCAGGTGCACCACTTGGTTGAGGATCAGCAATTGCCCGGCCAGGCCATTGAGCATGGCGCCATGGCCCACCGGTGCGAGCGTCGCCAGCAACAATGCGCAGAGCGGCAGGCGCACCGCCTTCCACGGCGTCAACAGGCCGAGCACCAGCAGCACGTTCAGCACCAAGTGCCAGGTCCAGACCTGGCCGAAAAAGGTTTTACCCAGCACCAACTGCACCGTCGACCACTCCAGCGCGCCCAGCCCGACACCGGCCATGCTCGCGCTGATCAACAGCAGCCACGCCACCCCCGACACCAGTGCCAGCCACGCCAACCCTTGGGTGATGCGCGACAGGTGGCGGTCCAGCAGCGGTTGCGGTCCCGCGCCCAGCAACCAGGGCCTGAACACACAGGCCCCGAACATCAACAGCACCACGATGAAATGCAGGAAGCGGCACAGCACCAGCAGGGTGGCCATGGATTATTGGCCGACCTTGAAGCTGTATTCACCGTTGCTCTTGTGGGTATCCACCGAGACGGCGTTCCACACCACTTTGTAGGTGCCGGCGGCCAACGGTGCGGCCGGTGTCACCACCAGCACTTTCTTGTCGGCGTCCGGGGTTTCCAGGCCTTTGATCGCCACTTCAGTGCCGTCCTTGCTCAGGGACACCCTGGTGAAGGTCGCTTCAACGCCTTCGGAGAAAGTCAGGCGCAGGTCCTTGGGGGCGGTGACGCTGGTGTCGGCGGCAGGCTCCGCGCTTTTCAGGTGGGCGTGGGCAAACGCGGCCGAGGCGCCCAGCAGGGAGGCGAGCAGGGCGACGGTGGTGAGGGTCTTCTTGATCAACATTGTTCAATACCTTCAGGTGAGAGTCAGTCGTTCGGTAGAGCCATGTGCAACAAGGGGAAGGGCTTGCCTTCGCCGTCGACGGGCGAGCGGCCGGTCCGGGTAAAACCATAGTGCAGGTAGAAACCCACGGCTTGTGGATTCTGTTCGTTCACATCCACCCGCAGGGTGTCGTGGCGGGCGCGCACAAAGTCCAGCAACTGGCGGCCGATGCCCTGGCCGCGTCGGCTCGGGTCGATAAACAGCATCTCTACGCTATTGCCGCCGGTGCCGACAAAGCCGGCAATGCCCTGGGCGTCTTCGTACACCCACACTTCAAGTGCGGGCATCGGCAGGTAGCAGTCGCGCACCAGGGGCAGCAGGCGCTGGATGTCGTCTTCGCTGAGAAAGTCGTGGGTGGCGCGCACCGAGCGTTCCCACAGTGCGCCAAGCACCGGGTCGTCGCACGCGTCTCGCTGTCGGATAGTCATGGAGAGGATCCTTCGAGGGGATGGCGATGCTAACCAATCCGGTTTCCACGGGGAAGGTTCTTGTACGAAGTTTCACAGTGGCGTGTCGCGCGGACTGGAGCGGATGGTAGTCTTGAGGCCATGTTGTTGTCAGGGAGCCCGTATGGGCAATCACAAGATCGGTATTCGTCGGGTCAACGTCGAAAAGATTCTGCTGGCGGCTGAAAAGGTCTTCGCCGAGAAGGGTTATGGCAGCACCGCCATGGCCGACATCGCTGAAGAAGTGCAGCTGCCGCGCTCCAACCTGCATTACTACTTCAGCACCAAGAGCGAGCTGTACAGCGCGGTGTTGTTCGACCTGCTGGAAGTGTGGAAGCAGGACGCCTTGTGCTTCGAGATGTTCGATGACCCACGGGTAGTGCTCAGCAGCTACATCCGCGCCAAGATGCAGCACTCCCGCAGCCGGCCTTACGGTTCGAAAGTCTGGGCGAATGAAATCATCCACGGCGCGCCGACCCTGGGTGAGGCGCTGGACGTGAGCCTGTACGACTGGGCCAAGATGAAGGAAGCGAAGATTCGCCAGTGGGTGGAAGACAAACGCATCCTGCCGGTGGAACCGTCGAGCCTGCTGTATATGATCTGGG
The DNA here is from genome assembly GCF_000242655.1 of Pseudomonas sp. PAMC 25886. Classification (NCBI taxonomy): domain Bacteria; kingdom Pseudomonadati; phylum Pseudomonadota; class Gammaproteobacteria; order Pseudomonadales; family Pseudomonadaceae; genus Pseudomonas; species Pseudomonas sp. PAMC 25886. Next base: position 13,034 of record NZ_AHHC01000014.1, read on the forward strand.
CCTCGACCCAGCACTACGCTGACTTTGATCATCAGGTGAAAATCCTGAATGACCATCAGCCGTTGTCGGACATGCAGTTTGAGCGGGCGGTGCAGACGGTGACGAGTGTGATCCTGCGGGGGATCGGGTTGGAGCCTTGAGCCTTAGCGTGACATTGAGGGCCTCATCGCAGGCAAGCCAGCTCCCACAGGGGAATGCATTCCAAGTGTGGGAGCTGGCTTGCCTGCGATAGCGATCTAAAGGCCTACACCGCTTCGCGGTAGGGATTGCGTGGATCCTGCGTCCAGTTCAAAAACGGCTTCCCGGTGTCCACCGGCACCATCTCGATACAGTCCGCCACCGGGCAGGTGATCTGGCACAGGTTGCACCCCACGCACTCATCATCAATCACCTCGTACTTATGCGTTCCATCCGCCTGCTTCAAGCTGGCGATCGCCTGGTGCGATGTGTCTTCACAAGCAATATGGCAGCGCCCGCAGCCAATACAGGCTTCCTGATCGATCTTGGCGATCACCTGATAATTGATATCCAGGTACTTCCAATCCGTCGTATTGCCCACCGCCCGCCCGGAAAACTCCTGCAGGCTGCTGTAGCCCTGGCTGTCCATCCACCGCGACAGCCCGTCCTTCATCTCTTCGACGATCCGAAACCCGTGCAGCATCGCCGCCGTGCACACCTGCACCGCGCCGCAGCCCAGCGCTACGAACTCCGCCGCATCGCGCCAGTTGCCGATCCCGCCAATCCCGCAGATCGGCAAGCCTTGTGTCTGCGGGTCCCGGGCAATCTCCGCCACCATGTTCAAGGCAATCGGTTTCACCGCTGAGCCGCAATAGCCACCGTGAGTGCTTTGGGTGCCGACCATTGGCAGGGCGACCATGCGCTCCAGGTCGACACTGGTGATGGAGTTGATGGTGTTGATCAGCGACACCGCATCCGCGCCACCGCGATACGCCGCCCGGGCCGCGACGCGAATGTCGGTGATGTTCGGCGTGAGCTTGACGATCACCGGCAGCGAGCAATAGGTCTTGCACCAGCGGGTCACCTGTTCCACGTACTCCGGCACCTGGCCCACCGCCGCGCCCATGCCGCGTTCCGGCATGCCGTGGGGGCAGCCGAAGTTCAGCTCGATACCGTCGCAACCGGTGGCTTCCACCAGCGGCAGGATGTGTTTCCACGACTCTTCAACGCACGGCACCATCAGCGACACGATCAGCGCGCGGTCGGGCCAATCCTTTTTCACCTGGGTGATTTCCCGCAGGTTGATCTCCAGGGAACGGTCGGTGATCAGCTCGATGTTGTTGATGCCGAGCACTTCACGGTTGGCGCCAAAGTGCGCCGAGTAACGCGACGAGACGTTGACCGCGGCCGGGTCTTCGCCGAGGGTTTTCCAGACCACGCCGCCCCAGCCGGCTTCGAAGGCGCGAACCACGTTGTAGGCCTTGTCGGTGGGCGGCGCGGAGGCCAGCCAGAAGGGATTGGGGGCTTTGATGCCGGCGAACACAATCGAGAGATCGGCCATTACGCAGCCTCCACATTCAGCATGAGTTGGGCGTGCATGGCTTCAGCGGCCAGCTTGCCGTGTTGCACGGCCTGCACGGTGAGGTCCTGGCCGAGGCTGACGCAATCGCCACCGGCATACACACCGGGGATGCTGGTGCGCAGCTGTTCGTTGACGAAGATACGATCGCCCTGGCGTTGCAGTTGGTGCGCCAGCGGGTCGTGCAGCGCCGCGTCATCGAAGCCCTGGCCGATGGCCTTGAAGATCGCGTCGGCGGCCAGTTCGAAGGTCTCGCCGGTGGCTTGCAGTCGGCCATCCACCATGCGGGTGCGGGCGAAACGCATGCCGCGCACATGGCCCTGATCGTCGAGCAGCACCTTTTCGGGCTGGGCCCAGGTCAGCAGGCGAACCTGGTTGGCTTTGGCGATGTCCTGTTCGTGGCCAGTGGCGCCCATTTCGTCCAGGCCACGGCGGTACACCAGATTCACGTCGCGGGCACCGAGGCGGGCCATTTGCACGGCCATGTCGATGGCTGTATTGCCGGCACCGAGGACGATGCAGCGGTCGGCCAGGGGCAGTTGGCTGAGGTCATCGGCCTGGCGCAATTCGCGGATGTAGTCGGTGGCGGCGAGCAGGCCGGGCGCATCTTCGTGAGGCAGGCCGAGCTGTTTGCTGGCGGCCAGGCCGAGGCCAAGGAACACCGCATCGAATTGCTGGTGCAACTCGCTCAAGGTGAGGTTGTCGCCCAGGCGCTGGCCGTGGCGGATTTCAATGCCGCCGATTTGCAGGAGGAAATCCAGTTCCTTTTGCGCGAAGTCATCCACCAGTTTGTACTTGGCGATCCCGTATTCATTCAGGCCACCGGCTTTTTCCCGGGCTTCGAAAATCACCACGTCGTGACCGTGCAGGGCGCTGCGATGGGCGCAGGACAACCCCGCAGGCCCGGCGCCGACCACCGCGATGCGCTTGCCGGTGGGCGCGGCACGCTGGAATGGGTGCTCGCTGAAGTGCGCGTTGTCCACGGCGTAACGCTGCAGCAGGCCAATCAGCACCGGGGCGCATTCTTCGGCGTTGTTGCGCACACAGGCTTGCTGGCAAAGGATTTCCGTCGGGCAGACCCGGGCGCAACTGCCGCCGAGGATATTCGCCGAGAGGATTTTCTGCGCGGCGCCCTGGACGTTTTCGGTGTGGATATTGCGGATGAACGAGGGGATATCGATCTCGCTGGGGCAGGCGTTAACGCACGGTGCGTCGTAGCAGTAGAGGCAGCGCGAGGCTTCCAGTTGGGCTTGCCGGGCATTGAGCGGCGGCGCCAGGTCGGTGAAATGCGCGGCGAGTGCGGCCGCATCTTCAGGGGGGTGTGGAAGATGGTTCAGGGTCTGGATCACGGTATTGGCCTCACGGTTTTTGAGGTGCTGCCTCTGGTGGGCAGTGGTTTTTTTATTGCCTGTACCGGCCTCATCGCAGGCAGGCCAGCTCTCACATTTGGAAGTATTCACCGCTCAAAAATGTGGGAGCCGGGCTTGCCCGCGATAGGCCGAAGGCCGCTTTCAGCGTTTCACAGCAACCGGCCTGGAACGCTCCGCCCGCTTGCTCAACTGCTCAAACACCGCCGGATACGCCGGCCGTTCGATGTACCGCCCCGCACCACGCTCGGCGCGCAAATCCCCATCGGCCCAGACCAGCTTGCCCTGGCTGATGGTGTGGCTTGGCACGCCGCGCACGGTCTTGCCTTCGAAGATGTTGAAGTCGACTTTCTGATGGTGAGTCTTCGCGGAAATGGTCCGGGTGCCTGCCGGATCCCACAGCACCAGGTCGGCATCGGCACCCACGCGAATCGCGCCTTTGCGCGGGTACAGGTTGAAGATCTTTGCGGTGTTGGTCGACGTCAGCGCCACAAACTCCTGCATCGACAAACGCCCGGTGTTCACGCCTTCGTCCCACAGCAGCGCCATGCGGTCTTCGATACCGGCGGTGCCATTGGGGATCTTGCTGAAGTCATCACGCCCGGCGGCTTTTTGCTCGGCGCAGAAGCAGCAATGGTCAGTGGCGGTGGTGTGCAGGTTGCCCGATTGCAGGCCGTGCCACAGCGCCTCCTGATGCCCGCGCGGGCGGAAGGGCGGGCTCATCACGTAGCCGGCAGCGGTCTGCCAGTCGGGGTGTTGATACACGCTGTCGTCCAGCAACAAATGCCCGGCCAAGACTTCGCCGTACACCGGCTGGCCCTTGCTGCGGGCGTAGGTGATTTCGTCCAGCGCTTCCTGGGTAGACACGTGCACCAGGTACAGCGGCGTGCCGATGGTTTCGGCAATCCGGATCGCCCGGCTGGCGGCTTCGCCTTCCACTTGCGAAGGCCGCGACAACGGATGCGCTTCAGGCCCGGTAATGCCCTGGGCCATCAGCTTGCGTTGGAGGTGGTACACCAGCTCGCCGTTTTCGGCATGCACCGTCGGCACCGCGCCCAGCTCCAGGCAGCGCTCGAAGCTCGCCACCAGGGTGTCGTCGGCGGCCATGATCGCGTTCTTGTAGGCCATGAAGTGCTTGAAGCTGTTGATGCCGTGGTGGCTGACCAGCTCGGCCATTTCCTCGCGGACCTGCTCGCTCCACCAGGTAATGGCCACGTGAAAACCGTAGTCCGACGCCGACTTCTCGGCCCAGCCGCGCCACTGATGGAAAGCTTCCAGCAGGGATTGCTGCGGGTTGGGAATCACAAAGTCGATGATCGACGTGGTGCCGCCCGCCAACCCGGCGGCCGTGCCACTGAAAAAGTCTTCACTGGCCACGGTGCCCATGAAGGGCAATTGCATATGGGTATGGGGATCGATGCCGCCGGGCATCAGGTATTGACCGCTGCCGTCGAGTATCTCGGTGCCGGCGGGAATATCCAGATCAGTGCCAATGGCGCGGATTAGACCGTCTGCGCATAAAACATCGGCTCGGTAACTTTCATCATGGGTAATAACGGTAGCGCCACGGATCAACAGCGACATGTCGAGTTCCTCACAGGCTTGACCGGCTTGTGCCAGTTCTAAGTGTTGTAATGCATCGCGCCGCTGGAGAGTTAATTCCTGTCAGCGGTGACAGGAATAGAAACTAGCCCGAGTTTTTCGAATGAGCAAGAATATTTTTCATAAGCTTATATCAGTATTAACTTATTGAATTAAAACGATAAAAAATCAAAATCACCAAAATGTTGCGACCTCTCACCATTTTGACGCACTTGACAGGTTCCCAATATGAGCAACATTTCTTATTGCAAATCAGACGCTTGAGACATGCCTCTTGACGGGGCCGGTAAATAAAAATAATTGTGTTGCACCAGATTGAGTCCTGAGGGTTCGGACAACTTCTGCGTTATTTGGCCTGAGTAACGCTGAAAGTAACGAAGGGCTTTTCGGTCGAGACAATAAAGCTGATAAACATCAGCGAGTTATATAAGCGGTGCGGGCAAGGTAACGGTTTACGGCACGGTTATTGAGTGCAGTGGCGGTTGGCCGGGTCCCGGATGTCATGTTGTCAACGAGGTACTCCGGCCATCCTGTGCGTGTCACGGGATGAGCAAAAATAATTCGAAAAAACCGTGGAGCGGCCATGCAACAGAACAGATCGCAAGTCATTGAGCGCAACGGCCTGTACGAACTCGACGCCGGCCCCGACGTCCTCGACAGCCCTCGCTACAACCACGACATGGCACCGACCAAGGTGCGCGAACGCACCTGGAACAAATGGCACATCACCGCGCTGTGGATCGGCATGTCGGTCTGCGTGCCCACCTACACCCTGGGCGGCGTGCTCACCGCGTACTTCGGGTTGTCGGTGGGCGAGGCGCTGATGGCGATCCTGCTGGCCAATATCGTGGTGCTGATCCCGCTGACCCTCAACGCCTTCCCCGGTACCAAGTACGGCATTCCGTTTCCGGTGTTGCTGCGTTCGTCCTTCGGGGTGCTGGGCTCCAACGTGCCGTGCCTGATCCGCGCGCTGGTGGCGTGCGGCTGGTTTGGCATCCAGACGATGTTTGGCGGGCTGGCGATTCACCTGTTCCTGGGCTCGATTTTCGAGGGCTGGAAATCCCTAGGCGGCACCGGTGAAGTGATCGGCTTCATGATCTTCTGGACGCTGAACCTGTGGGTGGTGTTGCGCGGCGCCGAGTCGATCAAATGGCTGGAAACCTTGTCGGCACCGCTGCTGGTAGCGGTCGGCATCGGCCTGCTGGTATGGGCCTTGCCCAACGTCTCGCTGACCGAACTGATGGCGATCCCGCCCAAGCGTCCCGAAGGCGCGAGCCTCACCGGCTACTTCATGGCGGGCCTGACCGCGATGGTAGGATTCTGGGCCACTTTATCGTTGAACATTCCCGACTTCAGCCGCTACGCCAAAAGCCAGAAAGACCAGATACTCGGGCAGATTTTCGGCCTGCCGCTGACCATGTTCCTGTTCGCCGCCCTCGGCGTGATCATGACCGCTGCCTCGGTGAAACTGGTGGGCGTCAGCGTCTCCGACCCGGTGACCCTGATCGGCCATATCCAGAGCCCGGTGTGGGTGGCCGTGGCGATGGCGCTGATCATCATCGCCACCTTGTCCACCAACACCGCGGCGAACATCGTCTCGCCCACCAACGACTTCCAGAATATCGCGCCGAAGCTGATCAACCGCACCATGGCGGTGGTATTGACGGGCCTGGTAGGCCTCGCATTGATGGCCCATGAACTGCTGAAAAAGCTCGGGCTGATCATCTCCGACGTGAGCCTGGAAACCGTGTATTCCAACTGGCTGCTGGGTTACTCAAGCCTGTTGGGACCGATTGCCGGGATCATGGTGGTGGACTATTTCATCATCAAGAAACAGCAACTGGACCTCGCCGGGTTGTACCGCGATGACGTATACCCGGCGTGGAACTGGCATGGCTTCCTGGCCTTCGGCGTGCCGGTGGTGCTGACCCTGTTGTCCCTGGGCAGCGACGCATTCAGCTGGTTCTACAGCTACGGCTGGTTCACCGGTTCGGCGTTGGGCGGGTTGTTGTATTACGGCCTGTGCATGAAGCGCGGCGCCCGCGTAGTCGCCGTAAAAACACCCTTGTGAACACGGTCAATGTGGGAGCTGGCTTGCCTGCGATGGCATCGACCCGGTGCAACTGAAAGGCCGAGTCGACCGCATCGCAGGCAAGCCAGCTCCCACCGTTGACCGAGTCGATTCATATAAAAAAGTAGCCTGAGGAGATCCCCATGAACGCTGCCGCAGACGTTCTGCAATCCACCCATCAGCACATCAACCGCGACCGTTTGTGGCTGTCCCTGATGGAACTCGCCAAGCTCGGCGCTACGCCCAAAGGCGGCGTCTGCCGCCTGGCCCTTACCGACCTCGATCGCCAGGCCCGCGACCTGTTTGTGAAGTGGTGCGAGGAGGCGGGCTGCACCGTGACCATCGATGGCGTGGGCAATATCTTCGCCCGGCGACCGGGGCGCAATCCCAAATTGCCGCCGGTGATGACCGGCAGCCATATCGACACCCAGCCCACCGGTGGCAAGTTTGATGGGTGTTTTGGTGTGCTGGCGGGCGTTGAGGTGTTGCGCACCCTCAATGACTTGAAAGTGGAAACCGAAGCGCCGCTGGAAGTGGTGGTGTGGACCAACGAAGAAGGCTCGCGCTTTCCGCCCTGCATGATGGGCTCCGGTGTGTTTGCCGAGAAATTTACCCTGGCAGACACGCTCGCCAAGACCGACGCCGACGGTGTAACCGTGGGTGACGCGCTGAATGCCATTGGCTACGCCGGCTCCCGGCCGGTGAGCGGGCACAAGGTGGGCGCGTATTTCGAAGCGCATATCGAGCAAGGCCCGATTCTTGAGGATGAAAAGAAAACCATTGGCGTGGTGCTGGGCGCCCTCGGCCAGAAATGGTTCGACCTGAAACTGCGCGGCGTCGAGGCCCACGCAGGACCGACGCCGATGCACCTGCGTAAGGATGCGTTGGTAGGTGCCGCTGCTGTGGTCGCCGCCGTCAATGCGGCCGCGCTGGGCCATCAGCCTCACGCCTGCGGCACCGTCGGTTGCCTGCAAGCCTATCCGGGTTCACGCAACGTGATTCCTGGCGAAGTGCGCATGACCCTGGACTTCCGTCACCTGGAACCGGCGCGCCTGGACTCGATGATTGCCCAGGTGCGCAAGGTGATCGACGAAACCTGCGCCAAGCACGGCCTGACCTTCGAGATGACACCCACCGCCGATTTCCCGCCGCTGTACTTCGACAAAGGCTGCGTGGATGCCGTGCGGGATGCGGCCAATGGTCTGGGCCTGTCGAACATGGACATTGTGAGCGGGGCAGGGCACGACGCGATTTTCGTCGCAGAACTGGGGCCGGCGGGCATGATCTTTGTGCCGTGCGAAGGCGGCATCAGCCATAACGAAATCGAGAACGCAGCGCCCGATGACCTGGCGGCGGGGTGTGCGGTGTTGTTGCGCGCGATGGTGGCGGCATCACAGGCGATTGCCAGCGGCAAGCTCGCCGCCTGAGCCATCCGGCTTCACGCCTCCCAAATGTGGGAGCCGGGCTTGCCCGCGATAGCGGTGTTTCAGACACAGTTGCAGTGCCTGACACTCCGATATCGCAGGCAAGCCAGCTCCCACATTTGATCCAGGGTGGGCTCGATATTTGTATCAGGCGTCGGGCTTCCAGCCGCCACCCAGCGCCGTCACCAACCCCACACTCGCTTGCAATTGCCGCGTCTGCACCGCCTGCAACGTCCTCTGCGCCTGCAAGGCCGCCGTCTGCGCCGTCACCACATCCAGATAACTCACCGCGCCCGCCTGATAACTGTTCATCGCCAGCGCCTGCGTGTGCTCGGCCGCATTCGCGGCGGCCTGTTCATCCATCGCTTCCTGCTGCAAATCACGCAATTGCCCAAGGTTGTCTTCCACCTCACGCACTGCCCGCAAAACCTGGCTACGGTAATGCGCCGAAGCCTCTTCAAACTCGGCTTTGGCCTGGCGCTCATTCGCACTCAACCGCCCGCCATCAAAGATCGGCAGGTTGACCAGCGGCCCCAGTGCCCAATACCGATTGGCCGCCGAGAACAAGTTGCCGACACCCTGGGTCTGCCCGCCAATCAACCCGGTCAAACTGAAGTCCGGGTACCACGCGGCCTTCGCCACGCCGATGTTCGCGTTGGCGGCAAACACCCGTCGCTCCGCCGCCGCAATATCCGGCCGGCGTTGCAGCAGGTGGCTCGGCAGCTGTTGTGGTATTCCAGGCAACGCGATCAGTTGCGTGCTCGGCGGCAGTTGGAATTCGCTGGCGGAGACACCCACCAACTCCCCAATCGCATGCTCGGTGAGATTGCGCTGGCCACGCACGTCATCCAGCTGCGCCTCGGCTTCAGCCAGCTGGTTCTGTGCGCGGGTCAGGTCGAGTTCCGAGGCGATCTGCCCTTCATACCGGCTGCGGGTCAGTTGCAACGCCTGGCCAAAATCGTCCAGGGAACTGCTGAGGATCCGGCTCTGGGCATCCAGCCCGTTGAGCTGCACGTACAGCGTCGCCAACTGATGCTGCAGGCTCAGGCGTGCCACCGCCAAATCGTCCCCGGAGGCTTGTGCCTGCGCGTCACCCGCTGCCACCTGGTTGCGGATTTTGCCCCACAGATCCAGATCAAAACTCAGCGCAAAACCGGCCGTGTTGCTGTTGTACACCGAAGGCTGGGTATCACCCCGCAGCGGCCGGCTGTCTGATTGCCGCTGGCGCAACGGTTGTGCGCTGGCGGTGATTTGCGGGAACAACCCGGCATGCAGTTGGCTGGCGTAGGCCTGGGACGCATCGAAATGCGCCAGCGCCGCTGCGAGGTCCGGGTTGGCCTTGAGCAGTTGTTCCTGCAGGTCGTTCAGGCGCTGGTCCTGGTACAGCTGCCACCACTTCGGCGCCAGTTGATCGGACGGTTGCGCGCTGTGCCACGGGCCGTCGCTGGTCTGTTCGCGGTACTTGGCCGGCAGGTCGAGGGTCTGTGCCTTGTAGGTGGGCGCCAGCGAGCAACCGTGCAGTGCCAGCAATACCAGGGCCGCGAGGGGTTTAAGCCTTGGGCGCATGGGCACCTCCGGCGTCGGCCATTTGCACGGCGTCGCCTTCGCGCAACGCATCGGGCGGGTTGTCGACCACGCGGTCGGCGGGTTTCAGGCCCTGGTCGATCACCAGGCGTTCGCCCAGGTCGAGGCCGATGTGGATGTCTTGCAGGTGCACGTGATTCTTCGCATCCAGTACCGCGACCTGGGTGCCTTCGGCGCGGAAGATCAATGCGCTGGCCGGTATGCTCACGCCATGGGTATCGGCCGGGATGGCCAGGGTGGCTTCGGCGTAGTCGCCGGGCAGCAACTTGCCGTCCGGGTTGTCGGCCACGAACTGCGCAAGCAAGGTGCCGGAGCGGCGGTCGATGGCGGTGGAGTCGCCCATCAGCTTCGCGCTGAAGTGTTCGCCGGGATGCTCGGGTACCGTCAGTTGTGCGGCCAGCCCCGGATGAATCACTGCTGCATAGTTCTGCGGCACCGGCACGTAGAGGCGCAGTTGGTGGGTGTCGGCGATGTCGAACAGCTCCGGATCGCTGTCGCTGTCGGCCTTGATCAGTTGGCCGATATCGGTGTTGCGCGCGGTGATCACACCGGCGAACGGTGCGCGGATGGTCTTGTAGTCTTCCAGCGCCGAGAGCCGTGCATAGTCAGCTTCGGCAGCCTGGGCGTTGGCCTTGGCGGCCAGGGCATTCGAGGTTTTTTCATCGGCCTCCTGGCGCGAAACCGAATGGCTGTCCAGCAGGTTTTTCCAGCGGGTGGCGGTGGTTTCCGCCAGGCGTGCATTGGCCTGTTCCTGCACCATGCGGGCGTGGGTTTGCGCCACTTGCTGGTCGAGGTCTGGGCTGTCGATTTCGGCGAGGATTTGCCCGGCCTTGACCTGGCTGCCGATGTCGACTTTCCAGTCTTTCAGGTAACCGCTGACCCGCGCATGAATCGGTGCCTTGCTCCAGGCTTCGAGGTGCGCGGGCAGGCGCAGGGTGTCGCCGGCCGCGTTCTGTTTGGGCTGGAATACCAGCACTTGCGGGACAGCGGCGGTTTCAGTCCAGGCGGTGACGGATTTTTCATGCATCGTACGGGCGTGCAGGCCGTTGGCGACCAACAGGGCGGCCAGTGTCAGGCCGCCGACACCCATGAGCATCAGACGCTTGCGCGAGGGTTTGTGATCAGACGACATGTGGGGTTTCTCCAGCAGCAGCGCGAGTAGGGTGACGACCGTGGACCAGACTGAAGACCACGGGTACAAACAGCAAAGTGGCAGTGGTGGCGAGGATCAGGCCGCCGATCACGGCACGTCCCAGCGGCGCGTTTTGTTCTTCGGACAAGGCCAGCGGCAGCATGCCGATGATCATCGCCAGGGCGGTCATGCACACCGGGCGGAAGCGTGTGTAGCCAGCCTCAAGTGCCGCCTTGAGGGCATCGCCATGTTCGGCCAGGCGCTCTCGGCAGAAGCTCACCACCAAAATCGAGTTGGCGGTGGCCACGCCCATACAGAGGATGGCCCCCGTAAGCGCAGGCACCGACAATGAGGTGCCGCTGAGGAACAGCATCCACACGATGCCCGCCAGGGCCGCCGGGAGTGCGGTGATGATCACGAACGGGTCGGTCCAGGACTGGAAGTTGACCACGATCAGCAGGTAGATCAGCACCACCGCACCGAGTAGGCCAAAGCTCAAACCGTTGAACGCTTCATGCAGGGCATCGATCTGCCCGTGCAGGCTGATGGTCGCGCCTTTGGGGCGCATCGGGGCCATGTCATTCAGCACCTTTTGCACGTCGCTGGCGACGCCGCCAAGGTCGCGGCCTTGCACGTTGGCGTACAGGTCCAGGGTCGGCTCGATGTTGTAGTGGGTCACCACCGCCGGGCTTTGCACGCGGGAGATCGTCGCCACGCCCCCGAGGATCTGCGACTGGCCATCGGCACCGGTCACCGGCAGCGCTTCCAGAGACGGCAGGCTGTCGAGGCGGTATTGCGGCGTTGCAGCCACGATCGAATACGACACGCCGTTGGCCGGGTTGAGCCAGAAGGTCGGCGCCGTTTGCGAACTGCCGGCCAGGGACGCAACCATGCTGTTGGTCACGTCACGCTCGGTAATGCCCAGTCCGTTGGCGCGCATCCGGTCCACGTTGACTTGCAGCGACGGATAGCCGGTGGACTGCTGGATACGCAGGTCGGCGATGCCCGGTATGTGTTTCAGGCGACGTTCCAGTTCGATGGCGTAGGCGCGGTTTTCTTCATCGCTGCGCCCGGAGATTTTCACGTCCAGCGGCGCCGGCGAACCGAAGTTGAGGATCTGGCTGCTGATGTCTGCCGGGAGGAATGCGAACTGGCTGCCGGGGAAACTTTCGGGCAGCGCTTCGCGCAGTTTTTTCACGTAGTCGGCAGTCGGTGCATGGTCTTTTTTCAGGGTGACCTGGATGTCACCGTCCTGTGGGCCGATGGTGCCGCTGCTGCTGTAGGCCATGTCGATGCCGCTCAGCGGGATGCCGATGTTGTCGACGATGGTGTCCAGCTCGTCTGCCGGAACGATCTCGCGAATCCGCGCTTCAATCCGGTCAAACGCCGCAGCGCTTTCTTCGATCCGCGTACCCAGCGGCAAGCGCACGTGCAGGGCCATGGCGCCGGCGTCGGTGGCCGGAAAGAAGTCCTGGCCCAGGCTTGGCAACAGCAGGAACGAGGCGAGGATGCACGCCAGGAACCCCACGATGAACCGCTTGCGTGCGCCCAGGGCGAGGGTCAGCAGGCTGTGGTAAACGTCCCGCAGGTTGGAGAAGTGACGCTCGAAACCCTGCTGGAAATTCAGCACCGATTGCAGCACGGCGTTGCGTTGGGGTTTGTGCTGGTCGCCCTCGTGGTGGTTGATGAATGCATCTTCCGGGTGATGACCTTCGCCTTGCTCCGGCACATGAGGCTTGAGCAGGAACATCGCCAGGGTCGGTACCAATGTCCGCGAGAGGATGAACGAACTGGCCATCGCAAAAATCACCGCCAGGGCCATCGGGCGGAACAGGTAGCCGGCGATGCCTTGCAGCATGAACATCGGAACAAACACGATGCAGATACACAGCAGGGACACGAACGCCGGGCCGACGATTTGCTTGGCGCCGTCGAGGATCGCGTCCTTCACCGCCTTGCCTTGTTCCAGGTGCCAGTTGATGTTTTCGATGGTTACCGTGGCGTCATCCACCAAGATCCCCACCGCCAACGCCAGCCCGCCGAGGGTCATGACGTTGAGGGTTTGACCGGTGGCCGCCAGCAGCGCGATGGCCGACAGCACTGCCAGGGGAATCGAGGCGGCGATGATGATGGTCGAGCGCCAGCTGCCGAGGAACAGCAGGATCATCGCACTGGTCAGCAGGGCCGCGATGATGCCTTCCTGGGCCACGCTGCCCACCGACTGTTTGACGAACACCGAGGCGTCCCCCAGCAGTGAGGTCTTCAGCGAGGGCGGCAGGGTTTCATTGATGCGCGGCAGCATCTGGCGGATGCCGTCGATGATCGACAGGGTGGAGATGCTGCCGTTTTTCAGGGCTGGCATCAGCACGGCACGGTGGCCGTCGACGCGCACGATGTTGGTCTGCGGCGGCGAGCCGTCACGCACGTGGGCCACCTGGCCGATGGTAATGATTGCGCCGTCGACCGTCTTGATCGGCAGGTCGTTGAGCTCATCAATCGCCTTGGGGCTGTTGTTGAGCAAAATCGTGTATTCGTTGGGGCCGAGTTTGGCGGTACCCACGGGGATGATCTGGTTCTGCAAGGCCAGGGCGTTGCCCACGTCTTGCGCCGACAGGCCTTTGGCGGCCAGCGCCTGCGGGTCGAGGTCGAGGGTGATCTGGCGTTGCTTGCCGCCCATCGGGGTTGGCATGGCCAGGCCGGGCAGGGCACTGAGCGGCAGGCGGATGTTGTTCTGCACCAGGTCGCGGATCTTCGCTTCCGACAGGCTGGGGCTGGAGAATGCCATCTGCAGGATCGGCACCGTGGAGGCGCTGTAGTTGAGGATCAGCGGTGGGGTGATGCCCGGTGGCATCTGCTTGAGTACGGTTTGTGACACCGCTGTTACTTGAGCGTTGGCGGTGCGGATATCCACGCCGGGCTGGAAGAAAATCTTCACGATGCCCATGCCGGGTAACGACTGCGATTCAATGTGTTCGATGTCGTTGACGGTGGTACTCAGGGAGCGTTCGTAGGTGTAGATCACGCGACCGGCCATGGCGTCCGGAGACAGGCCGTTGTACTGCCAGACCACCGCGACTACGGGGATGCCAATGTCGGGAAATACGTCGGTGGGGGTACGCAAGGCCGCCATGGGCCCAATGATGCAGATGAAAATTGCCAGCACGATAAACGTGTAGGGCTTGAGCAGTGCGGTCTTTACCAGCCCGAGCATGCCGTAACCTCCAAAGGAGTGGGATTGCAAACGCTCGCAGTCTTGACGGACCCACCTAACACGCACCTTTCAGCCAGGTGAAGGAAGATTTAGTTAACGGCTGAAGATCCTTTCATATGTATTCATTTGTTCAATAATGGTGACAGTACCAAGCTGGATACCGATCGAACGGAAGTCGTTTTGCCCGTTCACTCTTTATCCATTTGGAGTTCTGCCATGTCTCTTAAACCCTTGTTGTTGATCCCGGCCTTGAGTGCGGTCCTGCTGTTGTCGGCGTGCGCCGGCCCGATTCCGAAAGCGGACCCGAGCGAAGCCTGGATCGGCCTGCAAGAAGAGGCGCCCAACGACCTGATGGCCGAGCGGGTAGACGGGAAAAACATTGATGATGGTCGCTACTTCGAAGTGAAACCCGGCGCCCATCGCCTGGATGTCACCTTGTTTGAAGAAGAGGCGGGGGATGACAACCAGCAGGATTGTCGCGGGCATGTTACCTACGGCAACTTCAAGGCCGGCGAGCATTACACCCTGGTGGAATCCAGCCTCGGTACCACGGTACGCGCCGAGTTGAAGGACAGCCACGGCAAGGAATTGGCGCAGACTGAAGACTTCAGCTGCATGCCTGGCTAAGGCGTCAGGCGTGGTGCCCGGCGGGTTTGTGCAGCTTGCCGGGTGCTGCGGGTTTTACTTGAGGGTGATGGTGGCGACGGGTTACGCGCATCACGCCCCAGAGCATGGCGGCGGCGACGGCCAGCCAGCCACAGATCAAAAGCAGAATCGTTGTTGTCAGGCTCATTAAGTGCCTCCTTTCGCCCGGTACAGGGCACACACTGTCTTCTCAATGGACAGTCTAGCTATCCGCAGGTTGCCTGCTATTGACCAATGGTCGTGTGCGTCCAACTTGTTTGCTCTATGGCGGGCCTTTTACTGCGGTACAAGGCTATACCCGCGCTCAAGAGCGTCCTATGATCAGGGCCCACGTCGGCCGTTGATCAAGTGAGTGACGAAGTTGCGGTTTCCCTCGAACATTAAAACCTCCTGGTGGGTCGCAGCCTGTTTCATGGGGCTGGCAGCCTGCTCCTCGCACCCAAAACCCACGAGCATCCCGGGCCTGCCGGAGAGCGTCGAGCTCAAGGGCGTGCCGGCGTTTCGCGGCGAGACTTACCTCGGTGGCCCGGCTGCTCTGGCCAGCATGCTGTCTCAACAAGGCATTGTGATTACACCGGGCTTGCTGGATAAGCCGCTGCATTTGCCGGGCGCCGAGGCAGACCTTGAGCGCAACATGCAGGTGTTGGCCCGTGAATACGGGATGCTGGTGTACCCGCTGGACGAGCAGCTGCCGGCGATGCTGGCGCAGGTCGCGGCCGGGTACCCGGTGATGGCGCGTATCACCCAGGGTTCGACCTTCTGGGCGGGGCCGCGGTATGTCGTGGTGGTGGGCTACAACAAGCAGAAGAGCATGGTGCTGCTGCGGTCGGGGTTGGCGCGTCGCATGCCGATGGACTTCAGCGCCTTTGAGTCGGCATGGAAAGACGGCGGCAAGTGGGCCGTGCTGATTCAGCGGCCTACCCAGTTGCCGGTCAAGGTCGACGCCCAGCGCTGGCAGCAGGCTGCCAGTGCCACGGCCCAGGCGGGCCAGGAACAGGCAGCGGCCCAGGCGGTCAAGACCCTGGCCAGTCAGGCCAAATAAAAAACGGCGCTCAAGGGCGCCGTTTTTTTATGCCGCTGTTTACCTGTCAGCGGGACTCGGTCACCTGGACATTTGCCCGTGGACGGTTCTTCAGGTTCTTGTCAGCCTTGTAGCGCAGCGCCACGTCTGGCACGGAGCCGCTCTTGCCAGTCTCGACCCAGCTGCGGATACGGCTGGCATCGGCAAAGTGGGTGAATTTGCCGAAGGCGTCGAGGATCACCAGCGACACCGGGCGATTGCCCATGCTGGTGACCAGCACCAGGCAGTGGCCGGCCTGGTTGGTGAAGCCGGTCTTGGTCAACTTGATGTCCCAGTTGGCGCGGTTGATCAAGTGGTCGGTGTTGGAGAAGCCCAGGGTGTAGTTGGGTTTGCGGAACGAGACGGTCTTTTCCTTGGTGGTACTCAACTGGCTGAGCATCGGGTATTTGCGTGCGGCGGCCAGCAGCTTGCTCAGGTCGCGAGCGGTAGACACGTTGTGGATCGACAGGCCGGTAGGTTCAACATAATGGGTGCTGGTCATGCCCAGCGCCTTGGCCTTGGCGTTCATCGCCGCGATAAACGCCGGGTAACCGCCCGGGTAGTGGTGGGCCAGGCTGGCGGCGGCACGGTTTTCCGAGGACATGAGGGCAATCAGCAGCATCTCTTTGCGCGGCATTTCGCTGCCGATCTTGACCCGGGAGAACACGCCTTTCATCTCCGGCGTGTCCTTGATGTTGATGTCGATGTATTCATCCATGTTCTGCTTGGCTTCCAGCACGATCAGGCCGGTCATCAGTTTGCTCACCGAGGCGATCGGCACGATGACATCCGGGTTGCTGGCATAGATGACCTTGTTGGTCTGCAGGTCCACCACCATCGCACTGCCGGAGGCGATGTGCAGGGTGGACATGTCGCGGGGAGCGATCGTGGTTTCGCTTGCGCTCGCGAAGGTGCCTGTAAATGCAAAAAATAGGCTGACAATGGAAAGATGAATTTTCACGCGGATGAACTCGCTAAAAAAGTAGGGATATACCGTTCTGCAACGGAGGTTCTGACAAATAACGTTACATTCTAGAAGTATGGATCAGAAACTGTCGAATGTTCTTCTAGAAACAGATGAAACCCCTTAAAAACAAAGAAAAAAGTACTTTTTATCCGGCCAATAAAAAGCCCTGCGATAAGGCAGGGCTTTTTCAGAGCGGCTGGTTATTAGCTGTGCAGGGTTTCGGCTGCGTACAGGGTATTTTCCAGCAGGCAGGCGCGGGTCATCGGGCCAACGCCACCCGGTACCGGGGTGATCCAGCCGGCGCGGGGCAGGGCAGTTTCGTACACCACGTCGCCCACCAGCTTGCCGTCGTCCTGGCGGTTGATGCCCACGTCGATCACGATGGCGCCTTCCTTGATCCACTCACCCTTGACCAGGCCCGGCTTGCCGGCGGCAACCACCACCAGGTCGGCGCGGCCGACGTGGCCGGCCAGGTCCTTGGTGAACCGGTGGGTGACCGTCACGGTGCAGCCGGCCAGCAGCAGTTCCATGGCCATCGGGCGCCCCACGATGTTGGATGCGCCCACGACTACGGCATCCAGGCCGTACAGATCGACGCCGGTGCTTTCCAGCAGGGTCATGATGCCCTTCGGGGTGCACGGGCGCAGGAGCGGGATGCGCTGGGCCAGGCGGCCGACGTTATAAGGGTGGAAACCGTCGACGTCTTTGTCCGGGCGGATGCGTTCGAGCAATTTGGACGCGTCCAGGTGCTCGGGCAACGGCAGCTGCAGCAGGATGCCGTCGATGGCAGGATCGTCGTTGAGGCTGTCGATCAGGTCGGTGAGGGCCTGCTGGGTGGTGTCTTCAGCCAAGTCGTAGGCTTTGGAAATAAAGCCGACCTCTTCACAGTCTTTACGCTTGTGCGAGACATAAACCTGAGAGGCAGGATCGCTGCCGACCAGGATCACCGCGAGGCCCGGCGTGCGCAGGCCTTGTTGGCTGCGCTCGGCGACTCGTTTGGCGATCTGCTGGCGCAGGCTGGCGGCGATTGATTTGCCGTCGATAAGTTGTGCAGTCATTACGCGTGATTAACCATCGAGAGGGGGAAGAAAAGTGCGCGCATTCTCGCATGCCATGGCGTGAGGGCAAAGGCGCTTGGTCTGCAAATTCCCCTAACCCCTTAAATAAAATGAATTTTTTATAAAAAGGATTTGACGGGTTTCGGGTCCATCTATACTATTCGTCGCACTTGTCGGGCACAGCCTAGCACTGGTTAGTTTGTAATCCTCCAAGAGTACAGATTAATAAGGCGCCCGTAGCTCAGCTGGATAGAGCATCCGCCTTCTAAGCGGATGGTCGCAGGTTCGAGTCCTGCCGGGTGCGCCATTAGGCAGCTTTGGCACAAGTAGCGCAATATGGTGGGCGTAGCTCAGTTGGTAGAGCACGGGATTGTGACTCCCGTTGTCGAGGGTTCGATCCCCTTCGTCCACCCCATATTCAAAGGGCGCCAGATTAACAGTCTGGCGCCTTTGCTTTAAGAGCTTCATGCGGATGTGGTGGAATTGGTAGACACACTGGATTTAGGTTCCAGCGCCGCGAGGCGTAAGAGTTCGAGTCTCTTCATCCGCACCAAATAAGTTTCGTGAAGGCCTGCTGGTCGTCGCGAGGCTCAACAAATAGCCGTTTTGACAGGCTTTTTGGTCACGCAATATGGTGGGCGTAGCTCAGTTGGTAGAGCACGGGATTGTGACTCCCGTTGTCGAGGGTTCGATCCCCTTCGTCCACCCCATATTTCGAAAGGCGCCAGATTAATAGTCTGGCGCCTTTTTTGTTTCAGCGGTTTGAAGTTTCAACGCGGTCGCAGGTGCTGGGCTGCAAGGGCAGGGCGTTTCGTCGTATTTATGTTGCTCGATGATGCCGCGCTGCCCGCCGGCCTTGCTCGCAGGGTCGGTTGTCAGGGAGATGATCGGCAACCGCTTCTATATATAGAAGGGTTGGCGCAGAGCCCTGGCGTGATGGGATGTATTTGCTACCGGGGCGAGGTGCATTCGTGCATTCGCACCTATAAATTGCCTGCTGCTTTTTTACCCGTTTTCAGTAGGGTGACTTCTTGAGTTTGACCCACTAGAATGCATGCCCTTGATTCTGGGGTCGGAAACGGCCGGCTAACGTCTGTGCAACGAGGAATATCCATGCAAGTTTCTGTTGAAAATACTTCTGCTCTTGAGCGCCGCATGAGCATCACCGTGCCGGCTGAGCGCATCGAGACTCAGGTCAACAAGCGTCTGCAGCAGACTGCCCAAAAGGCCAAGATTGCCGGCTTCCGTCCGGGCAAAGTGCCAATGAGCGTGATTCGTCAGCGTTATGAAGCTGATGCGCGCCAGGAAGCAGTAGGCGACGTCATCCAGTCTTCCTTCTACGAAGCTGTGGTTGAGCAGAAGCTGAACCCGGCCGGCGCTCCTTCGGTTGAGCCGAAAGTGCTGGAAAAAGGCAAGGACCTGGAATACATCGCAACCTTCGAAGTGTTTCCGGAGTTCACCGTTGCCGGTTTCGACTCCATCGCTATCGAGCGCCTGAACGCTGAAGTGGCTGATTCGGACCTGGACAACATGCTGGAAATCCTGCGCAAGCAGAACACCCGTTTTGAAGTGGCCGATCGTGCCGCCCAGAACGAAGACCAGTTGAACATCGATTTCGTTGGCAAGGTAGACGGCGAAGCATTCGCTGGCGGCTCCGCCAAGGGCACTCAGCTGGTGCTGGGTTCCAACCGCATGATCCCTGGTTTTGAAGACGGCCTGGTTGGCGCTAAAGCCGGCGAAGAGCGCGTTCTGAACCTGACTTTCCCGGCTGACTATCAGAACCTGGACCTGGCTGGTAAAACCGCCGAGTTCACCGTGACCGTCAACACCGTTTCCGAGCCTAAGCTGCCAGAACTGAACGAAGAATTCTTCAACCAGTTCGGCATCAAGGAAACCGGTATCGAAGGTTTCCGCACCGAAGTTCGCAAGAACATGGAGCGTGAACTGCGTCAGGCCATCAAATCCAAGGTCAAGAACCAGGTGATGGACGGTCTGCTGGCTGCCAACCCGATCGAAGTGCCTAAGGCCCTGCTGTCCAACGAAGTTGACCGTCTGCGCGTGCAGGCTGTTCAGCAGTTCGGCGGCAACATCAAGCCTGACCAACTGCCGGCCGAGCTGTTCGAAGAACAAGCCAAGCGCCGCGTTGTACTGGGTCTGATCGTAGCTGAAGTGGTCAAGCAATTCGACCTCAAGCCTGACGAAACCCGCGTTCGCGAAATGATCCAGGAAATGGCTTCGGCCTACCAGGAGCCTGAGGCTGTTGTGTCCTGGTACTACAAGAACGACCAGCAGCTGAACGAAGTGCGTTCGGTTGTGCTGGAAGAGCAAGTTGTGGATACTGTTCTGCAGAAGGCTAAGGTGACCGATAAAGCGGTCTCTTACGAAGAAGCAGTCAAGCCGGCTGAAGCAGCACAAGCCGACTGATCGCTCAACTCGTTTGAAAATACACCCATAAGCCAGCCTCGCGCTGGCTTATGCGTATTCAAGACATGACTATTTGGGAGTAACTGCAGAGCATGTTCCGTAATTCGTATATTCAGCAGAACTCTGATATCCAGGCCGCTGGCGGCCTGGTCCCGATGGTTGTCGAGCAATCTGCTCGTGGCGAACGCGCCTATGACATCTACTCGCGCCTGCTCAAGGAGCGAGTGATCTTTCTGGTTGGTCCGGTAGAGGACTACATGGCCAACCTGATCTGTGCGCAGCTGCTGTTCCTTGAAGCGGAAAACCCGGACAAGGACATCCATCTCTACATCAACTCCCCGGGCGGCTCGGTAACGGCTGGCATGTCGATCTACGACACCATGCAGTTCATCAAGCCGAACGTATCGACCACCTGTATCGGTCAGGCGTGCAGCATGGGTGCTTTCCTGCTGACCGCTGGTGCTGAGGGCAAGCGTTACTGCCTGCCGAACTCTCGCGTGATGATTCACCAGCCACTGGGCGGTTTCCAGGGCCAGGCATCGGACATCGAAATCCATGCCAAGGAAATCCTCTTCATTCGTGAGCGTCTCAACACGCTGATGGCCAAACATAGCGGGCACACCCTGGAAGAGATCGAGCGCGACACCAACCGTGACAATTTCATGAGCGCCGAAGCCGCACGTGAATACGGGTTGATCGACGCAGTGATCGAAAAGCGCCCCGCTTAATATAAGCAGCTCAAAATAGGGCTGGTCGGCAGGTCCGACCACCAGTGGGCTTGAAAAAGCCCTCAATAGCCTTCATCTTGTGTTGCAAGCCTATCGGATTTGGATCGAACGAATGACTGACACCCGCAACGGCGAGGACAACGGCAAGCTGCTCTATTGCTCCTTCTGTGGCAAAAGCCAGCATGAAGTACGCAAGTTGATTGCCGGCCCCTCGGTGTTTATCTGCGACGAGTGCGTCGACCTGTGCAATGACATCATCCGCGAGGAGGTGCAGGAAGCCCAGGCCGAAAGCAGCGCGCATAAATTGCCTTCGCCTAAAGAAATCAGCGGCATCCTTGATCAGTATGTGATTGGTCAAGAGCGTGCAAAGAAGGTTCTGGCCGTAGCGGTGTACAACCACTACAAGCGTCTGAACCAGCGTGACAAGAAAAGTGACGATGTCGAGCTCGGCAAAAGTAACATCTTGCTGATCGGTCCTACAGGTTCGGGTAAAACCCTGCTTGCAGAAACCCTGGCTCGCCTGCTGAACGTTCCCTTCACCATCGCCGACGCAACCACGCTTACCGAGGCCGGTTACGTAGGTGAAGACGTCGAGAACATCATTCAGAAGCTGCTGCAGAAATGCGATTACGACGTGGAAAAGGCCCAGATGGGCATTGTCTACATCGATGAAATCGACAAGATTTCGCGCAAATCCGACAACCCGTCGATCACCCGGGACGTTTCCGGTGAAGGCGTGCAGCAAGCGCTGTTGAAACTGATCGAAGGTACTGTTGCTTCCGTACCGCCACAAGGCGGCCGCAAGCATCCACAGCAGGAATTCCTCCAGGTTGATACGCGCAACATCCTGTTCATCTGTGGCGGTGCGTTCTCCGGTCTGGAAAAGGTTATTCAAAACCGTTCCACCCGTGGCGGCATTGGCTTCAGTGCAGAAGTACGCAGCAAGGAAGAAGGCAAGAAAGTCGGTGAATCCCTGCGTGAAGTCGAGCCTGACGATTTGGTCAAGTTCGGTCTGATCCCGGAATTCGTTGGCCGTCTGCCGGTCCTGGCGACGTTGGACGAGCTGGATGAGGCTGCGTTGATGCAGATCCTCACCGAGCCGAAAAACGCCCTGACCAAGCAATACGCCAAGTTGTTCGAGATGGAAGGTGTGGACCTCGAGTTCCGTGCTGACGCGCTCAAATCGGTGGCCAAGCGGGCACTGGAGCGCAAGACCGGCGCCCGTGGTTTGCGCTCGATCCTCGAAGGCGTACTGCTCGACACCATGTACGAAATCCCCTCGCAGTCCGAGGTGAGTAAAGTGGTGATCGACGAAAGCGTTATAGAAGGCAAGTCCAAGCCACTGTATATCTACGAAAACAGTGAGCCGGCTGCCAAGGCTGCGCCAGACGCGTAAGCGTTGCACCGCCGAGCTGTACAAAATAAAGGGGCCTTCAGGGGCCCCTTTGTTTTTACTGCGTTTAACTGATGCCATTACGCTTGTTTTTTTTGCAGGCAGCCCCCATCTTGGTTTCAAGCTTACTTTCATCTGTCATAGAGGCGAAATCATGAAGACAACCATCGAATTGCCTCTCCTGCCGTTGCGTGATGTCGTCGTCTATCCGCACATGGTTATCCCGCTGTTCGTGGGGCGCGAGAAGTCTATCGAAGCCCTCGAGGCCGCGATGACGGGCGACAAGCAGATCCTGCTGCTGGCCCAGAGAAATCCTGCTGACGATGATCCAGGCGAAGATGCCCTGTATCGCGTTGGTACCGTTGCAACTGTCCTGCAACTGCTCAAGCTGCCTGATGGCACCGTCAAGGTGCTGGTGGAAGGTGAGCAGCGCGGTGCGGTCGAACGCTTCATGGAAGTGGACGGCCATCTGCGTGCCGAAGTGGCGCTGATCGACGAAGTCGACGCCCCTGAGCGCGAATCTGAAGTGTTTGTTCGCAGCCTGCTGTCCCAGTTCGAGCAATACGTGCAACTGGGCAAGAAAGTCCCTGCAGAAGTCCTCTCTTCCCTCAACAGCATTGATGAGCCAAGCCGCCTGGTCGACACCATGGCCGCGCACATGGCGCTGAAGATCGAGCAGAAGCAGGACATTCTCGAAATCATCGATTTGTCTGCCCGGGTCGAACACGTCCTGGCGCTGCTGGATGCCGAAATCGACCTGCTGCAGGTTGAGAAGCGCATCCGTGGCCGTGTCAAAAAGCAAATGGAGCGCAGCCAGCGCGAGTACTACCTGAATGAGCAGATGAAGGCCATTCAGAAAGAGCTGGGTGACAGCGAGGAAGGCCATAACGAAATCGAAGAGCTGAAAAAGCGCATCGATGCCGCCGGCCTGCCGAAAGACGCCTTGACCAAAGCCACTGCCGAGCTGAACAAGCTCAAGCAAATGTCACCGATGTCGGCCGAAGCCACTGTGGTTCGTTCCTATATCGACTGGCTGGTGCAGGTGCCGTGGAAGGCCCAGACCAAAGTGCGTCTGGACCTGGCCCGTGCCGAAGACATTCTGGATGCCGATCACTACGGCCTCGAAGAAGTCAAAGAACGCATTCTCGAATACCTCGCCGTGCAAAAGCGCGTGAAGAAGATTCGCGGTCCGGTTTTGTGCCTGGTCGGTCCTCCTGGTGTGGGTAAAACCTCCCTGGCGGAGTCGATTGCCCACGCAACCAACCGTAAATTTGTGCGCATGGCCTTGGGTGGTGTGCGTGATGAAGCGGAAATTCGTGGTCATCGCCGGACTTACATCGGTTCGATGCCAGGAAGATTGATTCAAAAGATGACAAAGGTGGGTGTGCGCAACCCGCTGTTCCTGCTCGATGAAATCGACAAAATGGGCAGCGACATGCGTGGCGATCCGGCCTCTGCATTGCTGGAAGTGCTCGACCCCGAGCAGAACCATAATTTCAACGACCATTACCTGGAAGTCGACTACGACCTGTCCGATGTAATGTTCCTGTGCACCTCCAACTCGATGAATATTCCGCCAGCCCTGCTGGACCGGATGGAGGTGATTCGTCTGCCGGGTTACACCGAGGACGAGAAGATCAACATCGCCGTCAAATACCTCTCGCCCAAGCAGATTGCGGCCAATGGCCTGAAAAAAGGCGAGATCGAATTTGATGCCGACGCGATCCGCGACATCATTCGTTTCTACACCCGCGAGGCCGGTGTACGGGGCCTTGAGCGTCAACTGGCGAAGATCTGCCGCAAGGCGGTGAAGGAACATGCGCTGGAAAAACGCTTCTCGGTGAAGGTCACTGCCGACCTGCTGGAACACTTCCTGGGCGTGCGTAAATTCCGTTACGGCCTGGCTGAGCAGCAGGACCAGGTGGGTCAGGTCACAGGCCTGGCGTGGACCCAGGTGGGCGGCGAATTGCTGACCATCGAGGCCGCGGTTATCCCGGGCAAGGGGCAATTGATCAAGACCGGTTCCCTGGGTGACGTGATGGTCGAATCCATCACTGCCGCGCAGACCGTGGTGCGCAGCCGCGCCAAGAGCCTGGGGATCCCCCTGGACTTCCACGAGAAGCACGACACTCACATCCACATGCCGGAAGGGGCGACCCCGAAAGACGGCCCTAGCGCTGGCGTAGGCATGTGCACGGCACTGGTATCAGCCCTGACCGGCATTCCGGTGCGCGCGGATGTGGCCATGACCGGGGAAATTACCCTGCGTGGGCAGGTACTGGCCATTGGTGGCCTCAAAGAGAAATTGCTGGCTGCACACCGTGGTGGTATCAAGACCGTGATCATTCCTGAAGAGAATGTTCGCGACTTGAAGGAGATTCCTGACAATATCAAGCAGGATCTGCAGATTAAACCGGTTAAATGGATTGACGAGGTCCTGCAAATTGCGCTGCAATACGCGCCGGAGCCCTTGCCAGATGTGGCTCCGGAGATAGTCGCGAAGGACGAAAAACGCGAGACTGACTCTAAGGAAAGAATTAGCACGCATTAATACGTTTAAGCCTGGGGGCTTCCTTGACAGCTTTTTAGAGCCCTTGTTATAAAGCGGCTCTTAAGTGTCTGTAGGCCATTCAGCACTGGTTTTTGCTTTCACCAAAAAACTTAGAATCATACTCAATAGATATAAGGGGACTTAGAGTGAACAAGTCGGAACTGATTGATGCTATCGCTGCATCTGCTGATATCCCGAAAGCCGCTGCTGGCCGTGCGCTGGACGCAGTAATCGAATCCGTCACTGGCGCTCTCAAGGCCGGCGACTCTGTGGTACTGGTTGGTTTCGGTACTTTCTCTGTGACCGATCGTCCAGCTCGCACTGGCCGTAACCCACAGACTGGCAAGGCTCTGCAAATCGCCGCTGCCAAAAAACCAGGTTTCAAAGCCGGTAAAGCCCTGAAAGAAGCCGTTAACTAAGCTTCGTTCAAGCCTTACCCATCCGGGTCGGACGCAGGTCTGGCCTGGCAGCGGAGCGGCAGCTGACCCAAGTATCCATCGGGTCGCCACGCCGGGGGTGTGGGTTCAAACCCCCGTCCGCTCCGCCAGTTACGAGAAGGCGCATCCTCGGATGCGCCTTTCTTCTATCCGGACTCTACCCACGCTCCACGGTTGCCTAATTTTGAAGTTCAACCGTTTCTGGGGGACGCATGCTGCAGAATATCAGGGACAATTCACAAGGCTGGATTGCCAAGACCATTATCGGGATCATCGTCGCATTGATGGCGTTCACCGGTATCGAGGCTATTTTTCAGGCTTCGACCAACAACAAGCAGGACGTGGCCAAGGTCAACGGTGAAGAAATCACCCAAAGCGAACTGGGCCAGGCCGTCGACATGCAACGTCGTCAGCTGATGCAACAGCTGGGCAAGGACTTCGATGCTTCCTTGCTGGACGAAAAGCTGCTGCGCGACGCCGCCCTCAAAGGCCTGATCGATCGCAAGCTGCTGCTGCAAGGTGCGGCCGATTCGAAATTCGCTTTCTCCGAAGCTGCGCTGGATCAAGTGATCCTGCAGACACCGGAATTCCAGGTGGATGGCCAGTTCAACGCCGAGCGTTTCGACCAGGTGATCCGTCAGCTGGGCTACAGCCGTATGCAATTCCGTCAGATGCTGAGCCAGGAAATGCTGATCGGGCAGGTTCGTGCAGGCATTGCCGGCAGCGGTTTTGTGACTGATGCCGAAGTGCTGGCTTTTGCCCGTCTGGAAAAACAGACCCGCGATTTCGCCACTGTCAGCGTCAAGGCTGATCCGGCGGCGGTGAAACTCACCGACGACGAGGTCAAGGCTTACTACGACCAGCACGCCAAAGAGTTCATGACCCCGGACCAGGTGGTCATCGACTATCTGGAGCTGAAGAAGGCTTCCTTCTTCGACCAGGTCGCGGTCAAGGACGATGAGCTGCAAGCCCTCTATCAGAAAGAAACCGCCAACCTCGCTGAACAGCGTCGTGCGGCGCACATCCTGATTGAAGTCAACGACAAGACAACGGACGAGCAGGCCAAGGCCAAGATCGAAGAGATCCAGGCACGCCTGGCCAAGGGCGAGAAGTTTGAAGCCCTGGCGAAAGAGTTCTCCCAGGATCCGGGTTCGGCGAACAACGGCGGTGACCTCGGCTTCGCGGGTCCTGGCGTCTACGACCCGGCCTTCGAAACAGCGCTGTATGCGTTGAACAAGGACCAGGTCTCGGCACCGGTGCGTTCAAGCTTCGGCTGGCACCTGATCAAGCTGTTGGGCGTTGAAGCACCGGAAGTGCCATCGTTCGCCAGCCTGAAAGACAAGCTGACCCGCGAGCTCAAGACCCAACAGGTTGAACAGCGTTTCGTCGATGCAACCAAACAGCTGGAAGACGCTGCATTCGAAGCTTCTGACCTGGCCCAGCCGGCGTCGGACCTGAAGCTGACCGTGCACACCTCTGCGCCGTTTGGCCGTGAAGGTGGCGAAGGTATCGCCGCAAACCGTGCCGTGGTCACCGCTGCATTCAGCCCTGAAGTACTGGATGAAGGTGCCAACAGCACCGCCATCGAGCTGGATCCGGAAACCATCGTGGTGCTGCGTGCCAAAGAGCACTTGAAGCCAACCCAGTTGCCGCTGGAAAGCGTTGCCACTGCCATTCGCGCCCAGTTGACCAAGGAGCGCGCAAGCGCTGCGGCGAAGACTCACGCGGACGAGCTGATTGCCAGCCTGCGTGATGGCAAGACACCGCTGAACCAGCCGGTTGATGGCCAGGCCTGGAAAGTCACCGAAGCGGCCACCCGTGGCCAGGAAGGCGTCGAGCCAGCGATTCTGCAAGCCCTGTTCCGCATGCCAAAGCCTGCGGCCAAGGACAAGCCGACCTTCACCAGCGTGACCCTGCCAGACGGTAGCCTGATGATCGTGCGCTTGAGCGCGGTCAACGAAGCGGCTGCACCGACCGATGACGAGAAGGCTCAGTACCGCCGCTTCCTCGCGTCCCGTGTCGGCCAGCAAGACTTCGCCGCCTATCGCAAGCAGTTGGAAAGCAAGGCTGAGATCAAGAAGTTCTGATCTCGTTACCGCCTGAATGAAAAGACCCCGGCCTGAAGAGGCCGGGGTCTTTTTTTTACGTAGTATTCAGATACGTAACCCAGGAGGCCAAACAGTGAGCAAACGGATTTATATCAGCGGGGCTTCGGGCGCAGGCGTGAGCACGTTGGGCGGCGCCTTGGCTGACAGGCTTAACCTGCCGCATGTGGATGTCGATGATTACTACTGGTACCCAACGGATCCTCCCTTTGAGAAATCACGCCCCCCTGAAGAACGGGTCGCGCTGTTGACTCAAGCGCTGGCAGACGGCCCTTGGGTGCTGTCCGGATCAATGGACGGCTGGGGCGCCGAGGTGATTCAAGATGCGGACCTGGTGGTGTTCGTCGATACGCCAACGGCACTGCGAATAGAGCGTTTGAAGTCGCGCGAGTCGCAACGGTTCGGCACGCGGATCTTGCCGGGCGGGGATATGCACGAGAACCATCAGAAGTTTCTCATATGGGCCGAGAGCTATGAGGCGGGCAACCGGGCCGGGCGCAGCCGGCCCAGGCATGAGCGGTGGCTCAAGCAACTGACGACACCGGCCATTCGATTAAACGGGGAAATCGCGGTCGCCGAGAGTGTGACAAAGGTCGTCGCCGCGATTTCCGGTCTGACTCAACAGCCGTCAACCCACGATTGAGTCAGCGCGCAAACTTGAGCTTGCCCCAACTCAGGCCAATCACTGCGGCGAGGGACGACGCCGTCAGCACACTCAGCTTGGCGGCCGACAGCAGCGTCGGGTCGGAGAAGGCCAGCGACGAGATGAAGATCGACATGGTGAAACCAATCCCCGCCAGCAGGCCCACCAGGGCGACGCCGTTCCAGGTCACGCCTTCCGGCAGTTGGCAGATGTTCAGTTTCACCAGCGCCACGCTCGCCAGCATCACACCCAGCGGCTTGCCGAGCACCAGCGCCAGTATCACGCCCATGAACACGCCGTGGGGCAGCGGGTCGTCCAGGTTGAAACCCTGCAGGCTCACCCCTGCGTTCGCCAGGGCAAACAGTGGCATGACGCCAAAGGCGACCCACGGGTGCAAGCCCGCTTGAATACGTTGCACCGGCGGTAGCATTTCCCGCTGGGCCTGTCTCAGTTGCTTTAATGGTTTGGCGACTTGATGGGCGCTTTCAGCCGATTGCGAAAGCCGCTCCATCAGCTCGTTGAACGTGCGCCCGATGGTGTCCAGAGGGCGTTCCCGGGTGGGCCTGGACGTGACGGGTGTCATCAGCCCCAGCATCACGCCGGCAAGCGTAGGATGCACACCGGTCTTGAGTAGGCCAAACCAGACAATCGCCCCCGGCAGCAGGTACACAACCGCCTTGCCAATTCCCATCCGCTGAAAAATCAGCACCAGCGCCAGCCCGCAGGCCGCAATCACCAGGCCCATGTAGTCCAGGCTGGCGGTATAGAAAATCGCGATGATCAGGATGGCGACGATGTCATCAATGATCGCCAGCGCGAGCAGCAGGATGCGCACGCCGGCGGGGATGGATTTACCCAACAGCGCCAGCACACCCACGGCAAATGCAATGTCAGTGGCAGTGGGTACCGCCCAACCGCTGGCCGCTGCGGTGCCATGGTTGAGCAGGGTGTAAATCAGCGCCGGCATCAGCACGCCACCCAGCGCAGCACCCAGGGGCAAGGTGGCCAGTTTCAGGTTGGCGAGCGCGCCGTCCCTGATCTCCTGGCGAATCTCGGCGCCCACCACCAGGAAGAAGATGGTCATCAGCCCGTCGTTCACCAGGAAGTGCAATGAGCGCGAGACGGTGAAGTCCCCCAGCCCGATGGTGAGTGGGGTGTTCCAGAAGTGTTCGTAGGAATCGGCAACGGGGCTGTTGGCCCAGATCAGCGCGATGATCGCCGCCAGCAGCAACACGATGCCGCTGACCGCTTCGATGCGTGAAAACCGTTCCAGCGCAGACAGGGCGCCTTCAACCAAAACCTGGGGGCGAGGAATAGCAGGGTGTTTATCAGGCACGACAAGTCTCCATTGGCGGCCCGACCAATGCTTATCCTTTAACCTGCGCTGTAGCGTATGCAGCAGCGCACCCGGTGCGATCATAAGAGTTAAGAAACATCACGTCACGTTTCTGTTTAAACATCGCTTAAACGAAGTGTC
Organism: Pseudomonas sp. PAMC 25886; assembly: GCF_000242655.1. Lineage (NCBI taxonomy): Bacteria > Pseudomonadati > Pseudomonadota > Gammaproteobacteria > Pseudomonadales > Pseudomonadaceae > Pseudomonas > Pseudomonas sp. PAMC 25886. The sequence continues at coordinate 42,450 of NZ_AHHC01000014.1, forward strand.
GCCAGCAGGGCCAGCACGACCAATGCGACGACGGCCCATGGAAACGACGTCACGCCCCAACCCTGCAGCAACATGCCGCCCAGCAGCCCGCCACCGGCGATGCCCAGGTTCCACACGGTGACCAGCATCGACTGCGCGGCATCGGCTGAATCCCCGGCCGACTTGGCCAGCGCCGTCTGCAGCAATGCCGGAAGCCCGCCAAACGCCAGCCCCCACAACGCCACCGTGGTGTAAATGACGGCCGCCGAGGTGATCCAGAACGCCAGTGCCAGGGCCGACAACGCGAACATCCCGCAACTGATCACCAGTAAGGCGCGCAGCCGCTGATCAATCAGCGCACCCACAATCCAGATGCCCAGCAGCGCTGCCAGGCCAAATACCAGCAACACTTGGTCGATGTCTGCGGCCATTCCGGCGGGCATCAGGAACGGCGCGATATAGGTGTAGAGAATGTTGTGGGCCAGCACGTAGGTGAAGGTCACAAACAGCACCGGACGAATCCCCGGCAATGCCAATACCTGGCGCAGCCCCAGGCGTTTTTCCGCTCGCTGCCCGGCAAAGTCCGGAACCTGCCAGCGCACCCACGCCAGCAGCAGTACCGTAAGGGCGCTCATGATCGCGAAGCTCAGGCGCCAGCCCACGGTGGTGCCCAGGAATGTCCCGGCAGGCACGCCCAGTGACAACGCCAGTGGCGCGCCAAGCATGGCCACGGCAATCGCCCGCCCTTGCAGGTGCGGTGCAACCATGCGGCTGGCGTAACCGGCCAGCAGCGCCCAGAGCAACCCCGCGAACACCCCGGCGAAGAACCTGGCCACCAGGGTCAACAGGTAGTCGCTGGAGAACGCCGTCACGCTGTTGACCAAGGCAAACCCGCCGATGGCAATCATCAGTAACGGCCGCCGGCGCCAGCCACGGGTGGCGATGGTCAGCGGAATGGCCGCCAGCAACGAGCCGAGGGCGTAGAGGGTTACCAACTGGCCCACCAGGGCGTCGGACACTCCGAGACCGGCGCCCATTTGCGGCAGCAGGCCCGCCGGCATGGCCTCGGTGAGGATGGTGATAAAGCCGGCGGTTGCCAGTGCCAGCAAGCCGCCCAGGGGCAGTCGCTCACGGCTCGCCGCAAGGCTCGGTGAAGATAAGGCGCTGTCGCTCATGTTTCGTGGCTCCGGGTTTCAGACGAAAGGGCAGGGAGCCAGAGTAGGGTGCTGCGCGGTGGAGAAAAACAGGCTAAGGTTCCGAACTTATCGGACGCCAACGTCCGCAATCCTCGGGAGCGAGACGATGGACAGCCTCGGCAGTATTTCAGTGTTTGTGCAGGTGGCGGAAACCCGCAGCTTTACCGAGGCCGGGCGCCTGCTGGGGGTATCGTCCTCGGCCATTGGCAAAAGCATTGCGCGCATTGAAGAGCGCCTGGGTGTGCGGCTGTTCCATCGCAGCACCCGCAGCATCACGCTGACCAGCGAGGGCGCGCTGTTTCTGGAACGCTCCCGGCGCATCCTGGCCGAGGTCGAGGCTGCAGAACAGGAGCTGAGCCAGGCTTCCGCCACGCCCCGGGGCAAGCTGCGCGTCAGTCTGCCGCAAGTGCGCGGGCTGTTGATGCCGGTGCTCACCGATTTCATGCGGGCCTACCCCGAGATCGAGCTGGACGTGGACTTCTCCGACCGCATGGTGGACGTGATCGAAGAAGGTTTCGACGCTGTGATTCGCACCGGCAAGCCCGAGGATTCACGCTTGATGGCACGCCACCTCGGGAATTACCGCCTGGTGCTGGTGGCTTCCCCCGAGTACCTGCGCCTGCACGGCACGCCGCGTCAGCCCCGGGACTTGAACAACCACGCCTGCCTGCGCCACAAGTTCTGCGCCACCGGCAAGCTGGAAGCCTGGCCGCTGCGCCCGGAGCCGGGCATGCCGGAGCCGGTCCTGCGTGCACCACTGGTCTCCACCACCATCGAATCGCTGATGCACGTGGCCCACGAAGGCCTGGGGATTGCCTGCCTGCCGGACTTTATGGTCCGGGAGTCGGTGGAGCAGGGCCGGCTGCAACGGGTGCTGGACTATTACCTGGAACACAGCGGCAGCTTCTGGATGCTCTGGCCATCAAGTCGCCATGCCTCGGCGAAACTGCGCGTGTTTATCGACCATATGGGCGAGCGGCTTTTTCCTGCAGACACCGTCCCGTAAGGCTGTGACGTTTTACCGACAGGAATTCGCGCGCCAAGGCCACGTTCTGTTGCACAATACCGCCCTGACTGTTTTCCTCAGGATTTTCGATGTCGACATCATTTCACTTGCGTAGCCTCGGGTTGGCGCTGGTGCTGGCGGGCGCTGCGGGCTGCTCGTCACCCAAGACCGCTATTTATGAACATGAGAATTTCGACGACTCCGGTACGTTTTCCCGTGATTACCCGGTCAGTGACACCGCGGCCTGCGAAGCGGCGCGGCGTGCGCTGTTGAGCCAGGGTTACATCATCACCAGCAGCGATCCGAAGCTGGTGGTGGGTAACAAGAGTTTCCAGCAGACCGGCGAGACTCACCTGCAAATCAGTTTCAACGTGGTGTGTGCCGACGATGGCAGCGGTGATCATCACTCGACGATGTTCGCCAACGCCTTGCAGGACCGCTATGCGCTGAAGAAGGTCAACAACTCCGCCAGCCTCGGCGTGGGTGTGTTGGGCTCGGTGTCGATGCCGATTGGCTCCACCGACGACTCCATGGTCAAGGTGGCCAGCGAGACCGTGTCTGCGCCGAAATTTTATGAGCGTTATTTCGCGCTGGTGGACGTTTTCCTGCCCCAGGAAGTGAAAAAGGCTGCGCATATTCCAGAGAAGCCCAAGGCTGACCTGGGCATCCCGGAACCCAAGGCAGCTCCGGCGGCTGACAAGGTCGAGGCGCCTAAAGAAGCGCCGAAAGAAGTGCCCGCCACACCGGCAGCCCCGGTGACGCCAGCGGTAGAGCCTGCGGCATCGGAGCCGGTTGCACCGCCGGCAGAACCCGCGCCGATTGCTCCCAAGGAAACCCCGGCCCCTGCGCCGCAGGCTACCCAGCCGACGCTGCCGGCGCCGACCGAAGCGATTCCGCCCCTGCCGACGCCTGCGCAGTAACTACACTGCTACGGGGTTGGCCTTGTCGACGTTGATCCCGTAGCGGCTGATCGCCTCTGCTACCCTGGCGCGACTGATCAGGCCGTCGTCCGCCAGCGCCTTCAGGGCCGCCAGCGCGATGAAGTAGCGGTCCACCTCAAAAAACTCACGCAAGGTTTCGCGGGTATCCGATTGCCCGAAGCCATCAGTGCCCAGCGCCACAAAGCGGCGGCCCGGCACGAACGGGCGGATCTGGTCAGCAAAGATCTTCATGTAATCGGTGGCGACCACCACGGGGCCAGCCTGGCCCTCAAGGCACTGCTCGACATAGCTGGTACGCGGTTCGCTCTCCGGGTGCAGCAGGTTCCAGCGTTCCACGGCATGGCCTTCACGGCGCAGCTCGGTCAGGCTGGTGACACTCCACACATCGCTGGCCACGGCAAAGTCATCGCGCAGCAAGTCAGCGGCGGCGATCACTTCCCGCAGGATCGAACCGCTGCCCATCAATTGCACCCTTGGTTGTGCGGTGTCCTCAGCCGCCTGTAACCGATACATACCCTTGAGAATCCCGTCCTCGACGCCTTCGGGCATTGCCGGGTGCGGGTAGTTTTCGTTGAGCAGGGTGATGTAGTAGTAAATGTCCTCTTGCTCGACGTACATCCGGCGCATGCCCTCGCGAATAATTACCGCCAGCTCGAAGGCAAAGGTCGGGTCATAGGAAATGCAGCACGGAATCACCGACGACAGCACATGGCTGTGGCCATCGTCATGCTGCAGGCCTTCACCCATCAGCGTCGTGCGCCCGGCGGTCGCCCCCAGCAGGAAGCCCCGCGCCCGTGCATCGCCTGCGGCCCAGGCCAGGTCGCCGACCCGCTGGAAGCCGAACATCGAATAGAAGATGTAGAACGGAACGGTCATCAAACCGTGGTTGGCGTAGGAGGTGCTCGCCGCGATCCACGAGGAAATGGCGCCGGATTCATTCAGGCCTTCCTGCATGATCTGTCCGTCCTTGCTCTCCTTGTAGTAGGAAAGCTGGCCGGCATCCTGTGGGGTGTAGAGCTGGCCGACGGCGGAGTGAATGCCGATCTGGCGGAACAGGCTTTCCATGCCGAAGGTGCGGGACTCGTCCGGCACGATGGGCACGATCAGTTTGCCCAGGTTCGGGTCCTTGAGCAGGGTGCCGAGGATGCGCACAAAGGCCATGGTGGTGGAGATCGCGCGTTCGCCGGTGTCCTTGAGCTGGGTGGCGAAGGCGTCCAGCTCCGGGATCTTCAACGACTCGACCGCACTGTGGCGAGCCGGTACGTAACCGCCCAGTGATTGGCGGCGTGCCGCGAAATAGCGGGCTTCTTCGCTGTCGGCGGCGGGCTTGAGGTAAGGGATGTCGGCGAGTTGATCGTCGGCCACTTCCAGCCCGAAGCGATCGCGAAAGGCTTTGACGGCCTCCGCGCCCATCTTTTTCAGCTGGTGGTTGATGTTCTGCCCTTCGCCGGCTTCGCCCATGCCGAAGCCCTTGACGGTTTTTGCCAGGATCACCGTCGGCTGCCCGCTGTGGCGCACGGCGGCGGCATAGGCGTTGTAGACCTTGTCCGGGTCATGGCCGCCCCGTGAGAGTTTCCAGATATCGTCGTCGGACATGTCCGCCACCAGCGCCAGCAACTCCGGGTATTTGCCGAAGAAGTGTTCCCGCACGTAGGCGCCGTTTTGCGATTTGTAGTTCTGATAGTCGCCGTCCACGCACTCCATCATGCGTTGGCGCAGCAAACCGCTGTTGTCCTTTTCCAGCAGCGCATCCCAGCCGCCGCCCCAAATCACTTTGATCACGTTCCAGCCAGCGGCGCGGTACAGGCTTTCGAATTCCTGGATCACCTTGGCATTGCCGCGCACCGGGCCGTCCAGGCGTTGCAGGTTGCAGTTGACCACGAAGATCAGGTTGTCGAGTTTCTCGCGCCCGGCCAGGGAAATGGCCGCCAGGGATTCCGGCTGGTCCATCTCTCCATCACCGAGGAACGCCCACACCTTGCGGCCCTGATGCTGTTTGAGGTCGCGGAATTCCAGGTAGCGCATAAAGCGCGCCTGATACGCGGCGGTAATCGGCCCAAGGCCCATCGACACCGTAGGAAATTGCCAGAAGTCCGGCATCAGCCGTGGATGCGGATAGGACGACAAACCGTCGCCACCGGCTTCCCGACGGAAGTTGTCCAACTGCGCCTCGCTGATCCGGCCTTCGAGGTAGGCGCGACCGTAAATGCCCGGCGCGGAGTGGCCCTGGATGTACACCAGGTCGCCATCAAAGCTGTCGGTGCGGCCACGGAAGAAGTGGTCGAAGCCTACGTCATACAGCACGGCGGCCGACGCGTACGTCGCGATATGCCCACCTACGCCTGAGTGCTTGCCGGCCCGCAATACCATGGCCATGGCGTTCCAGCGGATAAACGCATTCAGCCGGCGCTCGGTGGCCAGGTTGCCGGGGTAGGGCAACTGGCGATCAACTGGAATGGTGTTGACGTAAGGCGTGGTCACCCGCCCGTAGAAGTCGCCATGCCGCGCCACGTCGAAATCCAGCAACTGATCGATCAGGTAATGCGCGCGCGGGCGGCCTTCGGTGGACAACACCGATTCGATGGACTCCAGCCATTCGCGGGTTTCCTGTGGGTCGTCGTCGAGGCGTACTGCAGTGTTCGGGGTCATGTCAGGCTCCAGGGTGGACGGGTTTCAACGTGTGGGCTCTTTGTGGGAGCTTTGCGAATGTAGTTGCAATTGCAACTACATGGCTGAATCTAGCGCGGGATGAGCTACTATTGCAACCTTCTTGAAATTCCCCGGATGGTGTTGCATGTCGTCGAAAGAGCCTGATGTCTGGTTCCGTTTTGTTCGGGCCCACAGGACGGTCATCCGTGAAATCGAACGGCGCCTGGCCGATGCCGGTCTGCCGCCTTACGCCTGGTACGACGCCTTGTGGGGCCTGGAAAGCGGCCCCGACGGCACCCGGCGCATGCACGAATTGGCCGATGTGCTGGCCATCGAACGCTACAACCTGACGCGCCTGGTCGACCGCCTGGAAAAGGACGGCCTGGTGGTGCGTTCGCGCTCCGACGGTGACGGGCGGGCAGCCTTTGTCTCGATCACCGAAGAGGGCCGCGTGTTGCGTAAAAAAATGTGGAAAATCTACGAAAGCAGCGTGGATGAGTTGTTTTTGTCCCAGCTCGACAGCGAGCAGCGCCGGGGCTTTGCCGAGGCGCTGGAACGCACCGCAGGGTTGGCGATGGAGGCGGGTGTGCAGACCCGGGGGCGGCGCAAGACCTGACGCAAAGACTCCAGGCGACGAAGATCCAGTGTGGGAGCGGGCTTGCTGTGGTGAGGGGGCTTGTCCCCCGTCGGGTTCACCACAGATTGATGGGGCTGCTTCGCAGCCCAACGCGGGGCAAGCCCGCTCACCACAGCAAGCCCGCTCCCACATTTGATCTGTGATGGATTACAGATCGTCATTTCAGGTGATATCGATGCAGGGCGGTTTCGACGTGTTCTGCTTCGATACACCCGTCATCCGCCAGTGCCTTCAACGCCAGCGTGGCAATCCAGTAACGACTCGGTGCTGACGCCTCCACCGAGCCCGCACCCAACGCCACAAAGCGTGCATCCACATGCGCCGCCAGTTGATCGACGATAGGCTGCGGATAGCCGGTGACCGCGATCACCGGCGTGTCATTCCCTGCCATGCACTTGCGCAGATGACAACTGCGCTTCGGTGCCAACGGGTGCAGGCGGTTCCAGCGCTGCACCGCCTGCGCCTCGCGGGCCAGCCGTGTATAGCTGGGGCAACTCCACAGTTGCGCCTCGACGCCCCAATCCGTCTCGAGCAACTGCGCGGCGTGCACGACTTCTTCAAACGCTCGACCCGCCCCCAGCAACCGCACCCTCAATTCACTCGTGTATGAGCGCCGGACCCGGTACATGCCCCTGAGCGCATGGTCACTCTCCTGCGGGCTCAACCCTGGCCCTTCGTGTTGATCGTGCAGTGCCAGGTAGTAAAACCCCGGCTCGCCGTCGACGTAAAGCGCCTGCAAACCCGCCAGCACAATTGCCCGGGCCTCCTCGCCGGAGGCCGGGTCATAAGGTGTGCAGTGAGGATTGCTGGCCAGCCATAAGGGCAGTGAAGGGGAGGGCTGGGTTGCATTGTCGTTGCAGAGGATGCCCCGCTGGCGGGTCTCGCCGGACAGCGCCCGCAACTGCGCCGACGAAGCGGCCGTGTGCAGATACAGCAGCGGTTTTTCCCCGGTATTGCGCGCGAACCAGGTGGGCCAGCTCACCACGCGGCGGGAGCGCGACTGACCGCGAATCACCCACGCCTGCCGGCTGGACTCCAAGGTGTTGGCCATGCTCATCACGCTGTAGAGGGGTGAGCAGCGGGGCTGCTGCGCGGCGTTCAAGGCGTCGATACAGATCAGGGCGGAGCGTTCGGTGGCGGCAGTCATGGGCTGGGTCGCTTGGCAACGGATGCCCCACCCTAATGTATTCTTGCTTATGATTGCAATTGCAATGATTGCAGTTGCATCTAAAATTCCTCCGGCTAAATCCAGCCAACACTGCTACGTTTAATCTTGAAGTGCAGGAACGTCATGCCCCGGACATTTTTTCGTCATGACGGCACTTTAGGCTGGTTGTGCAGGTCACTAGGCAACCCCTTTTCATAAAACAAGGAGTCAACAATGGACGATTACCAGGAAGAACTGCTCGAGTACCACGCCTTTGAACTGGATCCGCTGGATCCGGCCGATGATGCCACCGAGCTGTAAGACAGACGTCAGGCGGAATGCCGCTGACTGCGGCGAAATTCCCCTGGGGTCTGGCTGTTCCAGCGCTTGAAGGCCCGTTGAAAGGCTTCCGCTGAAGCAAAACCGAGCAAATAGGCAATTTCACCGAACGCCAGTTCGGTATCGCGAATGTAGGTCATGGCCAGGTCGCGGCGAGTGTCGTTGAGAATCGCCCGGAACTGAGTCCCTTCTTCCGCCAGCTTGCGCCGCAAGGTCCAGGTCGGCAGTTTCAAACGAGCCGCCACTTCTTCCAGGTCGGGTTCCCGGCCACCGTTGAGCATCGGCCCGAGCAACCGGGTAATGCGCTCGCGCAGGCTGCGGGTGCGCGTCAACTGCTCCAATTCCCGTTCACACAACTGCACCAGCAATTGCCAGGTACTCGGGCAATGTTCCGGGTTGCGCAGCGCCAGGGTCTGCTGGCTCAGGCGCAGTTGATTGTGCTCGGCGCCGAACTGGATCGGGCAGTCCCCCAGCACGCTGTAGCGCTCGCTGTAGTCGGGGGCCTGGAACTCGATTTCGATACGCTGCGCCTGCACCGGTTGCGCACTCAGGCTCGACAATTGATGCAGCCAGCCGGCGATGATCGAGTCCACCACAAACCGGTTGTAGGCGTTGTACGGGCTGATGGAATAGAAGCGCAACCAGGCGCCGTCGGCATCCTCGTGAAAGCTTGATTGGCCGCGATAGTTGGAGCCGTACAAGGCTTCGAAGCGCGTCAGGGTGCGGGCGGCTTCGCGCACGGTGGGCGCCTGGGCCGCGGTAACACCGGCGAGACCCGCCTGGCTCAAGCGGCTGAGTTGGCCCATGCGCAGGCCCAGGCTGGCGTCGCCGGTCAACTGGATGGCCGCAAAGCCAAGGCGCATATAGCGCGGGATCGACAAGCGCGCACCAGCCTCGGCCAGGCGTGCCGGGTCAAGGCCGTATTGCAGCAGCAACGGTTGCGGGTCCAGGCCATGGCTGTGGATCGCATCGGCCAAGGTGTGGACGAAGCCCACCGACAAATCCCCCAGCCGCACCGGCTTCATCGTCTTACAGCCACACGTTCAGCAGGCGCGCGCCATGGGCATTGCCGTCGGCAAACACCTGGCCGTTGCTGCTGAGGAAACTTTGCCCGGCGCTGCCCATGTCAAAGAACTGCCCGCGCAGGAACACGCTCATGCCGGCGGTGGCCTGGCTGATGGGTTGTTGGCTGATCAGGGTCAAGCGGTGCCAGGCTTCGCCTTCACTGAGTTCTTCGGGCTTGAGGCTGATCTCCGGCGGGGTCGACACGCTTTTGAAGCCGCGCCACGGCTTGTCCCAGGTCTCGCGGCCAATCACGAACGCCGGCACCGCGACCAATTGCGCCCCTTGCTCGTTGAGCTTGCGGTAGTTGTCGGGGTACCAGCTGTCGCTGCCGATCAGGATGCCCAGGCGCCCGGCTGGCGTGTCGACCACGCTGACGGTGTTTTCGTCACCCGGTTCGATAAAGCCGCGCTCGTCGAAAATCGGATACAGCTGGCGTTGCGGCTGGCCCACCGGAAAGCCATCGCGATCAAACACCACGCTGGTGTTGTACAGCGCGCCATGGCCGATTTGCAGTTGGCCCTGGCTCACGCTCGGGTTGGGCAGGGCAATGGAGCCGGCCACCAGGGTCACGCCGAACTCCTTGGCCAGGCCGCCGAACAGCACCTGATAGTCACGGGCCATGGCCGGGGCTTTCATGCGCAGGTAGGCGTCGTCGATGCGGTCATCACCCTTGGCGCTGATCAGCGCCCGCAGGAACAGCAGCGGGTTGCTCGCCGACAACCAGTTCATCGCCTCCTTGAGATTGGTGGCCTGATACAGCTCGTTCTTTTCCCCGCTGACCATCAGCCAGGTGCCGATATGTTCCGGCAGTACCACGATGGTCTTGTCGTTGACCAGGCCCTGGTCCCGGGCCTTTTGCAGATAGGCCGCGAGTTTCAGGTGCAGGCGTTCCAGGCTCTGATAGTCGGCGGGGAACAGTTCCGGCTGGATACCCAGCAGGTTGCCGCGGTCGGCGGGCACGCCTTCGTCGACAGCCAGGTTGATCCGCAGGTCGGACAGGTAATGGCCCACGGGGCGCTCCTGGGTCCAGACCAGATAGGCGGAAACGGCGGCGACCAGGGCCATGATGAGGGTGAAGGCAAGAAGTTTACGCATGGGGCAAATGACAACGGACCGTGTGCTGGGTTTGCATTTTCTCTCAAATTTCTGGGCAGGGTACGAAAAACCGTGGTTTGGCACGAAAATCTCAAAAGCCTTGAGTGCGTGTTTTCGCCGCGGGCCGGATCTTTCCAGGGTCGACAGTAACGGGTTGTGGCCACAGGTGCACGCGCGCTGGTCAACGCCGTGGGATGTTACTCGTGCGCGCACCAGCTTCTGGCAGATTGTTACTTTGTGCCTCAATACCGTGCGCAAGTTCCTCGCCGAGGTTGATTCGTGCGATGGGTTCGCGGAGGGCTGGCCGCGTAACTCAAGTGTTTCAGCGCTGTACAGGCCTCTCTGTACAACGACGCGTCGAGTTGGCAACAACCTTGCATATGCTTGTATGTACAAGTAAAGATGTGTGCGTAAGAGTCCATGGACATCCTCTTCGCACCCATCATGTTCGCGCATTGATCGTTGAGGATTTTTTGTGACCAAGCCTACGAAGTACCGTGACGTTGAAATCCGTGCCGCACGCGGCAACACGCTGACCGCCAAAAGCTGGCTGACTGAAGCGCCGCTGCGCATGCTGATGAACAACCTTGACCCGCAGGTTGCCGAAAATCCGAAAGAACTGGTGGTGTACGGCGGCATTGGCCGTGCCGCGCGCAACTGGGAATGCTACGACCAGATCGTCGAAAGCCTGACCCACCTCAACGACGACGAAACCCTGCTGGTGCAGTCCGGCAAACCGGTCGGCGTGTTCAAGACCCACAGCAACGCGCCGCGCGTGCTGATCGCCAACTCCAACCTGGTACCGCACTGGGCGAGCTGGGAGCATTTCAACGAACTGGATGCCAAGGGCCTGGCCATGTACGGCCAGATGACCGCCGGCAGCTGGATCTACATCGGCAGCCAGGGCATCGTCCAGGGCACCTACGAAACCTTCGTCGAAGCCGGTCGCCAGCATTACAACGATGACCTCAAGGGCCGCTGGGTCCTGACCGCCGGCCTCGGCGGCATGGGCGGCGCACAGCCACTGGCTGCGACCCTGGCCGGTGCCTGCTCGCTGAACATCGAATGCCAGCAGGTCAGCATCGACTTCCGCTTGAACAGCCGTTATGTCGACGAGCAAGCCACCGACCTCGACGACGCCCTGGCGCGCATCGACAAATACACCAAGGAAGGCCGCGCGATCTCCATCGCGCTGCTGGGCAACGCGGCGGAAATCCTGCCGGAACTGGTCAAGCGCGGCGTGCGCCCGGACATGGTCACCGACCAGACCAGCGCTCACGACCCGCTTAACGGCTACCTGCCCGCCGGCTGGACCTGGGACGAGTACCGCGCCCGCGCCAAGACCGAACCGGCCGAAGTGATCAAGGCCGCCAAGCAGTCGATGGCGGTGCACGTCAAGGCCATGCTTGAGTTCCAGAAACAAGGCATCCCGACGTTCGACTACGGCAACAACATCCGTCAGATGGCGCAAGAAGTGGGCGTGGAAAACGCCTTCGACTTCCCGGGTTTCGTACCGGCCTACATCCGTCCGCTGTTCTGCCGTGGCATCGGCCCGTTCCGTTGGGCTGCGCTGTCGGGCGACCCGCAAGACATCTACAAGACCGACGCCAAAGTCAAAGAGCTGATCCCGGACGACGCCCACCTGCACAACTGGCTGGACATGGCCCGCGAGCGCATCAGCTTCCAGGGCCTGCCGGCGCGTATCTGCTGGGTTGGCCTGGGCCAGCGCGCCAAGCTGGGTCTGGCGTTCAACGAAATGGTGCGCAGCGGCGAGCTGTCGGCACCGGTCGTGATCGGCCGCGACCACCTGGACTCCGGCTCGGTGGCCAGCCCCAACCGTGAAACCGAATCGATGCAGGACGGTTCCGACGCCGTGTCCGACTGGCCACTGCTCAACGCCTTGCTCAACACCGCCAGCGGCGCGACCTGGGTTTCGTTGCACCACGGCGGCGGCGTGGGCATGGGCTTCTCCCAGCACTCGGGCATGGTGATTGTCTGCGACGGTACCGACGAAGCCGCCGAGCGTATCGCCCGCGTGCTGCACAACGACCCGGCGACCGGCGTGATGCGTCATGCGGATGCGGGTTACCAGATCGCGATCGATTGCGCCAAGGAGCAGGGGTTGAACCTGCCGATGTTGTAGGAGCCGAGCTTGCTCGCGAAAGAGTCAGGCAGTTGCACCCTTTGCTTCATGGACGTCGGGCAGGTTGAGACGGATTTCAAGGTTCCGGTGCTTTATGTGTTTTCGGTAGGAGTGACTTGATGAGTCTCATGCAGATGCTCAGTTTTGGCGACACGGGTTGGGGGATGGCCTTGCTCAAGGCCGCCCTCATGACCGTGTTGTTGACCCTTGCGGCGCTGGTGGTCGGTGCGCTGGTCGGCAGCCTGGTGGCCATGGCCAAACTTTCCAAAAAACGTGCGTTGCGATACCTGGGTGATGCGTATTCCATCCTGTTCCGGGGGATCCCGGAGCTGTTGGTGATCTACCTGTTCTATTTCGGCGGTGCCAGTGTGGTGACGGCCGTCAATCACTGGTTTGGCGGTGAAGGCTATGTCGATGTCCCACCGTTCATGGTGGGGGCCATCGCCGTCGGATTGATCTCGGCGTCGTATCAGGCTGAGGTCTATCGCGGTGCCTTTATCGCGGTGGCCAAGGGTGAGCTTGAGGCGGCACTGGCGATCGGCATGAACCGCGCAACGCGGATTCGCCGGGTGCTGATCCCGCAGATCTGGCGGTACGCGCTGCCGGGCCTGGGCAACGTCTGGCAAATGAGCCTCAAAGACTCCGCGCTGATTTCGGTGATTGGCCTGGTGGAACTGATGCGAGCCAGCCAGGTGGCGGCGGGTTCCACGCGCCAGTACTTCACGTTCTACATCGTCGGCGGCGTGTGCTACCTGATTCTGACCGGGCTTTCGGGCCGTCTTTTCAATATTGCCGAAGCGCGCGTACAGCGTACGCAGCGGCGCAATCCTGCACAGTCGTGAGAAGGGACCGTTTGCCATGATCGATTTCGCCTTTCTTGCCGACACCATGCTCAAGTTGCTGGGTGCCTTGCCCATCACCCTGACCTTGTTTTTTTCGTCCCTGACCCTGGGGTTGCTGCTGTCGCTGGGCGTGGTGTCCATGCGCGTCAGCCGCTGGCCATTCCTCAGCTACCCGGCGCGTTTCTACATCATGCTGTTTCGCGGCACGCCGCTGATGATCCAGATGTTCCTGATCTACTACGGCCTGGGCCAGTTCCCGGCGATTCGCGACAGCTTCCTGTGGGTGGTGTTGAGGTCGCCTTATGGCTGCGCCGTGGTCTCCTTGGCGATGTGCACCGCCGGCTACACCGCTGAAATCATTCGTGGTGGCCTGCTGAGCGTGCCTCAAGGGCAGATCGAAGCGGGGCAGGCAGTGGGCATGGGGCGTTGGACCTTGCTGTGGCGAGTGATCGGCCCGGTCACCTTGCGCCAGGCGCTTCCGGCCTATTCCACCGAGGCCATCTTGCTGGTCAAGTCCACCGCACTGGCCAGCCTGGTCACCGTATGGGACGTCACCGGCGTGGCGCAACAAATCATCCAGCGTACCTACCGCACCATGGAAGTGTTCATTTGTGCGGCGCTGATCTACCTGATCCTGAATTTCCTGGTGGTGCGTGTGGTGGCCTGGATTGAACATCGTCTGTCGCCCCACCTGCGTGAGCGGCCGAACGACGTACCGGTCAAGCAAACCCCCGAACCTATTTCTCATTCCTGATTGCAGCGGAGCTTGTCATGAGTACTCACATTCAGAGCGCCCTTTCGGTTAACAACATTCACAAGGCTTTCGGTTCGGCACAGGTTCTCAAGGGGATCTCGCTGGAGGCTCACAAAGGTGACGTGATTTCCATCCTCGGCGCCAGCGGTTCGGGCAAAAGCACCTTCCTGCGCTGTATCAACCTGCTGGAAACCCCGGACGAGGGCAGTATTGTGCTCGACGGCGAAACCATCGAGCTCAAGCGTCAGCGCAATGGTCGGTTGTTGCCTGGCAGTACGCGGCAGGTGGAGACCATGCGCAGCAAGTTGGGCATGGTGTTCCAGAGCTTTAACCTGTGGTCGCATATGACCGTTTTGCAAAATGTCATCGAGGGCCCGATGCGGGTGCTCAAGCGTTCGAAGGCCGAGTGTGTGGAGGAAGCTGAGCAACTGCTGCACAAGGTGGGGCTTTATGACCGCCGTGATTATTACCCGGCGCATTTGTCGGGTGGGCAGCAGCAGCGGGTGGCGATTGCCCGGGCGTTGGCGATGAACCCGCAAGTGATGTTGTTTGATGAGCCGACGTCGGCGCTGGACCCGGAGTTGGTGGGGGAGGTGTTGCGGGTGATGCGGTCGCTGGCTGAGGAAGGGCGGACCATGTTGGTGGTGACCCATGAGATGGGGTTTGCGCGGCATGTGTCGAATCGGGTGGTGTTTATGGCCAATGGGTTGATTGATGCCCAGGGCACGCCGGCGGAGTTGTTTGAGGGGTTGCCGACGGAGCGGTTTCGGCAGTTTGTATCGAGTCATACGCAGCGTAGTGCGGAGTAGTGGTTGGGTGTTGGTTGGGTTTGAGTACATATCCGTTGCTGCGGTAACGGCCGCTTATGGTTTCGCTCTTACAGCGAGTCACTTTGCAAAAGCGGCAAAGTAACCAAAACGCTCTGCCCCGCCTGTCGGCACCTCGCCTAGGCTCGGTGTTCCCTCACTCCGGCATTGCTCCGCGGGCCGCCGCGACGGGGCGTCCCTGCCCCGTCGCGGCTAAACCGGCGTCCTGCCGGTTTACCCGCTCCGCAATACCTGCGTTCGGCCTCGGGCTTATTGGGGCAGTCAGATCAAAATCAAAATCAAAAGCAAGAGCACGGCGGCCTGAAAGCCGACCTGAGTGTTAAAAGCCAGATCAAAAACCAGAGCGAAAGCAGAGCTGCTTTTCTGTAGGAGCTGGCTTGCCGGCGATGCAGACACCTCGGTGCGTCAGGTACACCCAGTAGATGCCATCGCAGGCAAGCCAGCTCCTACAGTGGACCGTGCCCGCTTTAGATTTTGATTTGCTTCTTCTACCACTCAAGCCGGCCTGTAGGCCGCTGTGCTGTTGATCTGCTTTTGATCTTGATCTTAGGCGCCCCGTTAAACCACGCTGGCCGAACGCAGGCTTTGGAGCGTGGGTAACCCGGCAGGACGCCGGGTTAGCCGCGCTGGGCCAAGGATGGCCCATCGCGGCGGCCCACGGTCCAAAGCCGGAGTGAGGGCACACCGAGCCTTAGCGAGGTGCCGAGTGGTGGGGCAAGAGCCTTTTGGTTACTTTTGGGCTCTTTTCAAAAGTGACCCGCTGTAAGAGCGGAACCAATCTCAGCCATCACCCAAATAACGGATATGCCCCCACCCCAACCAAGAACGCCTCAGGACTTAGGCGTCAGATCCACCTTGAACCATTTTTCGCTGAGTTTCTTAACAGTCCCATCAGCAATCGCTTCTTTCAACGCCGCATCAAACTTGGCCTTCAACTCCGGATCGCTCTTGCGAAAACCCAGGCCCTCGCCATCACCCCAGATAGGGCCTTTGATCTGCGGCCCGGTATACGCCAGCCCCTTGTTCTCAGGCTTGGACATGATCGAATCAAGGAACGTAACGTCATCAAAAATCGCGTCAATACGGCCCGATTGCAGATCAAGAATTGCATCAGCGGACGTGTTGTACTCACGAATCGTCGCCACGTCCTTGAAGTTCTCATCAATGAACTTGGTGTAAATGATGCCCGAAGCGATCCCGATGGTTTTACCCTTCAGCGCCTGACGCAACGGCTCAATCGCATCGTGAATCGCCTTCGGATCAGCACTCAGCGTAATCGCATTCGCCGCCCCGGTTTTACCCGGCAGCAACGCCGCATCCTGCGCGACAAAGTTGGCCGGCGTCTGCGCGTAGGGAATCGAAAAATCCATGACCTGCTTACGGTCGTCAGTGATAACGATCGCATCCATCAACACATCAAACTTCCCTGCGTTGAGACTGGCAATCATGCCATCCCAGTTCTGCACGGTGATCTTGCACTGCAGCTTCATCTTGGCGCACAGGTAGTCCATCAGCTCAGGCTCGAAACCACTGATCTTCCCGCCTGGCAATGTCAGGTTCCAGGGCTCGTACGCGCCTTCGGTCGCGATGTTCACGGACGTCCACTCCTTTGCCTGCAGTCCGGAAGCACTTGCCATCACTAAGGTCGCTACAGCAACAGAGCCTAACCAATTCGATTTTTTAGCGGTCATTTCTATTTCCTACCAATGTTTTGATGTGGGCTTAGGACTTTTTCTCGAACGCATACAGGTTTGGGGACTGGTCGATTCGCTCTCCAGTCTGCACATGACTCCACATGTACATACATGTCATTGCAAAATATTTGCCAGCTTTTACAAATAAATAACCTGTTGATTTTTAAAAGAAATTAAACAGAGGTAGAAACTCCGCGCTATTTTGTCGCCCTGTTTTGGGTCGATAGGTAGCGTTTTGCACCCGCCCGTGCGCTGTCAGGCGTCGGCGGTGAGTATCGGCGTGAAGCCCAGATGATCCAGCAGTCGCGCCATATCGCGGACTGCGATCGACAGAGTCGCGGTATTCACCAGCGGATGGCAGAGAATCCTGTCCCCGTTCCACACCTCTTCGGCGATCACAACCTGGGTGGCGCGCTGCACGTCATTGCACAACCCGAGCAATGACACCGCCCCCGGCTCCACGCCCAGGGTTTCCATCAGGCGGCGCGGCGAGGCGAATCTCAAGCCCTTGAGGCCAAGGGTCTGCGAGAGTGCGCGCAGGTCCAGGCGCTGGTCGCTCTTGAGCACCACCAGAGTGGGATTCAAGCCTTTGGCATCGCACAGGAAGATGTTCTTGACCGCCTGCCCGCTAATCCCGATGTCCAGTTTGTCGGCTTCTTCGCAGGTGCGCACGGCGCTGTGTTCCACGTATTGGTAGGTAATGGAGCAGGTGTCGAGCAGGTGTAGAACGTCTGTGGGTTGAAGCATTGGCAAGGTCCCCGGTATCGCGTTGTCTGCGCCGAAAATGCCAAAGGCCCGCCGTCCAAAAAGGAGGGCAGGCCGTTTGACGGCGTGGTTGTCAGTTCAGGTGATGAGCCACCAGGTCGTTGATTTTTCCGCTGCGCACCTGGTCAATCACACTGGCCATGTCAGCGTAAAACGCGCGGTCGTTGTCCGCCACCGGCACTTCACTGCGCACCAGGTCATAGACAGCCTTGGTCGCGGTCGATGCCTTGTTCACGTCGTGGAAATCCAGGGCCTGGCACGCGACCAGCACTTCGATGGCCACCACCGACTGGAGTTTTTGCGAGACTTTGTAGGCCTTGATCACCGCGTTGTAGGCCAGGCTGACCGGGTCTTCCTGGTTGCCGCAGGTCGAGACGCTGTCGATCGACGACGGCATCGACAGGGTTTTCATCTCGGCGTACAGCCCGGCGGCGGTGTACTGGACAATCATGTAGCCGCTGTTCAGGCCCGGGTTGCGCACCAGGAAGGCCGGCATTTCGCTGAAGTGCGAGTTGATCATGCGGTCGGTCCGGCGCTCGGAAATTTTCGCCAGGTTGGTCAGAGCCACACACAGCGTGTCGGCTGAAATCCCGATGTAGGTGCCGTCGAAGTTGGCGCCGGAAATCGCGATACCGTCACCGTCATCCAGCGGGAAAATCACCGGGTTGTCGCCCGAGGAATTGATTTCGCGTTCGATGGTTTCCCGTGCGTAATTGATGAACTGTCGGGAAGCGCCGTGCACTTGCGGGATGGCACGCAGGCTGTAGACGTCCTGCAGGCGATAATCGATATTTTCTTCGATGAGCTGGCTGTCGTGCAGGATAGCCTTGATGTTGGCGGCGGTTGCGGCCTGTTCAGGGTGGGCCTTGATCGAGTGGTAGCGCGGGTCGAACGCGCGGATGGTGCCCT
Organism: Pseudomonas sp. PAMC 25886; assembly: GCF_000242655.1. NCBI lineage: Bacteria > Pseudomonadati > Pseudomonadota > Gammaproteobacteria > Pseudomonadales > Pseudomonadaceae > Pseudomonas > Pseudomonas sp. PAMC 25886. The sequence continues at coordinate 60,438 of NZ_AHHC01000014.1, forward strand.
TGAGCGCCTCCAGCGACATGGCCGCCGCCACGTCCGCGAGGTCGGCGGCCTGCATGGCGTTGTACAGCGCCAGCGTCGCGATGGCGGTCACCGACGTGGTGCCGTTCAACATCGCCAGGCCTTCCTTGCACTGCAGGTCGGTCGGTTGCAGGCCGACCTGTTGCAGGGCGGTTGCGCCATCCACCAGTGCACCGCCCTTGACGCTGGCCCGGCCTTCGCCGAGCAGCACCAGGGCCAGGTGGCCTTCTACCGCGAGGTAACCTACCGAGCCTTCGCCCGGCGCAAAGGGCACCACGTCGTGATTAAGCAGGCCGGCGATCAGTTCCAGCAGTTCCAGGCGCACCCCGGAGTAGCCTTTGCCCAGGCTGATCAAAACCATCAACTGGATCGCACGCACCTGTTCACGCACCAGCGGCTCACCGACGGAAACAGCGTGGGAACGCACGATATTGACCTGCAGTTCCTTGGCGTTTTCCGGCGAGATGACGTGCCGCACGTTGTCGCCAAAGCCTGTGGTCACGCCGTACACCAAACGGTTTTCATCGAGGAATCGCTCGATCAACCCACGGGACTTTTTAACCCGATTCTTGTAACTGTCGGCAAACGAAACAGTGGCTGAATAACGGGCGATCGCCACGAACTCTTCGATGCTGGGTTCTCTGTCGCCTAACACGACATGGGTGATTTGTTCAGGCAGGGTTTTCATCAGTGACTCCAGCAGGGCGCAACGCAATGGGTTGGGAAGTGGTTTCACTCTACGGGTTGCACTGACTGAAGAAAATATGGGGTTTTCTGTTACTTTTAGTAGAAAATCTAAACTACTTAAGTCGCGAGATTCCCCCCATGAGCCGTTTACCGCCGTTGCGCGCGTTGCAAGTGTTTGAAGTGGTGGGCCACTGCGCCGGTATCTCCCAGGCGGCGATTCGCCTGGAGATCTCGGTGGGCGCTGTCAGCCAGCAAATGAAACTGCTCGAAGAGGCTCTGGGCATGAAGCTGACGCTAAAGGACGGCCAGCGCCTGCGCTTGAACAGCGTCGGCGAACGCCTGCATGCCCGTTGCACCGCGGCGTTCGAAGAACTCAGGCTGGCGGTGGCCGAGGCTGAGCGGGCGAAAAATCCCAACAACCTGTATGTCAGTTGCCTGCCTTCGCTGATGACCAAATGGCTGTCGCCGCTGATCGACGAATGGGGGCAGGACGAAACCGATCTGGACATCTACCTGGACAGCACCCTCGATGATGCATCGGGGGAGGAAAGTGCCGACTTTCGCATCGGTTATGGCGAGCACCCCGAGCATGCCGGGCATAGCGTGCCGCTGTTCCGCGATTGTGTGGTGCCCACCTGTTCACCGCAGTTGCTGGAACGGGTTGCGTCCGCGCGGGACTTGCTCGATTACCGGCTGATCGGCATCGACTCGCGGCCCAAATTCGATTCGCCGCCTTCGTGGACCCAATGGTTCAGCGAGCTGGAAGGGCAAACCGGCCAGCCCATCGTGATCCGCCGTAATTATTCGTCATCGATTACCGCGATCCAGGCGGCCATCGATGGGCAAGGCATCGTGCTGGCGCAGTTCTCAATGATCGCCGGGGACCTGCGGGCCGGTCGGCTGGTGATTCCCTGGCGGTTCGCCGTGCCGCTGGCGGCGCCGTACTACCTGAGTTGGCACCCCAATACGCTGCATAAACAACAGTGCCGCGGGTTTCAACGCTGGATGATCGGGCAGGGGCAAAAACAGGAGAAGATTACCGCTGCCGTGCTTTCTGCTGCGCACTTTGATCATTAAGTTGTCACTTACGGTCATTGAGCGTCAGCCGGCGGACTCTTAGTCTGTGGGACATAAACCGATGGAGTGCCATTCGAGCGCTTCACGTCCCGTGATGATCCGTTGTGGAGCTGTACCATGACCGCTGCTGCCTACCCGCACCTGCTGGCCCCGTTGGACCTGGGTTTTACCACCCTGCGTAACCGCACCCTGATGGGCTCGATGCACACCGGCCTTGAAGAGAAACCCGGCGGCTTCGAGCGCATGGCAGCCTATTTTGCCGAGCGTGCCCGTGGCGGCGTGGGCCTGATGGTCACCGGCGGCATTGGCCCGAACGATGAAGGCGGGGTGTATGGCGGTGCAGCCAAGCTGACCACCGACGAAGAAGCACAAAAGCACAAGATCGTCACCCAGGCGGTGCACGAGGCGGGCGGCAAGATCTGCATGCAGATTCTCCACGCCGGCCGTTATGCCTACAGCCCGAAGCAGGTAGCACCGAGCGCGATCCAGGCGCCGATCAACCCGTTCAAGCCCAAAGAGCTGGACGAAGAAGGCATCGAAAAGCAGATCAATGATTTCGTCACCTGCTCGCTGCTGGCCCAGGTCGCCGAGTACGACGGCGTGGAAATCATGGGGTCGGAAGGCTACTTCATTAACCAGTTCCTCGCCGCCCACACCAACCACCGCACCGACCGTTGGGGCGGCAGCTACGAAAACCGCATGCGCCTGCCGGTGGAAATCGTACGCCGGGTGCGTGAAGCGGTAGGCCCGAACTTCATCATCATCTTCCGTCTATCGATGCTCGACCTGGTGGAAGGCGGCAGCACCTGGGAAGAGATCGTGCAGTTGGCCAAGGCCATTGAACAGGCCGGTGCGACCCTCATCAATACCGGCATCGGCTGGCACGAAGCGCGCATCCCGACCATCGCCACCAAGGTGCCGCGTGGTGCGTTCAGCAAGGTCACCGCGAAGTTGCGCGGCGCGGTGCAGATCCCGCTGATCACCACCAACCGTATCAACACCCCGGAAATCGCCGAGCAGATCCTGGCCGAAGGCGATGCCGACATGGTCTCGATGGCTCGCCCATTCCTCGCCGACCCGGACTTCGTCAACAAGGCTGCAGAAGGCCGCGCCGATGAGATCAACACCTGCATCGGCTGCAACCAGGCCTGCCTGGACCACACGTTCGGCGGCAAGCTGACCACCTGCCTGGTCAACCCGCGTGCGTGCTACGAGACCGAGCTCAACTACTTGCCGGTCAAGCAGATCAAGAAAATCGCCGTGGTCGGTGCCGGTCCTGCGGGCCTGGCGGCGGCCACCGTTGCCGCCGAGCGCGGACACCAGGTGACCCTGTTCGATTCGGCCAGCGAGATTGGTGGCCAGTTCAACATCGCCAAACGCGTGCCGGGCAAGGAAGAGTTCTTCGAAACCCTGCGCTACTTCAAGCGCAAGTTGCAGACCACCCATGTCGAGCTGTGCCTGAACACCCGGGTCGACGTTGAGCAACTGGTGGCGGGCGGTTACGACGAAATCATCCTGGCCACCGGCATTGCGCCGCGTACACCGGCAATTCCCGGCGTGGAAAACGCCAAGGTGCTGAGTTACCTGGACGTGATTCTGGAGCGCAAGCCGGTGGGCCATCGCGTGGCCGTGATCGGTGCCGGCGGTATCGGGTTTGACGTGTCGGAATTCCTCGTGCACCAGGGCGTGTCCACCAGCCTGGACCGCGAGGCGTTCTGGAAAGAGTGGGGCATCGACACCCACCTGGAAGCCCGCGGCGGTGTGGCCGGGATCAAGCCCGAGCGCCATGCGCCGGCGCGTGAAGTGTTCCTGTTGCAGCGCAAGGCTTCCAAGGTCGGCGACGGCCTGGGCAAGACCACCGGGTGGATCCACCGCACGGGCTTGAAGAACAAGCAGGTGCAGATGCTCAACAGCGTCGAGTACCTGAAGATCGATGATGAAGGCTTGCACATCCGCATCGGCGCCGAGGGTGAACCGAAGGTGCTGGCGGTGGACAACATCGTGATCTGCGCCGGCCAGGACCCGCTGCGGGAACTGCAGGACGGCCTGGTGGCTGCCGGGCAGAACGTGCACCTGATCGGCGGTGCCGATGTGGCGGCCGAGCTGGATGCCAAGCGCGCCATCAACCAGGGTTCGCGCCTGGCGGCCGAGCTGTAAAAACCCCCAAGGGGCGGTGGTAGACTACCGCCCCTTTTCTTGTGCAGAACTGCCCTCATGGGTCCTTTCGACTGGCTTCCCCACGCGCCCCTTGAACCCCTGAAGCTGGAGTGGATGGGGCCGGTGGAGGTCGCCGTGCTGCGCCTGGACCGCATCGACTCGCTGATCAGCGGCAACAAATGGTTCAAGCTCACCGAGCACCTGGCCCAAGGCCGGGCTGCGGGTACCCGCGGGATCATCAGCCTGGGCGGCGCTTACTCCAATCACCTGCATGCACTGGCAGCGGCCGGGAAGCGCTTCGGCTTTCCTACCGTTGGCCTGCTGCGTGGCCATCCGCAAGACACCCCCACAGTGCTCGACCTCAAAGCCTTTGGCATGCAGCTGCATTGGTTGGGTTATGGCGGTTATCGCGCGCGCAATGAACCGGGTTTCTGGCTGCCGTGGCGCGAGCAGTATCCACACCTGCATCCGGTGCCCGAAGGTGGCGGTGGCCTGGCGGGGGCGTTGGGCTGCGGGGTGTTGGTGAGTCAGGCGCAGGCGCAATTAAGCGGCCTGGGCTGGACGGACTATCACGGTTGGTGGCTGGCAGCCGGCACGGGCACCACGCTGGCGGGACTGGTGCTGGCCGAGGCGGGCGCGCATCCGGTGTACGGCGCGCTGGCGGTGCCCGATGACCACGGGGTGGCGCAGCAGGTACAGGCGCTGGTGCAGGAGGGTTATGAATTGCTGGACGCCAGCCGGGGCGGCTTCGCCAAGGTGGATCCAGAGTTGCTGGAATTTATCGACGCCACCGAGCAAGCCTGTGGCCTGCCGCTGGAGCCGCTGTACACCGGCAAGGCGTTGTTGGCGTTGAGGCAGCGGATTGAGGCGGGGTACTTTGCTCCTGGCACCCGCCTGATCTTCGTCCACACCGGCGGCTTGCAAGGCCGCCGGGGTTTCCCTGTTGCGCCCGGTTAATGTAGGAGCTGGCTTGCTGTAGTGAGGGGCTTGTCCTGTGGTGAGGGGGCTTGCCCCCCGTCGGGTTCACCACAGATTGATGGGGCTGCTTCGCAGCCCAGCGCGGGGCAAGCCCGCTCACCACAGGGCAAGCCCGTTCACCACAGCAAGCCGACCACATTGGAGCTGTGTCGCTCCTGGGGGGGTTACTGAATGCTCCCTCTCTTGCCAGGCATCATCCGCAGCGCCGTGTTGTCGCGCAGGATGTAATGGTGAACGATCGCCGCCAACGCGTGCAGCCCGATCAGCCAGTAACCGATCTTGCCGAACAGCACGTGCCAGTGCTCAATCTCCTTGGCCAGGGCCTTGTTTTCGGCAATCAGCGGCGGCAACTCGATGCCGTAGAACATTACCGAATGCCCCTCGGCGCTGACAATCAGCCAGCCGGCGATGGGCATGCCGATCATCAAGGCATACAGCGCCATGTGCATGAGGGTGGCGAGGAGGGTTTGCCATTGTGGCGGCGCCGGCACGATCTTCGGCGCCACGCCCAGGCTGCGGGCGAACAACCGTAGCCACACCAGCACAAACACGGTCAGGCCGAACATGAAGTGCATTTCCACGATCAACGTACGGCCGCCGCTGCCTTTGGGAAACTGCCCGCGTAACTCAATGCAGGCGTAAACCACCGCCAGCAGCACCACCATCAGCCAGTGCAACGCAATCGACATGGTGCTGTAACGCGTATCGGAATTTTTCCAGGGCATCGCTTTCTTCCTCACTCATCAGGGCAAACCTCCGTTCTTTCGCGACGGAGTCCTTTCAATGTAAGCCTGTTTTACGAGGTTTGCCCGTGGGAGGAGGGTGCAGAGGCGATCTTTTGATCTCGATCAGTTGCCCTGCGGCATTTCGCCCCGCGCCAGGCGCTGGTTGATGTCGTCGATCACTGCCGGCAGGTCGGTGATGGTGTCGATCATGTAGTGCGGGCGCGAACCTTCGAACAGGGCCTGGATGCGCTTGCGTTCGCTGGCGAGTGTGCCGGCGTCCAGGGCGCGGAACTGTTCGTAGGTCAGGCCCAGGGCGTTGCCCGAACAGGTCAGCGCCACCGTCCACATCCCGGCGCGACGGCCTTCGAGGATGCCCGGCACGGTGTCGTCGATCTTCACACAGGCCGCCACATCATCAATGCCCAGGGCGATCACGTTGGCCAGGGCCTGGGCCGGCCATGGGCGGCCGTTGGGCACTTCGTCGGTAGCCACCACGTGGTCGGCCACGTAGCCGTTGGTGGCGGCCAGTTCGACGACCTTGTCCATCACCTGCTTGGGGTAGCCGGAGCACGAGCCGATCTTGATCCCTTGCTGGCGCAGGTTGGCGATGGTGTCCAGGGCGCCGGGGATCAGGGCCGAGTGCTCGGCGATTTTCTCGATCTGCAACGGCATGAAGCGCTGGTAGATGGCGGTGACGTCATCATCGGTGGGCGTGCGGCCAAAGGCTTTGCGGTAACGCTCGGCTACCTGCGGCTGGTCGCACAGGGTGCGGATGTGGTCCCACTTGCCCATGCCCATCGGGCCACGGGCTTCTTCGATGGAGACCTGTACGTCGAACTCGGCGAAGGCTTCGACAAAAATCTGCGTCGGTGCGAACGAGCCGAAATCGACCACGGTGCCGGCCCAGTCGAGGATCGCGGCTTGAAGCTTGGTTGGGTTTGCGTAGTTCATGGTTCAGATCCTGTTGGAAGTTGGCAGTCAGATGTCGAGCACGTTCATTTCTTGCAGCACCTCGGCGACTGCCGCGACAGCTGCTTGCATTTCGGCCTGGTTCACATGGCCGATGCAGCCCACGCGGAAGGTTTCCACCTGGGTCAATTTGCCGGGATAGAGGATGAAACCCTTGGCCTTGACCCGCTCGTAGAATTCCTTGAACTGGTAGCGCGGGTCTTTCGGCGCGTGGAAGGTGACGATGATCGGCGCCTGGATCGCGGCGGGCAGGAAGCTGCGCAGGCCCAGTTCGGCCATGCCGTCCAGCAGCGCCTGGCAGTTGTCGGCGTAGCGCTGGTGGCGGGCGGGCAGGCCGCCTTCTTCGTTGTATTGCAGCAGGGCTTCGTGCAGCGCCGCCACCACGTGGGTCGGCGGGGTAAAGCGCCATTGGCCGGTCTTGGCCATGTAGCTGTGCTGGTCGAAGAGGTCCATCGCCAGTGAATGGCTGTTGCCTTGGGCAGCGGCCAGTGCCTGTTTCTCAGCGAACACAAAACCCATGCCCGGTACGCCTTCCAGGCACTTGCCGGAGGCGGCGATCAGTGCGTCGAACGGCACTTCACGAGCGTTGATCGGCAGCGCGCCGAAGGAACTCATGGCGTCGATGATCAGGCGCTTGCCGTGACGGGCAATGACCTGCGCGATCTCGGGCAGCGGGTTGAGAATCCCGGTGCTGGTTTCGCAGTGGATCAGCGCGACGTGGGTGATGCTCTTGTCAGCATGCAACAGGCGGTCGACGTCGGCGGCGGTGGTGGGTTCGTCTTCGGCGGTTTCAAAGGTGCTGAACGCGCGGCCGAGCACTTCGCAAATCTTCGCCAGGCGCTTGCCGTAGGCGCCGTTGATCAGCACCAATACCTTGCCGTCCCGTGGCACCAGGGTGCCGATGGCCGCTTCTACCGCGAAGGTGCCGCTGCCTTGCAACGGCACGCAATGGTGGCTGTCGGTGCCGTTGACGATCGCCAGCAGTTGCTCGCACAGGCTGGCGGTCAGTTGATTGAAGCGGTCATCCCATGAACCCCAATCGACCATCATGGCCTGGCGGGTGCGGGCCGAAGTGGTCAAGGGCCCGGGGGTCAGCAGGATCGGCGCGGCAGTACTCATTCTCATGTCCTCGCAAAACGTTGGGATGAAGCTACGGGGCATAAATTGCAGTTTGGCTTGTCATCAATCAAATTGTTTGTTGTTATGCGAGCTATCAGTGAGGCCGATAACTATGAACCTGTTTCAACTGCGTGCGTTTGATGCCGTGGCCCGCGAGGGCAGTTTTACCCGGGCGGCCGAGCGGCTGTTCATCAGCCAGCCAGCGGTGACTGGGCATATCAAGGCGCTGGAGGAGCACTACCAGATCGCGCTGTTCCGACGTACCGCACGGCAGGTGGCGTTGACCGAGGAGGGCACCAAGCTGGCGGCCATCACCCGGGCGATCTTCGGCCTGGTGGAAGAGGCGCAGACCTTGCTGGAAGCCAACCGGCAACTGCTCACTGGGCGCCTGGAAGTGGCGGCGGACGGACCGCACATGGTCATGCCGATGCTGGCCCGCCTGCGGGAGCGGTACCCGGGGATTACCGTGAATCTGCGCCTGGGCAACGCTCAGGAAACCCTCGCCGCGCTGCTGTCGGAGCGGGCCGATGTGGCGGTGTTGACGGAGGTGGAACCGCGCAAGGGCCTGCACCTGCAGCCATTGATCGAGTCACGGATTTGCGCGCTGGTGCCGGCCGGGCATCCATGGCTGGCGGAGCCTGCGGGGATTCGGCTGGAGCAGTTGGATCAGGTGATCATGGTGCTGCGTGAGCCCAGCTCGATTACCCGCCGCACCTTTGACGATGCCTGCGCACTGGCCGGCGTGCAGCCCAAGGTGTTGCTGGAACTGGACAGCCGTGAGGCGGTGACGGAAGCGGTGGCGGCTGAATTGGGGGTGGGCGTGGTGTCGTCGATGGAGGTCAGCCGGGACCCACGGGTGCATGCGATTCCGATCCACGGGGAGGGGCTGGTGAACCGGCATGTGATCGGGTGCATGGAGCGGCGCCGGGAGTTGCGGTTGATTCAGGCGTTTTTCGAATTGGCGCCTTGAGTGGGGGTTGGCTGAAGATCGAGTTGGTGCCATCGCGGGCAAGCCCGCTCCCACAGTGGACCGATGTTCACAAATCAACATGTGGGAGCCGGGCTTGCCCGCGATGAGGCCCGTGAGTTCACCGCAAACTCTCCCGCACAATCTCCAGAAACGTCGCCACCACCCGCCGCGAGCTCTGCTCTTTCAAGCACACCAGGGTTTCCTTCATCCGCTGGGTGCAGTCGCGGATCGGCATCGCATACACCCGCGAGTCCGCGCCAAATTCCGCGGCCGACACCACCCCCACGCCAATCCCCACCACCACCGCCTCCCGCGCGGCTTCCCGGCCTTCTACCTGAATGGCGGGGCGAATCCGCAGCCCGGCCTGGTGCATTTCCTGCTCCAGGGTCTGGCGGGTGACCGAGCCGATTTCCCGCAACACCAGCGGCGTATCGTCCAGGTCCGCCAGGCAGATGGATTCGCGGCCCGCCCACGGATGGTTACGGGAAACAAACGCGAGCAGTTGATCATCGGGCAACGGCAGTGACAGCAGCCGCTCGTCGTCCACATCGCGGCCCAGCAGCGCGAGGTCAGCCTGGTAGTGGTACAGGCGAAACAACGATTCATCGGTGTTGCCGGTTTCGATCTTCACACTGATGCCCGGATACAACTGGCAGAAGCGCGCGATCTGCGGCAACACATGCACGGGGGCATCCACCGCCAGGGTCAGGGTGCCGGTTTGCAAGGCGCGGGAATCCTGCAGCAGCTCCTCGGCTTCGGCGGCGACCGCAAACAGGCGCTGGGTGACGCTTAACAGCCGCTCCCCCAGATCGGTCAACCGCACTGAACGTTTGTTGCGATGAAACAGCAGTACGCCGAAGCGCTCTTCGAGCTTGCGCACCTGGTCGGAAATGGCCGGCTGGCTGAGGAACAAGCGCTCGGCGGCCAGGGTAAAACTGCCGTGCACGGCCACCGCATGGAAGGCTTTGAGTTGGGCGTGGGACACCGACATCGCGAATCCTCTTACAAGCTCAGCTTATATTTGAAATACGATAAATCGATTTTACCTATTAGTCAGCCATTGCTTTGATAGCCCTCAGTCGCCGCGGGTCGAGTCCTGCACCTAAGGCGGCCATGGGTCTTTGCGTGCTTACCAGCAGGGCTCATCTGACCAGTACCGCGCCCTCCGAGGCGTCGGTATTGCAGTGCTCAACAATAAAAATACAGGCGTTTGCTTTTCATTCTGCCGGCACACTCACACCCGAGGTCAGAACCACCATGAATACTCCCTTGAGTAGCATCAAGCGTTGGCGCGTGCAGATTTTCGCTATCACCTGGCTGGCGTATGCGGCCTTCTATTTCACCCGCAAAGCCTTTTCGGTGGCCAAACTGGGGATCGTCGACGACCCGAGTTTCCCGCTGGACAAGATGATGATGGCCAACCTGGATGGCATCTACCTCGCGGCCTATGCCGTTGGCCAGTTCACCTGGGGCATGCTCGCCGACCGTTTCGGGCCGCGTGTGGTGGTGCTCGGCGGGTTGTTGATTTCCGCCGCTGCCGCCTTGGTGATGGGCACGTTCGCCACGTTGCCGATCTTTATCAGTTGCATGCTGATTCAGGGCCTGGCGCAGTCCACCGGCTGGTCGGGGCTGTGCAAGAACCTGGGCAGCTTCTTCCCGGCACAGCAGCGGGGGCGGGTGCTGGGCCTTTGGAGTTCTTGCTATGCCTTTGGTGGCCTGGTGGCGTCGCCGTTTGCCGGATGGTGGGCCTATACGCTGATCGGCACCTGGCATGCGGCGTTTATCTCCAGCGCCGCCGTGGTCTTCGTGGTGGCGGCGCTGTTCTTCATCTTCCAGCGCAACACGCCACAGGATGTGGGGTTGCCGGCAGTGGAACCCGAGCCGGAACAGACGGCCGCCGAGAAGAACGCCAGCGTGCTGGAACCGCTGCGGGCCATCTTGCGCAACCGTACCGTGTTGACCCTGGGGCTGGCGTACTTTCTGTTGAAACCGGCGCGTTACGCCATCCTGCTGTGGGGGCCGGTGATTGTGTATGAGCAGATGCCGTCGGTGGGCAAGGTCGGCGCGGCGATTGTGCCGACGGCGTTCGAGCTGGCGGGATTGCTGGGGCCGATCATGATCGGCATGGCTTCCGACAAGTTGTTCGGTGCGCGGCGCATGCCGGCCTGTGTCCTCAGCCTGCTGGCGCTGACCGTGGCCCTGGCATTGTTCATGGGCGCCTTGCACACTGGCAGCGTGGCGCTGGTGATGGCGCTGCTGTTTGTGATGGGCCTGACGCTGTACGGGCCGGACTCGATGATCAGCAGCACCGCCGCCATTGACTTCGGCACCGCCAAGGCCGGTGCGACGGCGGCGGGGTTCGTCAACGGTTGCGGTTCGGTGGGGGCGATCCTCGGCGGCTTGCTGCCGGGCTACTTTGACACGGTCACGGTGTTTATCGTGTTTGCCGGCGCTGCGCTGTTTTCCTCGCTGGTGTTGATGCCCTACTGGAATGCCAGGCCCGCAGTGCTGGCGCAGGTGGGCGACTTTGTGCCGGACCGTGAGCGCGCAATCAATCCCTTGCGCACCTGAGGGGCATGGCCGGTTTTTTGGTGGATTAGAGTGTTTCAGCGCTATAAACTCTGCCCCCAAAGCGCCGGCCAGTAGACGTCTCGGCGCGATGGACAGAAGAGAGTGAGTCATGGGCGCACAGTGGAAAGTCAAACATAAAGAAGCGGCATCCAATGCCAAGGGCAAGATCTTCGGCAAGCTGGTGAAAGAGATCACCATTGCCGCCCGCAACGGTGCCGACACTGCCACCAACGCACATTTGCGCCTGGTGGTGGAGCAGGCCAAAAAGGCCTCGATGCCCAAGGAAACCCTGGAACGCGCGATCAAGAAAGGCGCCGGTCTGCTCGGTGAGACCGTGCAATACCACCGCGTGACCTACGAAGGGTTTGCCCCGCACCAGGTGCCGTTGATCGTTGAATGCGTGACCGACAACATCAACCGCACCGTGGCGGAAATCCGCGTGGCGTTCCGCAAGGGCCAGCTCGGTGCTTCCGGCTCCGTGGCCTGGGACTTCAACCATGTGGGCCTGATCGAAGCCTCGCCGGACAGCCCGGACGCCGATCCGGAAATGGCTGCGATTGAAGCCGGTGCGCAGGATTTCGAGGAAGGCGAGGAAGAAGGCACCACCTTGTTCATCACCGAAACCACCGACCTGGACGCTGTACAGAAAGCGTTGCCGGAGCAGGGCTTCACCGTGTTGTCGGCCAAGCTGGGCTACATCTCGAAAAACCCGGTGAGCGGTTTGAGCGATGAGCAGATGGCCGAAGTCGAAGCCTTCCTGGAAGGTTTGGACAACCATGACGATGTGCAGGATATGTTTGTCGGGTTGGCGGGTTAACGCTCATTTGATGTGAGAACCCGATCTAAATGTGGGAGCGGGCTTGCTCCCACATTTGGTTTAGCGGAGTTAGGAAGACCGCAACAGAGTTGTGATTTCCTCGAACCCAGGCCGGGCAAGCACCTCCGGCTGGCAGCAGTTATCCCGCAAGCTTTCCAGTGCCACGCGTTTCTCCTCGCTCAACCCCGCATCAATCCGTTCCAGCAACTCCCCCAGCAACACCCCGAACGCCCGCACTTCGATACGCTGCAACGCCCGGGTTTCCAGGCTGTCGACCGTGGCGTGAAACGACGCGGCACCAAAGTCCCCAAGCAGGCACTCGCCGGCTTCATTCCACAGAATGTTATGGCCGTACAGATCGCCGTGGGTGATGCCTTGCTCGTGCAGGTGCGCCGCCACTGAAGCAATGCCTCGCGCCATGCGCAACGCCACGTCCGCGCTGAAGCGGGTGGTGGGGTCGTAGATGTCACGGGTGCACGACGCCAGGCTCGGCAGGGCCGCGAGGTTGCGGTAGCTCGGCTCGATCAGTTGCATCACCAGCGCCGCCTGGCCTTCGGGATGGCCGACGACCCGGCCTTCTACCTTGATCAAATTGGCATGCAACCCGGCGGCGATGCAGGCGTGCATTTCGTGCAACGGCGAGCCGTCGCTGGTGATGCTGCCTTTATACAGTTTGACCGCGACCACCTTGGCCGGCCCGGTGGGCGGGGTCCAGGACGCTTTGCGGATGATCCCCGAAGCGCCTTCGCCGAGCACCTCGCCCAGTGACAACTCTGACCAGGGAATGTTCGGCGTCGCGTCATCGCGAGCCACTTCCACGGCCATTTCCACCGGGTTGCCGGCGTAGGCCAGCCAGGTCAGGCTCGGCAGGGTCAGCAACCAGTCCGGCAGGCGGGTCATGCGGTTGGAGGCGATGCGGATCAGTTCGAGGTTTTTGCACTGGGCCAGGCTTGGCGGCAGGTGCTCCAGGTGGTTGCCGGCCAGCATCAGTTTTTGCAGCAATGGCCGTTCACCCAGTTCGCTCGGCAACTGGCTGATGCGGTTGTCGGTGAGGATCAGCCAGCGCAGCAGGGGCGGCAAGGCGGCCGCCGGGACGCTGCTGATCTGGTTCGACTTGAAGCCGATCATGCTCAGCTGTGCGCATTGGCCCAGGCATTCCGGCAGCTCGGTAAAGGCGTTTTCCGAACAGAACAGCACGCGTAAATGGGGCAGGCGGTGCAGGTCATCCGGCAGGCTGCTGAGGGCGTTGCCGGTGAGGTTGAGGATTTCCAGGGAGTCGGCCAGGTCGAAGATTTCCCGGGGGAACTCGGTCAGCCCGCAGCGCAGGTCCAGGCGTTTGATACCGGCCAATTGGCCGGCCTTGAGTTGGGCAAGGGTATCCATGAACAGCGCGTCACTCGGCAATAGGGGCGTGAATGGCGCTCATGATAGCGGGTTGTGGCCCGATCTTCTGCAACTGCCCCAGGCGGCTGGCGGTGCGCGCCAGGTCGATGGCCTGGCCACCCAGGGATTGCTCCAGCGGCTGCTCGCCGATCAGCGTCAGTTGCTTGTCCTGGTCGTAAAGTACGTCCACCAGGTTGATAAAGCGTTGTTGGGCGGCAATCGGGCAATCCGCCAGGTGTGGCAGGCCATCGATGATCCAGCGGTCGTAGTCGCGGCACAGTTGCAGATAGTCCATGACGGCGGTCGGTTGCTCGCACAGGTCGCTGAAGGTGAAGGCGATGCTGCGGCCCTGGTGCCTGCGGGCAATCAGTTTCCGGGCACCGACGGCCAGGCTGATCGGGGCGTGATCCGCTGACGGCAGATCCAGAGCCTCGCGTTGCGCGGGTGTACCCGGCCAGACGAACTGGCCGGTGGTGAAACGCTGCTCACCGTGAGCCTGGGCCAGGCCGCGATAATCCTGGGGCGCGCTGACTTCCATCACGTCCATGCGCGCACTGATCAGCTCGATCACCGGCTTGAAGCGCTGGTGGTACAGCGGGTTCGGCAACAACCCGGCGGGCGGGTAATTGGAGGTAACCAGCACCCACACCCCGCGCCGGAACAGGGCCTTGAACAGACGGCTGATCAGCATCGCGTCGCCGATGTCATGCACGTGAAACTCGTCGAAGCACAGCACGCGGCAGCCTTCGAGCAGTTCGTCCAGGGTCACGGCCAGGGCGTCGCGCTGCTGGCGATGGGTAAACATGCCGCGGTGCAGGCGGGCGAAAAAATCGTGAAAGTGCACGCGCTGCTTCTCGGCAATCGGCAGCGCCTGGAAAAAACCGTCCAGCAACCAGCTTTTGCCCCGGCCCACGGCACCGTGCAGGTACAGGCTGCGGGTTGGACGGCCGGCCAGCAGGTGGGCGGTTTGCCGGGCCATGCACGCGATGACCTGCAGCTGGCTGGCGCTGAGGGTGTAGCCCTGTTGCCGGGCCTTGTCCTGGAAAAAAGTCGTAATGCCGGGGGCGGAATCAGGCGCCGCAGGTTTACCCAGCAACCGTTTGAGCAGGGGCGGTAACGCAGCCAATGTCAGTCACTCTGTGTTTCGGTGGTCGCCCACTTTAGAGCGCCGGTTGCGGTTTGACCAATAGGGAAGCGCGGCGCGAGCTATCTGGAAAAGGCATGGCTCAATGGGATCCAAACCAGTGACCTGACTGGCGGAATCCCCTTGAGTGACTACCCTCATACAAAGCAGTCACCCCTGTATAAGGATTTGGGGCAGTGAAGGGACACGCAGTCTTGGCAATCATGAGCGCGATGCTCTGCAACACGGTTTATGGCGCTCAGCTCCAGGTTGAAGTGCGCATCGACGTGCAGCGCGGTTGCCAACTGGTGGGCACCGCCCGCGAGGCCGGCATCGAGCAACTCGGCGTGCTGGATTTTGGCAGCAGTTCCCGTCTGGATGACCCGGCGGGCCCGTTGAGTGCTGCCTTGATCAGCCAGCGCCAGCCACGCCTGGAGTGCAACCCGGATACGCCGTATCAGGTGCGTGTCGACGGCGGCCTGCATGGCGGCGTGGGTGACGTGCGTTACCTGGGCGCCGCCGCCCCTTCGATCAAACCCATTCCTTACCGCATTTATGCCGACGCGGCGCGTCGTATCCCCTTGGCCGTGGACGTACCGGTGAGTGGCCGCGTGCCTGATTCCGGCACGGTGGACCTGCCGCTCTATGGGCGCATTGAGCCGCTCAAGGAAGTCCCGGCGGTGGGGCGTTATTCCGACCTGCTCAAAGTGACGGTGACATGGTAAGCCGGGCCCTGGCCTGCATCGTGCTGGGCGGCCTGTTGCTCCTGGCGGAGGACGCCCAGGCGGCGGCGGTCACCGGTCAGATTCACGCGCGGCTGGTGATTACTGCCAGTTGCCAGGTGAGCAAAGGCGCCGACAGCGCGCCGGTCAGCCCCGACGGAGGCTCGGCCTTGCTGGACTTTGGCAGCCACGGGCCCACCTGGGACAACCGCCTGGGTGCCAGTGTCAGTGACGGCGACAAGGCGGCGCTGGCGGTCTCCTGCAACCCGTCGGTGGTGAGCAGCTTCACCGTGACCATCGACGGCGGCGCTCATGGCGACGGCACCACCCGGCGCCTGAGCAATGGCCGCCAAACCATACCGTATCGGCTGTCGGCCGACCCCGCAGGCCGGAACACCTACAGCATCGGCCAGCAACGCAATTTCGTCGTGACCAAGGGCGCACAAGTACCGATCCCGGTATTCGGCTCGGTGGTGGCGAATACCAGGGCCCTACCGGCCGGCATCTACACAGACACCCTGACGGTGACTCTGGATTGGTAAACCATGAGGATGGACATCATGCATGCACTTGTTTCGAAAGCAGTTTTTCCACTGATGGCACTGGTCTGGGTGTCGAGTGCCCAGGCGGCCACCACGGTCACCGGGCAGATCAGCTCGACCCTGATCCTGACCAACAGTTGCCTGGTCAACGGCGTCGGCGGCACCACCGGGTTGAACTTCGGTACGATCAATTTCGGTACCACCAACAGCCAGTTCACCACGCAGTCCGGCCAGGTGCTGGGCGGCGGCGGGGGCGCGTTGTCGATTCAGTGTTCATCGGGCACCTCGCCGGTGATCACTGTGGGGGCCGGGTCCCATGACGGCCAATCCACCGGCGGCACCCGGGCGCTGTACGACGGCGTCGCCAATTACGTGCCGTACGACTTCTACACCGACACCGGGCATTCATCGATCCTGGCGATCAACGGCACCATCAACCTCGCCCCGAGCACCGGCGTTGCGCAAACCGTGAATATCTACGGCCAGGCCGTGGGCAAGACGGGGCTGCCGGCCGGTACCTATACCGACACGGTGTCCGTGCAACTGACGTTCTAGTGCCATGAAGCGGGCCTGCTGGGCGACGCTGGCGGTCATCACCGGTTGGGGGATGCCGTTGTCGTTGCTGGCGGTGACCAGCCAGACAATCCAGGTCAGCGCGACGATTGCCGCGGGCTGCCTGGTGGTGGGCGGCGGCACGAATTACGGCAGCCTGGCGTTCGGCAGCTATTCGTCGTTGTCGACCAGTACGGTCTCGGTGGCGCTGAGCGGCGGGGTAACGCTGCAGTGCACGCCGGGCGTCACCTTGAACATGACCGTGGATGGCGGTTTGCACAACGTCGGTGGCCGGCGCATGCAGCTCAATAGTGGCAGTGCCCAAGTGGCGTATCAGCTGTTTCGGGACGCGGCATTTAGCCAAAGCCTGGGGATCAGCCAAAGCGTCAGCGTGAGCTACAGCAACGCAAACGCTATAACCCTGCCGATTTACGGCCGGGTGGTGTTACCGGGTAATCAGCCTGGGGGGACGTACAGCGACGTGCTGCAGGTGCAGCTGTCCTGGTAAGGCGATTGGCATAAGGAGTGAAATCTATGTTTGCAGCTTCCCGGCGGTATTGGGTTGCGGGTTTTATCGGTTTGGTGGCGTTGGGGGCGGGGCAGGCCCAGGCCGCCAGCTCAGTGCTGATCTGGCCCATCGACCCGGTGCTGGAGGCCGATCAACAGGCCAGCGCCTTGTGGTTGGAGAACCGCGGTACAGAGACCGCCAACCTGCAGATTCGAGTGTTTGCCTGGAGCCAGGGCGGGTTTGACGAGCAGTACCAGAACCAGCGCGACGTGATTGGCAGCCCGCCGGTGGCGAAGATCGAGCCGGGGCAAAAACAACTGGTGCGCCTGACCCGGACCCGGGAAGTGCCGCCGGGCCAGGAGCTGGCGTATCGGATCATCATCGACGAAATTCCTGCCGCCGCCCCTGAAACGCCCGCCGCTGACGGCAAGACAGCCGCCGCGATCCGCTTTCAGATGCGCTATTCGGTGCCCTTGTTCGCCTACGGCGCAGGCCTGTGGAGCAAGGAAGACGCCACCCGCCAACGCGACCCCAAGGGCGCGGGCAAGCCTGACCTGAGCTGGAAAAAAGTCAGCGTCGGCGGGCGCAATTACGTGGAGATGCGCAACCAGGGCGCGGTGCACGCGCGGCTGACCGATGTGGCGTTCAAGCAGGGCGGTCAGACCCGGCCGCTGGTGGACGGCCTGCTGGGCTATGTACTGCCGGGGGCGACCATGCGCTGGCCGGTGCCGGAAGGGGTCGCTGGCGATCAGCCGTTGCAGGTGCGGGTCAATGGCGCAACGCAACTGGAGAGTCTTGCACCGGGACGGTAACGCGATGGAATAGGGCATGGAGTAGCCCTTGGTCTTAACGGATGGAGATGTCCATTGATGGACACAAAGCCTTGGTGAGCCATGATCGGGCTCGCAGTCTATGGCGATCGGTGTGGGTGGTGGGAGGCCTGTCTGGCCTGGCGCTTGCGCCGCTTGGCGTGGCCGCTCCGTTGCCACCGCCCCCCAGCAGTATGGAGGCTGTTGCCGATGCACAGTTGTTCCTCGAACTGGTGGTCAACCAGATGGACACCGGCCGGGTGGTCGCTGTGGATCAGCGTGCCGGCGGGTTGTTTCTGCCGGCGGCGACGTTGCGGGATGTCGGCATGAAACTGCCGGCTGAGATCACCAGCGAGGTCGCGCTGGACCACGTGCCCGGCCTGCACACCGACTATGACAGCCAGGGCCAGCGCCTGATGCTGACGGTGCCGCCGGCGTGGCTGCCGGAGCAGTTTATCGGCCACCGCAATAACTATCCGCGCAGCGAGGCACTCACCAGTTTTGGTGCGTTGCTCAACTACGATGCCTACCTGAATGACACAGATGACGCCGGCACTTACCTGGGCGTCTTCAACGAACTGCGGCTGTTCGATACGTGGGGCACCCTGTCCAATACCGGCCAATACCGCAACACGTTTGGCGGCCAGACGAATGGCAGCGCCCTGAACAATGGCTATCGGCGCTATGACACCACCTGGCGCTTTTCCGACGATGAGCGCCTGCTGACCTACGAAGCGGGCGACGTGATCAGCGGCGCGTTGCCGTGGAGCAGTTCGGTGCGCCTGGGCGGGGTGCAAGTGTCGCGGGACTTCGGCGTACGCCCCGACCTGGTGACCTATCCCTTGCCACAGTTTGCCGGGGAGGCGGCGGTGCCGTCGTCGGTGGACCTGTTTATCAACGGCTACAAATCCAGCAGCGCCGACTTGCAGCCGGGTCCTTACACCCTGACCAACGTACCGTTTATCAACGGTGCGGGGGAAGCCGTGGTGGTCACCACCGATGCCCTGGGCCGGCAAGTGTCGACCACGGTGCCGTTCTACGTCACCAGCACCCTGCTGCAAAAAGGCTTGTCGGATTTTTCGGTGGCGGCCGGTAATTTACGTCGGGACTACACCCTTCGGGATTTTGGCTACGGGCCCGGCGTGGCCAGCGGCACGTTCCGTTACGGGGTCTCGAACTACGTCACCCTGGAAAGCCATGCCGAAGCCTCAGGCGACCTGACCCTGGGCGGGCTGGGCGGCAACGTAAGGCTGGGCAACTTCGGCGTACTCAACACGGCCCTCAGCCAAAGCCAGTTTGACGGCGAGACCGGCCAGCAACTGAGCTTCGGTTATCAATACAGCAACCAGCGCTACAGCCTGTCGTACCAGCGGGTGGAGCGCCGCGATCAGTACGCCGACCTGACCCTGGTCGACACCCCTTACGCCAGCCTCAGCAAACGCAGCGAACAGGTGACCCTGAGCCTGAACCTCAACGATTACGGCAGCATCGGCGCCGGCTATTTCGATGTGCAGGCCGCCGATGATTCACGCACCCGGTTGTTGAACCTGACCTGGAGCAAGCAGCTGTGGCGCAACACCAGCTTCTATCTGTCGGCCAACCGCGAGGTGGGCGACAGCAACTGGGCCATGCAGGCGCAGTTGGTGATCCCGTTCGACATCTACGGCAGCCTGGCCCTGAGCAACGAGCGCAGCCAGGCCGGCGAGAGTCGCCAGCGGGTCAACTACAGCCGTGCGGTGCCCTCCGAGGGCGGCGTGGGCTACAACCTGGGTTACGCCAGCGGCGACGGGCCGGCGTATCGCCAGGCCGATCTGACCTGGCGCATGCAGTCGGTGCAATTGCAGGCGGGCGTGTACGGCAGCAGCGACGCCGAAACCCGTTGGGCGGACGCCAACGGCTCGCTGGTGTGGATGGACAAGCAAGTGTTCACGGCCAACCGGGTCAATGACGCGTTTGTGGTGGTGAGCACCGACGGTTATGCCGGGGTGCCGGTGCTCTACGAAAACCAGTTGGTGGGTGAAACCGATCGCAACGGGCATCTGCTGGTGCCGTGGAGCAGCGCTTACTACCGCGGCAAATATGAAATCGACCCGCTGAACCTGCCGGTCAATGTGCAGACCCCCAACGTCGAGCAGCGCGTGGCGGTACGGCGCGGCAGTGGCTACTTGTTGGAGTTCCCGCTGCGCCGGGTGGTAGCGGCCAGTATCACCCTGGTGGATGCACAGCATCAGGACCTGCCGCTGGGCAGTCAGGTGCGCCATGAACAAACCGGGGCGCGGGCGGTGGTGGGTTGGGATGGCCTGGTGTACCTGGAGAACCTGGCGGCCCACAACACCTTGCAGGTCACTGTGGGCGAGGGCCGTACCTGTCAGGCGACGTTCGACCTGGATATCAACGAGGAGCAGGTGCCGCTGATCGGGCCGCTGGTTTGCCAATGACATAAGGAGTGTGAGTGTGCGGGGCAAGGGATGGATAGTTGGATGGCTGGTGCTGGTGGGCCTGGGGGTTTCGACCCCGGCCATGGCCGCGTGTACGGTGCCGGGAACCACCTCGCCGGCCAGCTTTGGCTCGATCAGTTCGATGACGGTACGCACCGCCGCCCAGACCAGTTCTACCACCAATGCCGGCTTGAACTGCGGGGCCACGCTGATCTCGCTGCTGGCGGCCAGTGATCACTTCTATGCAACCATCACCTCGGCGACCAGCGGCATGGTGGGGCCTACCGGGGATGTCATCGGCTATACGATTTACGGCAATAACAGCACCAGTTACCCGATTACCCGTGGCGTCCAATTCGATTTCGGTGCTACCGGCATTGCTCAAAGCGTTGGCCTGGTTTCCGGGCCGGGCACCAAAACCTTGCCGCTTTACCTGAGCTCGATCACGGGAAGCAATGTGGCTGCCGGGCTCTACACCGAGACACTCAGCATCGCCTGGGTCTGGAACTATTGCTCGGTCCTGGGGGTTGGGACGCTGTGTGTCTTCCGGGATTCCGGCACGGGTACGGCTAATCTGACGGTGAGCATGACGGTGAGCAACGACTGCCAGATCACCGCGCCCAATATCAGTTTTGGCAGCGCGCCAGTGATCAGTGGTTTTTCCAGCGTGAACGGGCAGGCCACTATTACCTGCACCAAGGGCAGTGCGTACACCGTGGGTATCAGCGACGGACTGAACCCGGTGAGTGTGGGGGGGCAGCGGCGGATGGTCTCGGGGAGCAACTTCCTGAATTACGACATCTTCAAAAGCGCCACCACCACCCGCTGGGGCAGCGTGACCACCGCCCGGCGCGCCAGCTCCACGGCGGAGGTGAATCCCGGAAATGGCCTGGGCACCGGCAGCCAGGTGTTCAACTACAACGCTGCGATCTATCCCAACCAGGCCACACCACCGGCCGGCACCTACACCGACAACGTGGTGCTGGATGTGGGCTTTTAGAAGCGCATCGTCTGCTTGAGCAATTGTGTGGTCGACGGGTCTTGCGGGCTGACCATCGCATAGTTGTAGCCCGCGCCCGACCAGTACTCGGCCTGCAGACCGTCGGCACTGCGGCTGCCCCGGGGCAGGAATTTGTTTTCCGGGCCTGGCGGGCGAATGTAGAAACTGATGCGCCGCCCTTGCGGGTCTTCATACAGCACCATGGCCGCCGCGCCTTGTTCGGTGCTGAGCAGGCGCCCGCTGACCGCCTTGAACCCGGCCTGGCTCAGGTCTGGCAGGCGGTAGGCCTGGTTGAAGTAACGGTCGAGCCAGCCTTGCATGTCGCCATCGCTTTGCACGTGGTAGTCGGCGGGCAGGATGCCGTCCTGGGCGAACAGGCGGTAGGCCTGCATCGCGTCGGTCATGGGCAACACGTTGTCGGCCAGGGTTGCCTGGCGGGCCTGCCAGCCGCCGAGGCCGCCCACGCCCACGGCGATCAACAGCACCGCAGCGGTCGCGAGGTGACGGCGTGACTGGCGTTTGACCCGCTGGCGAATCAGGGCCGGGTCCAGCTCGGGGTTGGCCGGCTGTTGCAGTGCGCCGCTCAAGGACGCCCGCAGGTGCTGTGCATCCTGCTGCCAGGCATGCACCTGGGCGGCGACCTCCGGGTGGGCCGCCAGCCAGGTTTCGAGCTGGCGGCGGTCAGCGTCCAGGAGCTGGTGATCGACGTAGGCATGCAAATCGCGTTCGCTGGGAGGCAGGCTGATCATTTGAGTATCCGCAGGGCAGGGCTGGTGATTTCGCCGTCGCTGAGCTGGCGCAGGGCCTGGCGTGCACGGGACAGGCGAGACATCACGGTGCCCACAGGCACCTCAAGGATGTCGGCGACTTCTTTGTAGCTCAAGCCTTCCACCGACACCCATAGCAGCAGGGCACGTTGTTCGGTGTTCAATTTATCGAAGGCTTGCAGGGTCGATTGCGCGATGACCGTGCGCTCGACCGACGGCTGCGAATCATCGCGGCCGGTGAAAAACTCCAACATGCGCGTGTACCGCCGGGAACGCCGGTGGGCGTCGAGAAACTGCCGGTACAGGATCGAGAACAGCCAGGCGCGCAAGTCGCCTTCGAGGCGTTTGTCGGCCCAACTGATGATCGCGCGTTCAAGGCTGGCCTGTACCAGGTCGTCGGCACTGCTGCTGTTACGCGTCAGGGACACGGCAAAACGCCGCAACCTGGGGATGAGTTCACGTAACTGTTCGTCGAGTTCGTGCATGGGATTCTGGCTAGTCACTACGCTGGGACTAGGAAGACGTCCGGCGTTGAAGGTTATTCCAGGCCAATAAAAATAAACAGCCGGCCAGGGAATAGAGTGCGCTGGCGTACGTCCCAAGTGTTCCGACCTTATGTTTCACCCACTCAAGGCCTTGGGCCCTGGAGTTATTTCATGGTAGATCACTCATCACCGCCCCGTCCGCCGCTGAGCACCGCAAGCCTGATAATTCGGTTGGCCAGCATCGGCGTGGTGGTTGCCGTCGTGGCCGGGGCGTTCGCCTACGTCAATGGCAGCCTCGACCCACAACGGTTGCGTCCCAAAACCCTGGTCAATGCCCTGGAAACCAACAACGGTTTGCACCCTGGTTACCGTCGCAACCATGCCAAGGGCGTGTGCGTGGCCGGTTATTTCGAGAGCAGCCCCGAGGCGCGCCAGTACTCCAGTGCCCAGGTCTTCAGTGAAGCGCGCACGCCGGTTATCGGGCGTTTTGCGCTGCCCAGCGGCAACCCTTATGCGCCGGACAGCAGCGTACCGATCCGCAGTTTTGCCCTGCAATTCAGCTTGGCTAACGGCCAGCAATGGCGCACCGGGATGAACAGCATGCCGGTGTTCCCGGTGGGCACGCCCGAGGCCTTCTTTGCGATGCTCAAGGCCGGTGCACCAGACCCGGCCACCGGCAAGCCGAACCCGACTGCCATGCCGGCGTTTTTCGCGGCGCATCCCGAGACCGCGCCGTTCCTGGCCTGGGTCAAGACCGCCAAGCCGTCCGCCAGCTATGCCACTGAAACCTATAACGGTATCAACGCGTTTTACCTGGTGAACGCCAGCGGCCAGCGCCAGGCCGTGCGTTGGGGCGTCGTGCCACAAAGCCAGGATGCACCGGGTGCCACGGCGCCAGCCGGCGGCGATTTCCTTGAAAAAGACCTGGCGCAGCGCCTGGGAGCCGGCCCGTTGCGCTGGCAGTTGAACGTCACACTGGCCAACCCGGGCGACCCGGTGGACGACGCCAGCAAGACCTGGAGCGGCGAGCACAAAGTGCTGAACGCGGGCACGCTGGTGCTGGAAAGCAGCCAGCCGCAAATGGACGGCGACTGCCGCGACATCAACTTTGATCCACTGATTCTGCCGAGCGGTATCGAAGCCTCGAATGACCCACTGCTGGCCGCCCGTTCGGCGGCGTACGCCAGTTCTTACCTGCGTCGCACCAGCGAAGTCAGCCAGTTGCACAGCGCCCCACAGGAGTCGAAGCCATGAATGCTCAACCCCGGTTTTTCGCCCCGCTGGCGCGGCTGCTGCATTGGCTCATGGCGTTGATGATCATCGCCATGCTGTTTATTGGCGCGGGCATGGTGGCGTCGGTGTCGGAGCGCCATGAGTGGCTGATCCATCTGCACAAGCCGTTGGGTATTGCGATCCTGGCGCTGGTGATCGTGCGCTTGGTCGTGCGTTTTTCCACGCGTCAGCCGCCGCTTCCCGCGGACTTGCCGCTGTGGCAAGCGCTGGCGGCCAAGGCGTCCCATGTGGTGCTGTATGCCCTGATGCTGGTGTTGCCGCTGCTGGGTTGGGCGATGATTTCGGCGGCCGGCGATCCGGTGATGCTCAGCAGTTCGGTGCAACTGCCGGCGCTGGTCGGCGCGAATGCGCCGTTGTTTGCGGTGTTGCGCAAGGCTCACGGGTATCTGGCGTATTTGCTGTTTCTGACCGTGCTGTTGCACCTGGCGGCGGCGCTGTTCCACGGTTTGATCCGGCGTGACGGCGTGCTGCAAAGCATGACTGGAACCAAGGACTGACACCTTGCCCGGCGACCGCTGCGATTGCGCAGCGGTCGCCGGGTGCAGGGATCAGCGCAGTACGCCGACGATGTCCGCCACGGTGCTCAGCACATCCTTGCCCAACTGCATCGAGCGTTTGCCCGACCAGCCGGTGTGCGGGTTGGGCGCGTCGTCGTTGTCCTTGAAGGGCATTTCCAGGGTCAGGGACAGGCAGTCGAACTTCTCGCCGACGCTGTTGCACGCCAGCGTCATGTTGGCTTCCCCCGGCAGGTCGCGGGTGTAGCCGTGCACGGTCTGGAAGTCGCGGGTGAGGCCGCTCAGGTGGCTGCGGAAGTGTTTTTCCAATTGCTCGATGCGCGGCGTGTAGCCGGGGTTGCCTTCGCAGCCGGCGGTGAACACGTAGGGGATTTCTTCGTCGCCGTGGATATCCAGGAACAGGTCAACGCCATACTTTTCCATTTGCTGCTGGACGAACAGCACTTCCGGGCTGATCTCCTGGCTCGCGCTTTGCCAGGCCCGGTTAAGGTCCTGGCCCATGGCGTTGGTGCGCAGATGGCCATGGAACGCGCCATCGGGGTTCATGTTGGGCACCAGGTACAGGTCGGCGGCGGCCAGCAGTTTTTTCAGCTCGGCGTCACCGTCCTGTTGCAGGCGTTCGATGATGCCTTCCATAAACCATTCGGCCATGTGCTCGCCGGGATGCTGCTGGGCGATGATCCAGACCTTGCGCTTGTTGGCCTCGCCTTTGCCCCGGCGCAGCAGCGGGATATCACGCCCTTCGACACTCTTGCCGGTGGCCAGCAATTGCGTGCCGGCGCGGTTCAGCGCCTGGTCGATCAGCCAGGCATGGCGTTCGCGGCTGTAGGGTTCGAAGTAGGCGAACCAGGCCTGTTTTTCCCGGGTTTCGAGGGTGATGTGCAGCGTCTCGCCATCAAAGCGGGTGGGTACCCGAAACCAGTTGATATGGTCGTAGGACGCCACGGCGTTGTAACCACTCCAGGCGTGCTTGTAGGAAGAGTGGCCGGCGTTGCTCAGGCGAAAGGTGTGGCTGTGGCCCACGTGCATGCCTTCGGCCTTGAAGTGGAACCACTGGAAGTGTTGGCTGCGTGTATCGGGCTTGATGGCCAGCAGCAACTGGTGGGCATCACTGGCGTCGAGCACCTGGATATTGCCGCTGTCGAAGTCGGTGCTGATCTTGATGGAGGTCAAGGCCACGGTCATAGTCTGGTTGCCTGAATATGAGTGTTGTGGCGGGCATTTTACACCGGAGCGGGGTAAAGCCTGGATGCAATTTTTTGCGGGGGAAGAGGGGGCGTCGTCCATGACGCCGCAGCAGCTTAGAATCTATGAGATTGATTCTCAAGTGCTATTTTTGAAAGAACCGGGCCAGAGCGCCGGATCGACTTTCTTTTGGCGATAGTCTTTTGCTACCATGCGCGCCATCAAGCAACACACAGTCTTCATTAGCCTGAAGCCACGCCAGGAAAAACTGGCAAAAAAAAGACCCGGCCAAAGAGCCGGGTCAAAAACCGTGATTAGCCTGATGAGGAGATATTCCAAGAGTCCGACCTAAGGTCTCTTGGTCTATCGACTGATCTCGCGATCAGCTAGGTCCAATAATAATAATAATCATTATCATTTGCAAGTCAAATGTTTTTATCCGCCAGATAGAAATATTTTTCCTTCGCGTCTGTTACATCCTCGCCGAGTGTTCGGCCTCCCGGGTCGAAAGCCGTAGCGACCGCTCCACCATCACCTTCGCCATATCAATCAAATAGACCACTGAAAACGCCAGGTCCCGGCTGTTGCCGTGGCTGCTGTTTGCCGATTCGTAGGCAGTGGCTGCGGCACTGCGCAGCAGGTCGGAGGCGTGCACCAGCGCTTCCTCATCACTGATGCTCGGTTTGACTGTAAACAAGGCGTCGTCAGCGGACGGCGTGGCGAGATCCTCTTTCAAGTAATAGTCCAGCGCGCGTTGGGCAGCGCCGCTGCTGCGCATGAACAGCAGCTCGTCTTCGTCGCAGGTTTCGGGCAGGGGATACGGGGTTGTCGTCATGAAGTCGGTGCTCTGGGTGGATGTCGAAAGCCTGCAACCGATATTAGTACTAATCGTATTTATGGCGTTTTATTGATTACTACAAACTGTTTATTGTCGCTGCGAGTACACAACGTATTGTCGGGCCCCATGGATAAATGGATTGCACTGGTCAAGGCCAGCATGAAAGACCGCAAGGTCACGCAGGATCAGTTGGCCTCACGCCTGGGCATGTCCCAGGGCGGAGTCGGCCATTGGCTGAACAAGCGCCGGGTGCCGAGCCTTGCCGACATGAATCGGGTGATGGACGAACTGGGTCTTGGCGACCTTGAGGTCGCGCTGGTGGTTCGCGAAAAAGCGGTCGCACCGGTGGAAGAAGAGTTGGAGCCAACGCCGCACTACAACCCCCATTACCGTTACCCGGTGAGCGAAGGGAAAGGAGGGTATCCATTGCAGGAAGAATCCCGGCCTTACGGTGCTGCACGTTTCCGGATGAGTGACTATCAGGCCCGTGGCAAGGCGTTCTGGCTGCGGGTGATCGGCGATGCCATGACCGCCCCCGCCGGCTTGTGTATCACCGAGGGCATGATGGTGCTGGTGGACCCGGCCATCCGGCCTGAGCCGGGCAAACTGGTGGTGGCCCAATGGGCATTTAATCCCCAGGCCACCTTGCGCAAACTGGTGAAGGACAGCGGTCAGCTTTACCTGGTACCGCTCAACCCGACTTACCCGAAAATGCTGTTCAGCGAGGAGTGCCGCATCATCGGTGTGGTGGTGCAGGCGGTCACAAGGTTTTAGCTCGTGGCTTCCAGTTCCACCAGTGCGCTGCCTTCACTGACCATTTCACCTTCCTGGCAATACAGCGCCTTGACCACCCCGGCATGGGGCGCGCGAATGCTGTGTTCCATCTTCATGGCTTCCAGCACCACCAGTTGCGTACCGGCTTCCACCGTTTGGCCGACGTCCACCAACACCCGCACGATGCTGCCGTTCATCGGTGCGGTCAGGCCTCCCTGATAGGACTGGCTGGCGTCGACGGCGGCGATCGGGTCGAACAGGCTGACGCTGTGCACTTCGCCGTCCCAACGCAGAAACAGGCTGCCGCCCTCGCGCACCGCCAGATGAGAGCGGCGCACACCTTGCCGGTCGATCAGCAACTGCTCGCCGTGCAACCGGGGCGGGTTGACGCCGGCTTGCAGGGTGACCAGGCGATCCTGGCCGTTGCAGCTCAAATGCAGGGAAACCTCGGCGGGCAACCCGGCGCGAAAGCCATGGGTGTCGGCCCAGGGTGAACTGGAATCAGCGCTCGGCCGGGTTTGCATGAACGCCTGGCCCGCGGCCTGCCAGAACGCATCACTCAACTCGCCGGGGGCCGGTAGCAGCTCATCCTGATAACGCGGGATAAACCCGGTATCCAGCTCGGCAGCCGCAAACGCCGGATGGCCGATGATGCGCCGCAAAAAGCCCAGGTTGGTCTTCAAGCCACCCACGGCAAATTCATCCAGCATACCCAGCAGCCGCAGACGCGCCTGCTCGCGGTCTTCGCCCCAGGCAATCAGCTTGCCCAGCATCGGGTCGTAGAACGGTGACACGTTGTCGCCTTGTTCGACGCCGCTGTCCACCCGACGCCCCGGCCCGGGCGTGGATTCGCGGTACAGCGCCAGGTGCCCGGTGGCCGGCAGGAAATCATTGGCCGGGTCCTCGGCGTACAACCGCACTTCAATCGCATGCCCCCGCAGTGGCACCTGCTCCTGAGTCATAGGCAGTGGCTCGCCCTGGGCCACACGAATCTGCCAGGCCACCAGGTCCAGGCCGGTGATGGCTTCGGTCACCGGGTGTTCCACCTGCAGCCGGGTGTTCATCTCCATGAAGAAAAACTCGCCCCGTGCGTCCAGCAGAAACTCCACCGTGCCCGCACCCACATAACCGATGGCCTGGGCCGCACGAACTGCCGCCTCGCCCATGGCCTTGCGTTGCTCGGCACTCAGGCCCGGTGCCGGTGCTTCCTCGACGACTTTCTGGTGGCGCCGCTGGATCGAGCAATCGCGCTCGTTGAGGTACAGGCAATGCCCATGCTGGTCGGCGAACACCTGGATTTCCACGTGACGCGGCTTGAGCAAATACTTCTCCACCAGCATCTGCGCATTGCCAAACGAGGACAGCGCTTCACGCTGGGCCGAGGCCAGGGCTTCGGCCAGCTGGCTGACGTCCTCGACCACTTTCATGCCCTTGCCGCCACCGCCTGCCGTGGCCTTGAGCAGCACCGGGTAACCTATGCGCTCGGCCGCCTGGCGAAAGGTCTCCAGGTCCTGGGCGTCGCCGTGGTAACCCGGCACCAGCGGCACGCCGGCAGTCTCCATCAATGCCTTGGCCGCCGACTTGCTGCCCATGGCATCAATGGCCGAGGCGGGCGGGCCGAGGAAGATCAACCCGGCGGCTTCAATGGCGCGGGCGAACCCGGCGTTCTCTGACAGAAACCCGTAACCCGGGTGAATGGCCTGGGCGCCGCTGGCCTGGGCCGCGGCGATCAGCTTGTCGATTTGCAGGTAACTGTCGGCGGCCTTGCTGCCGCCCAGGTCCACACGAATATCCGCCTCGCGGGCATGCCGTGCGTCACGGTCCGTGGCGCTGTGCACGGCCACGGTGGTCAGGCCCATGGCCTTGGCGGTGCGCATCACCCGGCAGGCGATTTCGCCGCGGTTGGCCACCAATACAGTGGTAAGCGTCTTCATGAACGCGGCTCCTGGGACTGCCAGTTGGGCGAGCGTTTTTGCAAAAAGGCGCGCAAGCCTTCCTGGCCTTCGGCGCTGACGCGGATCCGCGCGATGGAGTTTTCGCAGTAGCGACGCAGTGCCGGGGTGAGCGCCCCATGGCCGACCTCACGCAGCAAATCCTTGCTGGCGCGCATGGCCGCCGGGCTGTTGAGCAGCAGATTGGTGACCCACCGTTCAACCTGCACATCCAGATCGGCCGTCGGATAACTCTCCGCCAGCAGCCCGATTTCCCGTGCGCGCTGGCCCCCAAAACGATCAGCCGTGAGGGCATATCGACGGGCTGCGCGCTCGCCGATCGCCTGCACCACGAACGGGCTGATCACTGCAGGCGCCAGGCCAATACGCACTTCCGACAGGCAGAACTGCGCCTCATCAGTGCCGATGGCCATGTCGCAGCAACTGATCAACCCCAGGGCACCGCCATAGGCCGCGCCCTGAACCACGGCCAGCGTCGGGATCTTCAGCTTGGCCAGGTTGTACATCAACTCCGCCAGTTCCCGGGCGTCGTCCAGGTTGGTGTGGTAATCCAGCTCGGCCGACTGCTGCATCCAGGCCAGGTCGGCGCCGGCGCTGAAGTGTTTGCCGCGCCCGCGCAGTACCAAGAAGCGCAGGGCCGGATCGCCCTGGACCTGGTCGAGGGCGATGATCAGTTCGCGGATCATTTCGGCGTTGAACGCGTTGTTCTTGGCTTCACGGCTGAGCCACAGGGTGGCAAAGCCACGCGGGTCGGTGACCAGTTCGAGGGTGTTGAAATCGCTCATGGGGTGCAGCTCCATTTACATGCGGAACACGCCGAAGCGGCTCGGCTCGATGGGGGCGTTCAGTGCGGCGGACAAGGCCAGGGCCAGCACGTCGCGGGTCTGCAACGGGTCGATGACGCCGTCGTCCCACAACCGTGCGCTGGAGTAGTAGGGGTGGCCCTGGGTTTCGTACTGGTCGAGGATCGGCTGCTTGATCGCGGCTTCCTCTTCGCTGCTGAAACCCTGGCCTGCGCGCTCGGCCTGTTCGCGCTTGACCTGCACCAGCACGCCGGCCGCCTGTTCGGCACCCATCACGCCGATGCGTGCGTTGGGCCACATCCACAAGAAGCGCGGGTCGTAGGCGCGGCCGCACATGCCGTAGTTACCGGCGCCGAAGCTGCCACCGATGATCACGGTGAATTTCGGCACCTTGGCACAGGCCACGGCCGTCACCAGCTTGGCGCCGTGCTTGGCGATACCGCCGGCTTCGTATTTCTGGCCGACCATAAAGCCGGTGATGTTTTGCAGGAACAGCAGCGGAATCCCGCGCTGGCAGGCCAGCTCGATAAAGTGCGCGCCTTTCTGCGCGGCTTCGGCGAAGAGGATGCCGTTGTTGGCCAGGATCGCAATCGGGTAGCCGTGCAGGTGCGCAAAGCCGCACACCAGCGTAGTGCCGAACAGCGCCTTGAACTCATCGAACACCGAACCGTCCACCAGCCGCGCGATGACTTCGCGCACATCGAACGGTTGCTTGGCGTCGGCCGGGATCACGCCGTACAGCTCTTCACTGGAATACAGCGGCGCAACCGGCGTGCGCTGCTGCAACTGGCCCAGTTTGCGCCAATTGAGGTTGGCCACACTGCGCCGGGCCAGGGCCAGGGCGTGCTCGTCGCTGTCGGCGTAGTGGTCGGCCACCCCGGAGATCTTGCAGTGCACATCGGCACCGCCCAGGTCTTCGGCACTCACCACTTCGCCGGTCGCCGCCTTCACCAGCGGCGGGCCGGCGAGGAAGATGGTGGCTTGCTGGCGGACCATGATCGCTTCGTCCGCCATCGCCGGCACGTAGGCGCCACCGGCGGTGCAGGAACCCATCACCACCGCGATTTGCGGAATGCCCTGGGCACTCATGT
Organism: Pseudomonas sp. PAMC 25886; assembly: GCF_000242655.1. Lineage (NCBI taxonomy): Bacteria > Pseudomonadati > Pseudomonadota > Gammaproteobacteria > Pseudomonadales > Pseudomonadaceae > Pseudomonas > Pseudomonas sp. PAMC 25886. The sequence continues at coordinate 91,306 of NZ_AHHC01000014.1, forward strand.
TGGCCTGGTTGAAGAAGATCCGCCCGAAGTGCTCGCGGTCCGGGAACACTTCATCCTGGCGCGGCAGGTTGGCGCCGCCGGAGTCCACCAGGTAGATGCACGGCAGGCGGTTCTGCTCGGCGATGGTCTGGGCGCGCAGGTGTTTCTTGACGGTCAGCGGGTAGTACGAGCCGCCTTTTACCGTGGCGTCGTTGGCGACGATCATGCATTCGACGCCCTCCACACGGCCGATCCCGGCAATCACGCCGGCCGCGGGCACGTCTTCGCCATACACCTGATACGCCGCCAGTTGGCTGAGTTCCAGAAACGGCGAGCCCGGGTCGAGCAAACGATTGATCCGCTCGCGCGGCAACAGCTTGCCCCGGGACGTATGGCGTTCCTGGGCCTTGGCGCCGCCGCCTTGCTGCACCTGGGCGAGCAGGCTGTGCAGAGCGTCGACCTGTTGGAGCATCGCCGCACTGTTGGCGGCGAATTCCGTCGAGCGCGGGTTGAGCTGGGTGTGCAGGGTTGCCATGGGGCGCGCTCCGTTCAGCGGGTTTCGTTAAACAGTTCGCGACCGATCAACATGCGCCGGATCTCACTGGTACCCGCACCGATTTCATACAGCTTGGCGTCACGCAGCAGACGACCCGCCGGGAATTCATTGATGTAGCCATTGCCGCCGAGAATCTGGATCGCGTCGAGGGCCATCTGGGTGGCGCGTTCGGCGCTGTAGAGGATCACCCCGGCGGCGTCCTTGCGCGTGGTTTCGCCGCGCTCGCAGGCCTGGGCCACCGCATACAGGTAGGCACGGCTGGCGTTGAGTTGGGTGTACATGTCGGCGACCTTGCCCTGGATCAACTGGAACTCGCCGATGCTCTGGCCGAACTGTTTGCGGTCGTGGATGTAGGGCACGATCAGGTCCATGCAGGCCTGCATGATCCCGGTGGGGCCGCCGGACAGCACCACGCGTTCGTAATCGAGGCCGCTCATCAGCACCTTCACGCCGCCATTCAGCACGCCGAGGATGTTTTCTTCCGGCACTTCGACGTCATCGAAGAACAGCTCGCAGGTGTTGGAGCCGCGCATGCCGAGTTTGTCGAACTTGTTGCTGCGGCTGAAGCCCTTCGAATCGCGCTCGACGATAAACGCGGTGATGCCGTGGGCTCCCTTTTCCAGGTCGGTCTTGGCGTAGATCACGTAGGTATTGGCGTCGGGGCCGTTGGTGATCCAGGTCTTGCTGCCGTTGAGCACGTACACACTGCCGCGTTTATCGGCGCGCAGCTTCATGGAAACTACGTCGGAGCCAGCATTCGGCTCGCTCATGGCCAGGGCGCCGATGTGTTCGCCGCTGATCAACTTGGGCAGGTACTTGAGTTTTTGTTCGTGGGTGCCGTTGCGGTTGATCTGGTTGACGCAGAGGTTGGAGTGCGCGCCGTAGGACAACGCCACCGACGCCGAACCCCTGCTGATCTCTTCCATGGCCACCACGTGGGCCAGGTAGCCCAGGCCGGCGCCGCCGTATTCTTCCGGCACGGTGATGCCCAGCAGGCCCATGTCGCCGAACTTGCGCCACATGTCGGCGGGGAACAGGTTGTCGATGTCGATCTGCGCAGCGCGCGGCGCCAGTTCCTTGGCCACGAAGGACTGCACCTGGTCACGCAGCATGTCGATGGTTTCACCGAGGGCGAAGTTCAGGGAGGGGTAACTCATGGACGGGCACCTTTTAACGTTGTTTTTGTGTGGCCGATGCGCCGGGGAGGGCGATCACCTTTACGTTAACGTAAGCTTGCGTTGCAGGACTGTCAATCGTAGTTTACGTTTACGTCAACCTACAAAAAAGACAACAGGGGTCGTTATGGATCAGACGAATCAGAGTTACAGCCGTGGCAGGCAGGACAAGACCTTGCTCGCCATGACCATTGGCCAAGCCTTCGATAACACGGTTGCGCAGTACCCTGACGGCGAAGCGCTGGTGGTACGCCATCAACCGCGTCGCTACACCTGGCGGCAACTGGCAGAGACGGTTGATTTGCATGCGCGTGCGTTCCTGGCCATGGGCATGCAAACCGGCGACCGCCTGGGCATCTGGGCTCCCAACTGCGCGGAGTGGTGCATCAGCCAAATTGCCAGCGCCAAGCTCGGCGTGATTCTGGTCAATATCAACCCGGCGTATCGCAGCAGTGAGCTGGAGTACGTCCTCAAGCAATCCGGTTGCCAGTGGCTGGTGTGCGCCGGGTCATTCAAGACCTCCGATTACCACGGAATGTTGCAGGAACTGAAACCCGACCTGCGCGGCATCATCAGCCTCGATGCCAACCCGCCCCCGGGGTTCACGCCCTGGTCACAATTGGCGGCCCTCGGCGCGGGCGTCGCGCCCGAGCAACTGCACACCCGCCAGGCCAGCCTGCACTTCGATCAACCCGTCAACATCCAGTACACCTCCGGCACCACCGGCTTCCCCAAGGGGGCCACCCTCAGTCACCACAACATCCTCAATAACGGCTATATGGTCGGCGAAAGCCTGGGCCTGACGGCGCAAGACCGCCTGGTGATTCCGGTGCCGCTGTATCACTGCTTCGGCATGGTGATGGGCAACCTGGGCTGCATCACCCACGGCACGACCATGATCTACCCGAATGACGGCTTCGACCCGCTGCTGACCCTGACCGCCGTCGCCGAAGAACAGGCCACCGGGCTCTACGGCGTGCCCACCATGTTTATTGCCATGCTCGATCACCCGCGCCGCGGCGAATTCGACCTGTCGCGTCTGCGCACCGGGATCATGGCGGGCGCCACCTGCCCTATCGAGGTGATGCGCCGGGTCATCAGCGAGATGCACATGAGCGAGGTACAGATTGCCTACGGCATGACCGAAACCAGCCCGGTGTCATTACAGACCGGGCCGGATGACGACCTGGAGCGCCGCGTGACCACCGTTGGGCGTACCCAGCCGCAACTGGAAAGCAAGATTATCGATGAGGCAGGCAACACTGTGGCCCGGGGCCAGATAGGCGAGCTGTGCACCCGTGGCTACAGCGTGATGCTTGGTTACTGGAACAATCCTGAGGCCACCCGCGGGGCCATTGATGAGGCGGGCTGGATGCACACCGGCGACCTGGCCACCATGGATGAGCACGGTTATGTGTGCATCGCCGGGCGCAACAAGGACATGATCATTCGCGGCGGCGAGAACGTGTACCCGCGGGAGCTGGAGGAGTTTTTCTTTACCCACCCGGCGGTGGCGGATGTGCAGGTGATCGGGATTCCCGATGAGCGCTACGGCGAAGCGATCGTCGCGTGGATCAAGTTCCACCCCGGGCATGTCGCCAACGAACTTGAGCTGCAGACATGGTGCAAGGGGCGGATTGCGCACTTCAAGATGCCGAAGCATTTCAAATTTGTGGATGAGTTTCCGATGACGGTGACGGGGAAGATTCAGAAGTTTCGGATGCGGGAAATTATGATTGAGGAGTTGGGGGAGGGGGGGGATTGATGGTGTACATATCCGTTGCTGCGGTAACGGCTACTTAGGGTTCCGCTCTTACAGCGGGTCACTTTGCAAAAGCGGCAAAGTAACCAAAACGCTCTGCCCCGCCTGTCGGCACCTCGCCTAGGCTCGGTGTTCCCTCACTCCGGCATTGCTCCGCGGGCCGCCGCGACGGGGCGTCCCTGCCCCGTCGCGGCTAAACCGGCGTCCTGCCGGTTTACCCGCTCCTCAATCCCTGCGTTCGGCCTCGGGCTTATTGGGGCAGTCAGATCAAGATCAAAAGCAAAAGCACAGCGGCCTACAGGCCGGCTTGAGTGGTAGAAGCCAGATCAAAAGCCAAAGCCAAAGCCAAAGCGAAAACCAAATCTGAAACGGATGCAGCTCTGCTTTTCTGTGGGAGCTGGCTTGCCTGCGATGCAGACAACTCGGTTTTTCAGGTACACCGAGGCGATGCTATCGCAGGCAAGCCAGCTCCCACATTTGGACCGTGCCCCCGGTGTCAGGGTAGTTGTCGCGTCCACCGCTTTTTGAACACATTTCGGGGGCGGCAAGAGTATGGTCATGCCTTTCTACTCAGATGAACGTAAAGCCGCACTGCTGAAAATGATGCTTCCGCCCCTGAGCCTTTCAGCAGCGGAGGTCGCTCGCCGCGAAGGTTGCAGCGATATGTCTCTCCATTATTGGCGCAAACAAGCTGCTGCCAGAGGAACGCAATTGTCCGACGCTAAACAACCCGCCGAAAATTGGTCAGCCGAATCCAAACTGGCGGTCATCATAGAGACAGGTTCGCTGTCGGAACTGGAGATCGGTGAATATTGCCGAAGGAAAGGTATTTTTCCCGAGCAGATTACCGATTGGCGTAATGCGTTTATCGCCAGTAGCACCCAAAAACCAGCTGCGAAAACGGCGAGTTCAGGGCAGTCACGGGATGATAAAAAAGGATCCGTGAGCTTGAGCGCGAACTACGCCGCAAGGATGCGGCGCTGGCCGAGACGGCGGCGTTACTGGTGCTGAGAAAAAAGCTCAATGCCTACTGGGGGAGCGACGACGAGGACAACTGACCTTGTTACCAGAACGGTATTTACTCGTTGGTTGGCTCAATGAAGCCATCCTGGCGGGCGCCCGCAGGGCGCCTGCTTGTCATGAGGTAGACCTTTCACTGAGGACACTGCAACGCTGGAATTTGCCGGAAGAAATCTTGGCGGATGGGCGCACGACGACGCTCAGGCGGATGCCGAACAACGCACTCAGTGAGCTTGAACGGCAAAGTATCGTGACGCTGTGCAACAGCAAAACCTATGCGCATCTGCCGCCGAGCCAAATCGTGCCACAGCTGGCTGACGAGGGGCGTTACATGGCCTCGGAGGCGACATTTTATCGCGTACTGCACGCGGCAGGTCAGCAGCAACATCGCTCGCGTGCCAAGCGGCCGCATCGTCATGAGGCGCCCACGACTTATGCGGCGACCGCCGCCAATCAAGTGTGGTCATGGGACATCACTTACTTGCCGTCACCGGTTCGCGGAAAGTTTTACTACCTCTATCTGATCGAGGATATCTACAGCCGGAAGGCGGTGGGTTGGGAAGTTTACGAAGCAGAAAGCGGTGAAAAAGCAGCCGCGTTGCTGCAACGAAGCGTGACTCAGGAAAAGTGCTGGCTCCAGCCGTTGGTGCTTCACTCGGACAACGGTGCGCCGATGAAATCGTTAACGCTACTAACCAAGATGTACGACTTGGGCATCACGCCGTCTCGCGGTAGACCACGGGTCAGTAACGACAACCCGTACTCGGAATCCTTGTTCAGAACGCTGAAATACTGCCCGCAGTGGCCGCAGGACGGGTTTTCCAGCCTGGAGGAGGCGCGTATCTGGGTAAGGAATTTTATGACCTGGTACAACACCGTGCACCGTCATAGTCGGATCCGCTTCGTGACACCCGCTCAACGTCACGAAGGGAAAGACCGGGAAATCTTGGCTCGCCGAGAGGCGGTATACAGGCAAGCCAGAGAGAGAAGACCGGAAAGATGGTCAGGTGAGACACGCAACTGGAACCCTATCGGGACGGTGTATCTGAACCCTGAAAGGGAGCTGACAGTGGTAATAAAAGCCGCGTAGTACGACGGTGAACGCGACAACTACCTTGAAAAACGCCGCGTGCCCGCTGTAGATTTTGATCTTGATGTTGCCTTTCTGGCTCTGACTGCCCCAATAAGCCCGAGGCCGAACGCAGGTGGTGCGGAGCGGGTAAACCGGCAGGACGCCGGTTTAGCCGCGCTGGGCCAAGGATGGCCCATCGCGGCGGCCCGCGGAGCAGCGCCGGAGTGAGGGAACACCGAGCCTTAGCG
>NZ_AHHC01000013.1:0-61734 GCF_000242655.1 Pseudomonas sp. PAMC 25886
GCAGGAGTGGAGGCCGAGGACCGGCAGGCGCTGTCCTACGCGCAGCAGCGGATGTGGTTTCTGTGGCAACTGGATCCTGCCAGTGGCGCCTATAACCTGCCGGGGGCGGTGCGGCTGAAAGGGGCGTTGAGCCTGCCGGCAATTGAGCAGGCGTTCGCCAGCCTGGTGGCCCGCCATGAGACTTTGCGCACGGTGTTCCAGCGCCAGGCGGATGATAGTCTGTTGCAAGTGGCCGCACAGTCGCCGCTGGCCATCGAGCAATCAGACCTCAGCGCCCTGGCGCCAGCCGAGCGCGAGCAGGCGGTGACACAGGCCGCCACCCGCCAGTCGCTGCTGCCCTTCGACCTGGCCAACGGCCCTTTGCTGAGGGTGCACTTGCTCAAGCTGGCCAAGCAGGAACACGTGCTGCTGCTGACCTTGCACCACATCCGTTTCCGATGGCTGGTCGATGAACGTGCTGATCGACGAGTTCATTCGCTGCTATGACGCACATGAGCGCAATGAGCAGCCACGGTTGCCGGCCCTGCCGATCCAGTACAGCGACTACGCCCTGTGGCAGCGCCGCTGGCTGGAAGCGGGGGAGCAGGCCCGCCAGCTGGAATACTGGCAGGCGCGCCTGGGTAATGAGCATCCGGTGCTGGAACTGCCTACGGATCACCCTCGTCCGGCCATGCCCAGCTATCGCGGTACACGTCATACCTTCGCAGTCGACGCCCGGCTGGTAGAGCAATTGCGCGCCTGTGCCCAGCTGCATCAAGTGACCCTGTTCATGCTGCTACTGGGCGCGTTCAACGTGCTGCTGCACCGCTACACCGGTCAGGGCGATATTCGGGTTGGCGTGCCGATTGCAAACCGTAACCGCAGCGAGATCGAAGGGCTGATCGGTTTCTTCGTCAACACCCAAGTACTGCGCACTGAATTGAACGGGCAAACCCCTGTCGACGAACTGCTGGCAGCCATCAAGGAAGCGGCCCTTGGCGCTCAGGCCCACCAGGATCTGCCCTTCGAACGGCTGGTGAGGCGCTGAATATCGAGCGCAGCTTGAGCCACACACCGCTGTTCCAGGTGATGTACAACCACCAGCCGCAGGTGGCGGATATTTCCACGGTCAGCACCGCGTCAGGTCTGGAACTGAGCCTGGTGCAAGGGCAAGGCCGTACCACGCAATTCGACCTGACACTGGACACCTATGAACAGTCCGGCACCCTGCATGCCGCACTGACTTACGCCGATGACCTGTTCGACCCGGCCACCATCGAGCGCATGGCGCGCCATTGGTTGCGACTGTTGCAGGGGATGGTGTCCGATCCCCGTCAGGCGGTCGGCGATTTGCCGCTGCTGGACGAAGACGAATACCAGCGCATCGTGCATGACTGGAACTCCCCGTCACGACAGCTTCCCCGAGGCGCTGTGCATCCATCAGCGCATTGCCGAGCAGGCGCGACCAAACCCCGCGAGGCACTGGCGGTCACCGTTTGGCGTCCGTGAGCTGACCTAGTGAGCAACTCGATCAGCAATCCAATCAGTTGGCCCATCTGCTGATCAAGCACGGTGTGGGGCCAGAGGTGCGCGTCGGCGTGGCGATGGTCCGTTCCGAGGCGTTGCTGGTGGCGCTGCTGGCGGTGCTCAAGGCCGGTGGCGCGTATGTGCCGCTGGACCCGGACTACCCGGCCGAGCGCGTGGCCTACATGCTCGAAGACAGCCGCGCCTTGCTGCTGCTGACCGAACAGGCGGTGGCGGCAACCCTGCCGATCATCCCCGATACCCAAGTGATTTTGCTCGACGATCCGGTATCACTGCTGGCGCCATGGCCTGTCACCGAAGCGGTCACGGCGGTAACCCCGGACAACCTGGCCTATGTGATCTACACCTCGGGCTCCACCGGCAAGCCCAAGGGCGTGGCAATTGCCCATCGCAACGTGCTGGCGCTGATCGACTGGTCGCAGCGGGTCTTCAGCCGTGAGGATGTGCAGGGTGTATTGGCCTCGACCTCGGTGTGTTTCGACCTCTCGGTGTGGGAGTTGTTTGTGACCCTGGCCGCCGGCGGTTCGCTGATCATCGCCCGCAACGCCCTGGAGTTGCCCGACCTGCCGGCCCGTGACCGGGTGCGCTTGATCAACACGGTGCCATCGGCGATTGCCGCGCTCCAGCGCACCGGGCAGATTCCTCCCGGGGTGCGCGTCATCAACCTGGCCGGCGAACCACTGAAGCAGGCGTTGGTGGAGGCGTTGTATCAACAGCCGGGTATCGAGCATGTCTACGACCTTTATGGCCCGTCTGAAGACACCACTTATTCCACCTATACCCGGCGTGCTACCGGTGGTCGCGCAGTATAGGCCGCCCCATCAACCATACTGCCAGCTACCTGCTGGACTGCCCGGTTGCAGGCCCGTGCCCCAGGGTGTGTGCGCCGAACTCTACCTGGCGGGCGCGGGGATAACCCGTGGCTATTTGGGGCGTGCGGCCCTGACCGCCGAGCGCTATGTACCCAACCCGTTTGCCACCAGTGGTGAACGTCTGTACCGCACCGGCGACCTGGTGCGTTACCTGGACGACGGCGTGCTGGAATATCAGGGGCGCATCGACCATCAGGTCAAGGTGCGCGGCTTCCGTATCGATTGGGGGAAATCGAGGCGCAACTGTCGCGCCAGCCCGCGATACGTGAGTTGACGGTACTGGTCCAGGACAGCCCAAGTGGCCAGCAACTGGTGGCTTATCTGGTGCCCACCAACCCGGATTTATCTGGCGATGCCGAGGCTCAGGACGCCTTGCGCGAAACCCTCAAGGCCGCTCTCAAGCAGGTGCTGCCGGCGTACATGGTGCCCACACATTTGCTGTTCCTGGAGCACTTGCCGTTGACCCCCAACGGCAAGCTCGACCGCAAGGCCCTGCCGGCCATCGACAGTTCACAACCGGCACGGCAACACGTCGAGCCGAGCAGCGACACGGAAAAAGCGCTGGCGGCGATCTGGCAAACGTTACTCGGCATTGAACGCGTGGGGCTGGACGACAACTTCTTCGAACTGGGCGGCGACTCCATCGTCTCCATGCAAGTGGTCAGCCGGGCACGCCAGGCCGAGATCAGCCTGAGCCCCAAGGACGTGTTCCAGCACCAGACCCTGCGTAGCCTGGCACAAGTCGCCAGCCTGCGCCTGCACTCCGCGATCGACCAGGGTGCTGCCCACGGTCCGGCGGCCCTCAGCCCGGTGCAGCAGTGGTTTTTCGCTCAGGACATCCCCCAGCGCCAGCACTGGAATCAGTCGCTGTTGCTGGTGCCGCGCGAGCCGATAATGGCGGCGCACCTGGATGCCGCGTTGCAGCAGCTGGTCAACCACCATGACGGCCTGCGTTTACGCTATCAGCCGGGTGCCGAGGGATGGCAGCAGCACTACGGCGAGGCCGCGGTTGAATCCGTGTTATGGCAGCGCCAGGCTGACAGCAACGCGGCCCTGGCCGAGCTGTGTGATGAGGCCCAGCGCAGCCTCAGCCTGCAAGACGGCCCGTTGCTGCGAGCGCTGCTGGTGCAGATGCCCGACCACAGCCAGCGCTTGCTGCTGGTGGTCCATCATCTGGTGGTGGATGGCGTGTCCTGGCGCGTGCTGCTGGATGATTTGCAGCAGCTGTACACCGGTTTGCGTGACAGCACGGTGCCGAAACTGGCAGGCAAGACCACCTCCTATCAAGCCTGGACCGCCCGGCTGCAAGACGCCGGTGCGCGCTTCCTGCCCCAGCTTGAAGGCTGGCAGGCGCGGCTTGGGGCGACGTCGATGGCGGATTTGCCTTGCGATAATGCCCACGGCGGCTTGCATCAATACCTGGAGGAGAAGGTCAGTTGCACCCTGGATGCCGACACCACCCGCCAACTGCTGACCCTTGCGCCGGCCGCTTATCGAACCCAGGTCAACGACCTGCTGCTGACCGCGCTGGCGCGTGTGGTGTGCCGCTGGAGCGGGCAGGGCAGTACCCTGATTCAGTTGGAAGGCCATGGTCGTGAGGACCTGTTTGACGGCGTGGACCTGACCCGTACCGTTGGTTGGTTCACCAGCCTGTTCCCGGTCAACCTGACCCCGGCCCAGGAACTGTCGGACTCGATCAAGGCGGTCAAGGAGCAATTGCGTGAGGTGCCGGACAAGGGCATTGGCTACGGTGTGTTGCGCTACCTGGCGCAGCCTGCCGTGGTCGCGGCCCTGGCCGCTCTGGCTCAGCCGCGCATCACGTTTAACTACCTTGGGCAATTCGACCGCCAGTTCGACGAAGCGGCGTTGTTCGTGCCTTCCACCGAAGGCAATGGCCTGGCCCAGGACCCCCTGGCGCCGTTGGCCAACTGGCTGACGGTTGAAGGGCAGGTCTACGGCGGGGAACTGTTCCTGCAATGGGGTTTCAGCCGTGAGATGTTCTTGACCACGACCGTCCAGCAATTGGCTGACGACTATGCCCGCGAACTCAAGGCGTTGATTGCCCATCGCTGTGCGCTTGAGGCCGGACAGGCGACGCCGTCGGATTTCCCGTTGGCCGGTATCAGCCAGCGCCAGCTGGATGCGTTGCCGCAGTTGGGGGCCCAGGCCGAAGACCTGTATCCGTTGTCGCCGATGCAGCAGGGCATGTTGTTCCACAGCCTGTACGAGCAGGACGCCGGCGATTACATCAACCAGATGCGCGTCAATGTGCTGGGGGTGGACGCGGCGCGCTTTCGTGCCGCCTGGCAGGCTACCGTCGACGCCCAGGACATCCTGCGCACCGGTTTCATCTGGCCCGGCGACTGGTCGCAGGCGCAGCAAGTGGTGCACCGCCAGGTGCAGTTGCCGTTCAGCGTACTCGACTGGCGTAACCGTGATGACGTGCCGGCCGCCCTGGAGGCGCTGGCCCAGGCGCAATCCCGCGAACCTTTTGATCTTGCCCGGCCGCCATTGTTACGCTTGGTTTTGGTGCAACTGACGGACACTGACTGGCACCTGATTTACACCCATCATCACATCCTCATGGACGGCTGGAGCAACTCGCAGTTGCTCGGCGAAGTGTTGCAGCGCTACAGCGGCCAAAACCCGCCGGCCGCCGTTGGCCGCTACCGCGATTACATCGCGTGGCTGCAACAGCAGGATGGTGCCGCCAGTGAAGCATTCTGGAAGGCGCAGTTGCTGCCCCTGGAGCAGCCGACCCGCCTGGCCCAAACGCAGATGCCGGCTATATCGGGGCCGGCCTATGGTGAACACTATTGCGTTGTGGAAGCCGCGCAGACCCGGCGCCTGCATGAGTTTGCCCGCCAGCAGAAAGTCACGGTCAACACGCTGGTACAAGCCGCCTGGTTGTTACTGCTGCAACGCTACAGCGCACAGGCCACGGTAGCGTTTGGTGCCACGGTGGCGGGGCGCCCGGCGCATTTGCCCGGAGTCGAGCAGCAGATAGGCCTGTTCATCAACACCTTGCCGGTAGTGGCCAGCCCGCTGGCGGAGCAAAGTGTCAGCAGTTGGCTGCAAAGCGTACAGATGCTGAACCTGAGCCTGCGCGAGCACGAGCACGCACCGCTTTACGAAATCCAGCGTTGGGCCGGTCGTGGTGGCGAGGCACTGTTCGACACTATCCTGGTATTCGAAAACTATCCGGTCTCCGAGGTGCTGCAGCAAGGGGCTCCCGAAGGCCTGCAATTCGAGGCATTGCACACTCATGAGCAGACCAGCTACCCGCTGACCCTGACGGTCAATCTGGGCGATACCCTGACCCTGCATTACAGCTATGCCCACGCGCACTTTTCAACGTCGACGGTGCAGCGTCTCGGTATGCATTTGAGCAATCTGCTCAACCATGTGCTCGGTGCGGCCGAGCTGCCGCTGGCAGAAATCAGCCTGCTGGATACCCAGGAGTACCAGTCGCTGGTCCATGACTGGAGCAGCGCCCGCCTTGATTACCCGAGCGAACAGCGGGTCCATCAGCTGTTTGAAGCCCAGGTCGCGAAGCAACCTTGCGCACCGGCCTTGCTCTTCGAAGACCGCCAGTTGAGCTACGCCGAACTCAACACCCGGGCCAATCGCCTGGCCCGGCATCTGGTGAGCCTGGGCGTCGGCCCCGACGTGCTGGTGGGGATCGCCGTGGAGCGTGGCCTGGACATGATCATCGGCCTATTGGCGGTGCTCAAGGCCGGCGGCGGTTATGTGCCGCTGGACCCGGAATACCCCCAGGATCGCCTGCTGTGCATGATCGAAGACAGCGGCACCCGGCTGATACTGACCCAGAGCCATTTACGTGAACGACTGGCGATTCCCGCCTATGTCGAACACCTGTGCCTGGACCACGAGCAGGCCTGGATCGACCTGGACGACAGTAACCTGCTCAACCGCGCCCACGCCGAGAACCTCGCGTATGTGATGTTCACCTCGGGCTCCACCGGGCGGCCAAAAGGCGTGGGCATCAACCAGTCTTCGCTGACTCGGCATGCCTATGTGTCCCTGGAGTTTTTCAACCTCAACGGTGCCGACCGCATCCTGCAGTTCTCCACTTTCAACTTCGACGGCTTCGTCGAGCAGCTTTACCCGGCGCTGATCTGTGGCGCCTCGGTGGTGCTGCGCGGCACCGAGATCTGGGACACCGAGACCTTCTACCGCGAACTGATCCGGCACCAGATCAGCGTGGTCGACCTGACCACGCTACTGACTGCTGCCAGACTCGCGTGCCGCCGCGGATTACGGGCGCCTCAAGCAAGTGCATGCCGGCGGTGAAGCCATGCCGCCCGAAGGCCTTGCCGCGTGGGCCAGGCTGGCCTTGGCCACGTCAAGTTGCTCAACACCTACGGCCCCACCGAAGCCACCGTCACCGTCACCGCGCTCGACTGCACCGACTACGTGACCGGCGCACGCCCCACGCCGTTGACCATGCCCATCGGCAAGGTCTTGGCCGGGCGCAGCATCTACCTGCTGGACGACAGCGGCGCCCCGGCCCCGATAGGTGTGGTGGGTGAACTGGTGATCGGCGGCGAGTTGCTGGCCCGTGGGTATTTCAATCGCCCGGACCTGACCGCCGAACGCTTCATGCCCGATCCGTTCAGCCAAAGTGGCGGCCGGCTGTACCGCACCGGCGACCTGGCGCGCTACAACGCTGACGGGGTGATCGAGTACGTGGGGCGGATCGACCATCAGGTGAAGATTCGCGGTTTCCGCATCGAACTGGGGGAAATCGAGGCCCGGTTGCTGGAGCAGGACGCGGTGCGAGACGCCATTGTCCTCGCGCAACCGGCAGCCAGTGGTTTGCAACTGGTGGGTTACGTGGTGCCCCACGCCAGTGCCGTGCCGCAAGCGCAGTTGCGCCAATCGATCAAGGCTGCCTTGGCGGCGGTGCTGCCGGACTACATGGTGCCGGGTTTCCTGATGTTCCTCGATGTGCTGCCCCTGAGCCCGAATGGCAAGCTGGACCGCAAGGCCCTGCCCAAACCGGATGCCAGCCAACAGCAAAACCACTATGTGGCGCCGCGAACGGCGCTGGAAATCCAGGTCGCCGGGATCTGGCAAAGCGTGCTGGAGCTGGAACAGGTCGGGCTGGACGATCACTTTTTTGAACTGGGCGGCCACTCGCTGCTGGCGACTCAGGTGGTCGCGCGCCTGAAGACGTTGCTGTCCTGCAACCTTACCCTGCGCGACCTGTTTGGCGCGCCGCGCCTGGCAGACTTTGTGGCGGCGGTGGCAGCCCGAACCGGGCGGGACGAGCCGGTGGTGCAGATTCCGCTGGTGGCCCACGGTAAAAAAACCAGCGCGAGCCTGTCCCTGGTACAACGCCGGCTGTGGGTTGTGGAGCAGCTTTCGGATGCCAGCGGCGCCTATGGCATGCCGCTGGCCGTGCGCCTGCGCGGCGAGTTGTCATTGCCGCTGCTGATCAGCAGCCTGGCGCAGGTGATTGCCCGCCACGAAACCCTGCGCACCGCCTACATCACTGACGAGGAGGGCGATCCGCTGGCAATCATCGCCGGGCACGTGGATGTCGATCTGCCGCTGCTCGACCTGTCGGCCCTGGACCCGGCGGAGCAGCAGCGCCGAGTTACCCTCGCCGTGGTAGCCAACACCCGCCAGCCCATCAGCCTGTTGCAGGCGCCGTTGTTGCGCGGGCAGGTGCTCAAGCTGGGCCCCACTGAACACGTGTTGCTGTATTCGATGCACCACATCATCTCCGATGGCTGGTCGATGGCAGTGCTGGTCAATGAACTGGTGGGGATTTATGGACGCGCCAAGGCCGGTGTCCTTGAACCGCTGCCACCCTTGCCGATCCAGTACTCCGACTACGCGCTGTGGCAGCAGCAGTTGCAACAGGCCGGCGTGCTGGCAGCGCAGGCGCGTTATTGGGAACAGGCGTTGGCCGGGCACAGCGGTGTATTGCGACTGCCCACCGATAAGCCTCGATCCCAGGCACCCACCTACGAAGGCCGGGACCTTGGCTTCACGCTGCCCGCCACCTTGCATGACGGCTTGAAGGCGCTGTCGGCCAACGCGGGCGTCACGCTCTACAGCACGATGCTGGCGGCGTTCCAGGTCATGCTCCATCGGCTCACTGGCTGCGACGATGTGCTGGTGGGCGCCGACGTGGCCGGGCGTCAGCAGCCGGAGCTGGAAGGCTTGATCGGCTTTTTCGTGAATATCCTGCCGCTGCGCTCGACCTTCACGGCGCAGCAGCCGTTCAGCGCTTTCCTTGCCGGTACCCAGGGCACTGCACTGGACGCCTTCGATCATCAGGACTTGCCCTTCGACATGATCGTCGAGGCCTCGTCACTTGTGCGCCAGCGCGGTTTCAACCCACTGGTCCAGGTGCTGTTCGTGATGAACAACCTGCCGGTGCAGGGCGGCCAGATGGAGGGGGTCGAGGTTGAGGTGCTGCCAACCCGTGGCGGTTACTCCAAGTTCGATATGGCCCTGTTCATCGATGAGGATGCTGGCCGCCTGCACGGTACCTGGCAGTACGCCAGCGACCTGTTTGAACCACAACGCATTGAGTCATTCGTCAACGCCTGGACAGGAATTCTTGAACAGATTGTGTGTGATCCGAACATTCAATTAGGGGATATCACCATGCCTACCAACACCCTTGAGCAAAACGCCGCGCCCGTACCGCCTGCCATCAAGGCCGACAAGCTGGGCAAGTTCCTGAAAAAGTCCCAAAGCCGCACCGACAAGCCAGCCGGCGCGCTGATGCGTGAATCGCTGCTGGTCCCGGAGCAGGACTTCCCATTACTGATGGAACCCACCGATCCAGGCCTGGACCTGGTGGCGTGGATCAAGGAAAACCGCGCGCTGGTGGAGGCCAAGCTGGCTCGCCACGCGGGGATCCTGTTCCGCGGGTTTGCGCTGCGCGACATTCATGACTTTGAAGCATTTGCCGAGGCCGTACAGCCTGGCCTGTATGGCCAATACGGCGACTTGCCGAAAAAGGAGGGCGGCAAGAACACCTACCGTTCCACGCCGTACCCTGAAAAGAAAATGATCCTGTTCCATAACGAAAGCTCCCACCAGGACCGCTGGCCGCGCAAGCAACTGTTCTTCTGCGAGCAGCCATCGCCGGTGGGCGGCGCCACACCAGTGGTGGATTGCCGGCAGATGTACCTCAAGCTGCCGGTGGCAATACGCGAGCGTTTCGAAGACAGGGGCTTGCTGTACGTACGCACCTTTGCCGACAAGCTGGACGTGTCCTGGCAGCACTTCTTCAAGACCGATGTGCGTGCCGACGTCGAGGCGCGTTGCCGAGCTGCGGGCATCGAGTGGACCTGGCTGGACAACGATGAGCTGCAAATCCGCACACCGTGCCCGGCGATTATCCGGCACCCGGTGACGGGTGAAAAAACCTTCTTCAACCAGGTTCAACTGCATCACATCTACTGCCTGGACCCGGATGTGCGCGAGGACTTGCTGGCGCTGTTCGGCGAGCACCGCATGCCTCGTCATGTGTACTACGGCGATGGTTCGCCGATCGAAGACGAGGTCATGGCGTTGGTGGGCGATCTGTACGAAGCCTGCGCGGTGCGGTTCGACTGGCAAAAGGGCGACGTGATCCTGCTGGACAACATGTTGGCTGCCCACGCCCGCGACCCGTTCGAAGGGCCGCGCAAGATTGTCGTGGCCATGGGTGAAATGATTGAACGCAGTGCGTTGCAAGTGGCGCACGGCGAGACCGAAAAGGAAGAGGCCGGAGCATGAGTACTGCACAACAGGGAATCGTGGACCCAGGATTGGCGCTGCTGATCGAGCAGCAACAACACCTGGACGCTCGGGAACAGGGGGCGAGCTGGGGCGATTTGGCCCACTGCCTCAAACTGGATATCCGCGGCCAATTGGACCCGTTGCGTCTGCAGCACGCCCTGGACAGCCTGGCACTGCGGCACGAAGCATTGGTGGCGCAGTTTGCCCCTGTCAGCGGTTATCACGGACTGCGTCAGCGGGTCGTGGCGGCTGAGGCGGTAAGCTTGACCCTGTGGCCCGAAGTGGGCTCGCCGCAGCAGGTGAGCGCCCGTCAGCAGCAATGGTTGCAGCAACCACTGCCGCCGTTCGGCGCGTTGTTGCAACGCCTGGAAACGGATCATTGGCAACTGCTGGTCGGCGTGGCGCGTTACGCGGCCGATGCCGCGACCCTGGCCCTGATCCAGCAGGAGTTGCTGGCAGCCTATGGGCAGCAAGGGTTTGAAGAGGACGAGCCCGGGCAGTTTTCCCAGTACCTGGAATGGCGCGGCGAGGTGATCTTCGATGAAGACGCAGACACGGCCAAGGCTTACTGGCAGCAGTATTTGCAAGGCCCCGAGCCGCTGGTCAGCGGCCCCGACCTGCCGTACCGCCTGACACCCGGCGGCACCGCACCGGCCGAGCGTTTGAGCGTGCCGCTGGATCAAGCCCTGCTGGCTCGTCTGGCCACGTCGGGACAGCCGCTGGACGTATTGATGCAAGCCGCCTGGTGGATACTGCTGGCGCGCATCAGTGGTCGTGAGACGTTCCTGGCCGGCTGGCGGCATGACGCGCGCCAGGATTATGATTTCTTCAGCCACAGTCTGGGCCTGTTCGAGAAAACCTTGCCCCTGGCGATTCGTATCGATCCGGCGAGTACCTTGCGTGACCTGGTTGCGAGCGTGGCGGCGCAGTTGGATCAGCACCGTACCTGGCAGGAATACTGGACGCCCTTGTCGTTCCCGCAGCAGGCCAGGCCAGCAATCAGCTTTGGCCGCCGACGGGTTTCGGCGCCGCGTGAAGTAGCAGGGCTGGTCTGGGCCGGCAGTGACCTGCCGGCCGGCGTGCCGGAGTTCGAGTTGGCACTGCAGCTGGAAGTCGCCGCGAATGGTGAGTCTCAGGGCGTGTCACTCGACTTCAACCCTGCGTGCTACACCCCGCAAGCCGTCGAGATCCTGTTGGCCCAATACCGTCAACTGCTCCATAGCATTGCCGACAATCCGCAAGAAACCGTTGCACGCTTGAATCTGTTGGATTCCGCCGAAAAAAGCTGGCTGCTGGCGCTCAATCCGCCACCGCAAGCGATGGATGCATCGTTGCTGTTGCCGCAGCGTATCGCCGGTTGGGCGCATCAGACGCCGCAGGCGATGGCCCTGGCCCATGCGGGCCAGACCCTCAGCTACGCCGAGCTTGAAGCCCGCACCGCGCAGTTGAGTGCCGAGTTGCTGCGTCAGGGCGCAGGGGCAGGGTCGATCGTCGGTCTGGCGTTGCCGCGCTCAGTAGAACTGGTCGTCGCGATGCTTGCCACCTGGCGTGCGGGTGCGGCCTACCTGCCGCTGGACCCGCAATGGCCAGCGGCGCGCCAGGCCGAAATCGCCCGGCATGCTGCCGCGAGCTTGATACTGGCGGCACAAGCGCCGAGCCCGGGCGACCCGATGGCCTCGCTCAAGGTCCTCAACCTCGCGGGGCTGAGCCTTGATGCACCGGTGACAATCGCCGCATCCGTGCAGGCGCGGGACGTGGCCTATGTGCTGTTCACTTCCGGCTCCACCGGGCAGCCCAAGGGCGTGGTGATCGAACATGGCGCGTTACTCAACTACACCGCGGGCAGCAGCCAGCAATTGGGCCTGTCTGCCTGCCGTCACTTTGCTTTCAGCTCCACGGTAGCGGCCGACCTGGGCAACACCGCCTTGTTCGGCGCGCTGTACAACGGTGCGACCCTGCATATCGCTGACGACGCGACCCTGCAAGACCCGCAGGGCTTTGCCGGGTTCCTGCGAGACCACCGCATCGATTGCCTGAAAATCGTGCCTTCCCATCTGGCTGCCTTGCTTGAGGCCCAGAGCGCTGTGTTGCCTGGCACGCTGGTGCTGGGCGGTGAAGCAATCGGCGCAGGCCTGGTGCAGCGGATTCATCAACTGCGCCCCGACTGCCGAGTGTTCAATCATTACGGTCCTACCGAAGCGACGGTGGGGGTGATGGTGCATGCGTTGCTGCCCGGTGACGACGTGACCCATGGCGTCCCGCTGACACAGGTGCTTCCCGGCAACCAGGTATTTGTACTCGGTGCTGATGCGCAACTGCTGGCGACGGGCGAACTGGGCGAGTTGTTCATCGGTGGCCGCCAACTGTGCCGGGGCTACCTGAATGCCGAGGCTGACGCCGACGCATTTATCCACAGCCCGCTGGTGGGCGGCGAGCGCCTGTACCGCACCGGCGACCTGGCCCGTTATCGGGTCGGCGGGGGCGTGCAGCTGTCTGGCCGCCGTGATCACCAGGTCAAGGTACGGGGGTTTCGCATTGAACTGGCGGAGATCGAGGCACAGTTGCTGCGTTTGCCTGAGGTCAGCGAAGCGGTGGTGGTGCTGGTACAAGAGGAGCCGCAGGCGTTCGTGGTACTGCGAGCAGCGATGGATGAGAGTGTACTGACTCACCTGAAAACCCAACTGGTTCAACGCCTGCCGGCGGCCATGGTGCCGCGCCTGATACTGAGCCTCGAACGCATGCCGCGCCTGCCGAACGGCAAGGTTGACCGCAAGGCCTTGCAGAACACTCAGCCGGTGGTTTCCAGGGCGGTTTACGTAGCGCCACGTGATGCGCTTGAAGCGTTGTTGTCTACGCGCATGGCCCAGTTGGTCGGGCTGGAACGGCTGAGCATCGATGAGGACTTTTTTGCTGCAGGTGGGCATTCCTTGCTGGTGATCAAACTGGTGGCGGGTATTCGCAAGCTGCTGCAATGCGAGATTCATCCCGGTGTGGTGTTTGATCACCCAAGCGTGGCGGAACTGGCGCGGGTGCTGCGTGAGCGTGAAAGTGTCGCGGGGCAGTTGGAGAAGATTGCCCAGGCGCGTTTGCGCCTGGATGCAATGAGTCCTGAAGAGAAGGCCGCGCTGATGGAAAAGGCTCGCCAGTTACAGCAGGGATAGTTGCAGTGTCCGGGGCTGGCAATCAGCCCCGGTTTTAAATAGTGGGAACGCTCAGGCGGTACTCAGCGCTGTTCCCCCAACCAGCTCAAAACCTCCTCATAAATACCGGCAACGGCGGTTGTGATCCCGTTCATGCGCAAGAAGTCATGGGTCAGCCCCGGCTGCACATGCAGGCTGACGGCGGTGCCGCTCGCTGCCAGCAACCGGGCATAGGCCTGCCCTTCGTCATACAGCGGGTCGTACTGGGCCAGGCTGATATAGGCCGGTGCCAGTGCTGTCAGCCCTTCGGCCAGCAGCGGCGAGACCCGCCAGTCGAGGCGCTGTTGGGCGTCCGGGCAATAGTGTTGGTAGAACCATTTCAGCGTGGCGGTTTCCAGCAGGTAGTCCTCGGCATATTGCCTGTGGGAATCCCGTTGCCGCGAGGTATCGGTGACCGGGTAAAACAGCAACTGGGCCCAGGGTTTGAACGCCAGTTGTTGCGGTGCCTTCACTGCGGTGATCGCCAATGCCGTCGCCAGCGTCGCGCCCACACTGTCACCCGCCAGGGCCATCCGGCGGTTGTCCAGTTGCAGGTTGCCGGCTTGTTCGGCCAGCCAGTTGGCAGCGTCGAGCGTGTCGTTCACGGCTATTGGGAAGCGCGCCTCTGGCGCCAGGCGGTAAGTGGGGGCGAACACCGCGTACTGACCGCTGGCCGCGAGCCTGCGGCAGATGGAATCGTGGGAGTCGAGGCTGCCCACGACATAGCCGCCGCCGTGGAAATACACAATCACCGGCAGTTGCGCCGTGCCCGGCGCCCGGTAGAGGCGGGCGGGCAATGCACGGCCATCGCGGGCGGTGATCGTCAGCGCAGTGACCGCCACCGAACCCGGCGGGCTGGGGTCGAGAATCGCCGAGGTCTGCTCGAACTCCCGTCGTGCCTGTTCAACACTCAGCGCGTGCATGGGTTGGCTTTTGCCGGTCAGGCGACCCATCTGTGCCAGTTCCAGAAAGCCTTCGAGATCAGGGTCCAGGGGCATTGCATGTTCCTTGCGAAATAGGGTGAAGCGCCGCCCCTGACCATCAGGGGCGGCGACGGTTTCAACTGGCGACGGGTTGCAGCGCCAGGTGCTGCAACAGCCGGTGCAGCAGGTCCGGATGGTTGAGGATGTCGTAGTGGCCGGCCGGGATCTGTTCGTTGCTCCGGGCGCAGGCCAGGTTCGATGCGGGCAGGTCGGGCGTCTGCCGGGCCCACCAGCAATCGGCCTGCGCGCGGGTTGGTGGCAAACCGCTTATCTGCTGCGACAACGCCTTGAGTTTCATCGCCACCTGGAAGGTGTGGGCCAGTTCCTCAGGACTGATCCCGGCGTACACCGATTGCGCGGCTGCGCCCGTCTGGACCTGCTCGATCAGGTGCTCAAGGACCGTGCTGCCTGTTGTCGCCTTGACCTCAAAGGTGGGCAGGCTCTCGGCCGGCAGGCCGAACAGCACCGCCAGGAACCCGCGCAAGTCTTCACTCCAGTCATCGCTCAAAACGTCCTCGCCGGTGGGGATAAAACTGTCCACCAGGCCGAGAAACGCCACGCGCTGGCCCTGGCTTTCCAGCTCCTGGGCCACCAGCACCGCGAGCGTTCCACCCAGCGACCAGCCCATCAGGTGATACGGGCCGCTGGCTTGCTGCTGGCGGATGTACTGGCTGTAATCGATGGCCATGGACGCCAGGGACTCATCGTCCCACTGGCGGTCGAGCAACATCCGACACTGCAGGCCGTAGACACTGCGCTGTCCATCCAGGCGACGGGCCAGGGGTTCATAGTCGAACACTGTGCCGAACCCTGCATGCAGGCAGAAGAGCGGTGAGTGATGAGCCGTTTCGCTGTTAAGCAACAGCAGCGGATTAAGACGTGCGTCGTCTTCGGCAAACCCGGACAGCTCGGCGATGGTCGGCTTGCCGATCATGTCCCGCAGTTTCAGTTCGATGCCGATATCCGGCTGGCTGCGTACCTTGGACAGCACCTTGAGAATGCGCAGCGAGTCGCCGCCCAGTTCGAAGAAGTTGTCGGTGACGCCCACAGTCTCCAGGTCCAGCACCTCCTGCCAGATCGCCGCCAGTTGCGCTTCCAGCGGATTGCGCGGCGCAACGTAGGCACGGCCCTTGAAGTCCGGGTCGGGCAAGGCGTGGCGGTCCAGCTTGCCGTTGGGGTTGAGCGGGAAGGCCGGGAGCACGAGGATTTGCGCCGGCACCATGTAGTCAGGCAATTCCACCTGCAAGGCCGCACGCAGGCGCTCGCCCAGGCCGGCCGAAGCCTCGGCCACCACGTAACCGATCAGTTGCTTGCCGCCGGTGGTGTCGCGGGCGACGACCACGGCGTCCTGTACGTCGGTGACTTCGCGCAAGCGCGATTCGATTTCCCCCAGTTCGATACGGAAGCCGCGGATCTTCACCTGGTTGTCCAGGCGACCTAGATAGTCGATGACGCCGTCGGGACGTTGGCGTACCAGGTCGCCGGTGCGATACAGGCGTGTGCCGTTGGCCGCGAACGGATCGGCCACAAACCGCTCGGCGCTCAGGCCGGGTCGCTGGTGATAGCCACGGGCAACGCCTTCGCCGCCAATGTACAACTCGCCCGCCACGCCATCGGGCACCGGGTTGAGGTGTTCGTCCAGCACATACAGCGTGCGTTCACCGATGCGTGTGCCGATCGGCGCGTACACCGCCGCGCAGCTTTGATCCACACTCACTTTCCACAGCAACGGGGTGACGACGGTTTCGGTAGGGCCGTATCCGTTGGTCAGGAACTGCGGCTTGAGCACGCGTTTGACCAATTCGAAGTTGGCCTCGGCCACCGCATCACCGCCAAAGCAGTAGATACGCACGGGCGGCGGTGCGTCGTTTTGGCTGTCGCCATACTCGGCCAACTGCTGCAGATACGCCGGCGGGAAGCAGGCGATGCTGATGCTGTGGGCGTGCAGCGCCTGCCAGGTTTCTTCCGGGGTCCATAGAGGGTTGCCACGCACCACCAGGCACCCGCCGCTTTGCAGGGTCGACAGCCAGCGTTCCTGGGCGCCATCGAAGGCGAAGGACATGAACAGCAATTCACGTGTGCTGGCGTCCATCTCGTAACGTTCGGCAATCGCCTGGCAATGCATGCGGATTTGCCCGTGCGCCACAGCCACGCCCTTGGGTTTACCGGTGGAGCCGGAGGTGTAGATCAGGTAGGCCAGGTTATCGTCGTGCACCTCCTGCACCGGGCAACTCGCCGGCCAGTTCGACAGCGGCAGGCGATCCAGTTCGATCAGCGTTGCCACGCCGAGGCTGTCGAAGCGCGAGCGCAGTGAGTGCTGGCTGATCAGCGCGCTCATGGCAGAGTCTTCGACGATCCACTGCACGCGGTCTTGCGGGTAATCAATGTCCAGTGGCACGTAGGCGGCGCCGGTTTTCATCACGGCGTAGAAGGCGACGATGACGTCGACGGAGCGCTCGAGGGCGACGCCGACGAACATTTCCGGGCCGATGCCCTGGGCCATGAGGTAATGCGCCAGGCGGTTGGCACGGGCATCCAGCTCGCCGTAGCTCAACTCGATACCGTCGCACACCACCGCCACTGCGTCAGGACGCTGCAGTGCGTGCTGGCGGATCACCTGTGCCAGGTGGGCGCGCGGTGCCGTGCCGGGGCTCAGTACGTTGCGTTGCTGCAACAGTTGCTGCTCGGTGTCGGCCAGCATCGTGAGGTTACCGACGTTCGTCTGGCTGTTGTCCAGCAGTTCCAGCAGCAGGGTTTCAAAGCTGCGGCGAACGTGTGCGGTGGCCGCTTCGGTGAAGCGGTTGCGCAGGTACAGGAACTCGATCTTCAGGGTGTCGCCGAGGTTGATTGCCAGGTCCATCGCAAAGTTGGTGACATCGCGACTGCTGACTTCGCCGAAGCTCAGGCGTTCCTGCCCGGCTTCCTGCAGGCGTTCGTCAACCGGGTAGTTTTCAAACACCAGAATGCTGTCAAACAGCGGCTGGCCGCCCTGGCCTGACCAGCGTTGTACGTCGGCCAGGGACGCATGCTCGTGGTCGCGCACTTCCAGGTTGTAGGCTTGCAGCGCTTGCAGCCATTGGGCGACGGGCATTTGCGGTTGTGGGGTCTGGATGATGGGCAAGGTGTTGATAAACAGCCCGAGCATGTCCTCGGCGCCTGGCAGGCTGGACGGGCGACCTGCGACGGTGGCGCCGAAGCACACGGTGTCCTGGCCGGTGTAGCGCTGCAACAGCAAAAGCCAGGTGGCCTGGATCAGCGTGTTGGGGGTGACACGCAGGCGTTGGGCCTGCTCGCGCAAGTGAGCGGTTTGCGCGGCATCCCAATTCAGATACAGCGCCGCGTGGCCTTCCAGTTCCATCGACGGTTTGGGCGACAGGCTGTTGGCCAGGGACGAGGTACCACTCAAATCCTGGAGCTTGGTCTTCCAGAACTGCTCCAGTACCGCTTGGGACTGTTCCTGCAGCCAGCGGATGTAGTCGCGGTAATGCCCGCGCTTGGCCGGTGCGGCCTGGCCGTTGTAGATCGCAAAGACTTCGCCCAGCAGCCGGGAGTTGGACCAGCCGTCCATAAGAATGTGGTGGCTGGTCCAGATCAGGTAGTGGGTCTGGGGGGCGAGGTGTACCAGGGTCAGGCGCGTGAGGGGTGCACGCAGCAGTTCGAAACCACGGGCGCAATCCTGACTCGCGAGAGCCTCCAGGTCGTGCGCGGTGACCTCGCGCTGCTGCCAGTTGAGTACTTCGACGGGCATGGTCGCTGCGCGATACACCACTTGCAGCGGTTCGGCCAACTGATTGTCGGCCCAGAACCCGGTGCGCAGGATTTCATGGCGCTCGATCACGGCATTCCAGGCCGCGGTGAAGCGTGCAACGTCCAGGCCGCTGACCGAGACGGCCATCTGGTTCACGTACAGCGCGCTTTCCGGCGCTTCCAGTGTGTGAAACAGCATGCCCTGTTGCATCGCCGACAACGGGTAGAGGTCTTCCAGTTGGGGTAATGGTACCGGCAAGCGGTCCAGTTGCGCCTGGCTGATACGCGCCAGCGGGAAGTCGGACGGCGTCACGCCCATGTTGGCGTCGTCGCAGCAATGCTCGATCAGCGCCAGCAGTTCTTGCTTGAGGTCATCGGCCAGTTGGGCGATGGTCGCCTCGTCGAACATCTCGCGGCTGAATTGCCAACCCAGGGTCAGCTCGTCGCCATACACCTGGCCATTGAGGCTCAGCCAGTTGCCCAGTGGCGCGTCCAATGCCTGCTCGCGGCCACTGCCTTCGGTGGCAGGTGCCAACAACGAGCCCTGTTCGGTATCGAAGCTGGCATCGAACTGACCCAGGTAGTTGAACGTGATCCGTGGGGTTGGCAGTGCGGCGAGACTGGCCCGGACCTGCGGTGCGCCCAGGTAGCGCAGGGCGCCATAACCCAGGCCTTTATCGGGGATTGCCCGCAGTTGCTCCTTGATCTGTTTGATCGAGTCGCCAAGGCTCACCGCCGGCACCAGCTTGACCGGGAACAGGCTGGTGAACCACCCCACCGTGCGGGTCAGGTCGACGTCGTCGAACAGGTCTTCGCGACCATGGCCTTCGAGCTCAATCAGGCAATGTGGGGTGCCGGTCCAGCGGCTGATGACGCGCGCCAGGGCGGTCAGCAGCAAGTCGTTGATCTGCGTGCGATATGCCTTCGGCGCCTGCTGCAGCAAGTGTCGTGTCTGCCGGGCATCAAGGTGGGTATGCAGCGTGTGGCTGTGGCGATTGTCCAGGCTGCCATTCGGGCGCTCGCATGGCAGGTCGACCATGGCGTCGCGCAGTTGATCCTGCCAGTAGCTGAGTTCGTCCTGGTTGCCGCTGGCGCGGTGTTGCAGGCGCTCGGCCCAGGCCTTGACCGAACTGGTGCGTGCCGGCAGTTGCACCGGCTGCTGGTTGCTCACCTGTTGATAAGCGTTTTGCAGGTCTTCAAAGAGAATCCGCCAGGACACGCCATCCACCGCCAGGTGGTGGATCACCAGCAGCAGGCGCTGAGTGCCATCGGCCAGGTGGACCAACAGCGCGCGGATCAGCGGGCCTTGTTGCAGGTCGAGGCTGCCCTGGGCCTTATCACACAGGTCCGACAGTTGCTCGGCGGTGGCTTCAACCTGTTGCAACTGCCAGTCGCCCAGCGGCCGGTAATGTGCGCTCCAGTCACCGGCTCGCTGTTCGAAGCTCAAGCGCAGGGCGTCGTGATGCTCAATCACTGCGTGCAACGCCTGCTGCAGCGCATCGGCCATGAGCGGTTGTGCAGGTTTGAGCAGTACCGACTGGTTCCAGTGATGGCGCTCAGGGATCGCAGTTTCAAAAAACACCTGATGAGTCGGCAGCAACGGCAGGGTTCCGGTGGCGGGGCCCTGGTCGATCACTTGGGCATTCGCGCCGCTACGGGCCACGCTGGCCAGGCCCTGCACGGTCTGGTGCTGGAACAGCTCCTTGGGCGTAAACGCGATGCCTTGCTGGCGGGCGCGGCTGACCACCTGGATAGAGATGATCGAGTCACCGCCCAGCTCGAAGAAGTTGTCGCTCAGGCCGACGCGTTCCAGTTTCAGCACGTCTTGCCAGATCGCTGCGATTTGTTGCTCCAACGGGCTTTGTGGTGCCACGTAAGCTTTTTGCAGCAGGCTTGCATCGGGTTTTGGCAGGGCCTTGCGGTCCAGTTTGCCGTTCGGGCTCAGGGGCAATTGATCGAGGAAGATCAGTTGGGCGGGCACCATGTAATCAGGCAAGTGTTCGCCCAGGCGTTGCCTGATTTCGCTGCGCAGTTCACCGGCGTCACGGGCTTCGGTCGGCACTGCATAGGCGACCAACTGCCCATCAGCGGCGATCACCACGGCTTCGCGCACGCAGTCCAGTTCCATCAGGCGGGTTTCGATTTCCCCCAGCTCGATGCGCAGGCCGCGGATTTTTACCTGGTGGTCGATACGGCCACGGTATTCGATCACGCCGTCGGTGCGATAACTGGCCAGGTCGCCGGTGCGATACAGACGTTGGCCGTCACCAAACGGGCTGGTCATGAAGCGCTCGGCGGTGAGGGCCGGGCGGCGGTGGTAACCCCGGGCCAGGCCTTCGCCGCCCAGGTACAACTCGCCGATGACCCCGGCCGGTACCGGCTGCAGTTCGGCATCGAGGATGTAGGTGGTGAGGTTGGCGATCGGCTGGCCGATCGGCACGCTGGCCTTGCCTTCTTCGCGGCAGGTCCAGTGGGTCACGTCGATGGCGGCCTCGGTGGGGCCGTAGAGGTTGAACAGGCCGGCGTTCGGCAGCTTGGCGAATACCTGTTGTTGCGCGTCCACGGGCAGGGCTTCGCCGCTGCAGACGATGCGCGTAAGACTGGTGCATCGGGCAACGTTATCATCCAGCAAAAACACCTGCAGCATCGACGGCACGAAGTGCAGGGTGCTGACCTGGTAGCGCTGGATCAGGCTCACCAGTGTGGCCGGATCGCGATGGTCGCCAGGCCCGGCGACGGCCAGACGAGCACCGGTCATCAGCGGCCAGAAAAACTCCCACACCGACACGTCGAAGCTGAACGGGGTTTTTTGCAGCACGGTATCGGCATCGGTCAATGCGTAGGCCTGTTGCATCCAGCACAGGCGGTTGGTCAGCGCCGAATGGCGGTTGCCGGCGCCTTTGGGCTTACCGGTGGAGCCGGAGGTGTAGATGACGTAGGCGAGGTTTTCGCCCTCGACGGCAACCTCAGGATTGACCTCGGCATAACCGCTGACGTCCAGTTGATCCAGCGCCAACGTCGGCAGCGTAGCCGGAATCGGCAACTGCGCAAGCAGGTGCTGCTGGGTCAACAGCAGGCCAATGCCGCTGTCTTCAATCATGTAGCTCAGGCGGTCCTGCGGGTATTCCGGGTCCAGCGGTACGTAGGCGCCCCCGGCCTTGAGCACGGCCAGCAGGCCGATGACCATTTCCAGGCTGCGTTCGGTGGCAATGCCCACCAGCCCATCCGGGCCGACGCCCAGTTCGATCAGTTTGTGGGCGAGCTGGTTGGCGTGCTGGTTGAGCTGGCGATAGCTCAGTTGGTGTTCGCCAAAGACCAGGGCTGGTGCCTCCGGCGTGGCGGCCACCTGGGCCTCGATCAACTGTTGCACGCTGTGGTCCAGCGGGTACTGGGTGCGGGTGTTGTTCCATGCGCTGACGATCTGTTGCTGCTCGGCGCGGTCCAGCATGGCCAGTTCGGCCAGCCGCTGCTGTGGGCCTTGCATGAGACTCTGCAACAAACTCAGCCAATGCTGGCCCAGGCGTTCAATCGTTGCCAGGCTGAACAGCGCGGTGCTGTATTCGATGTTCGCCGTGATGTGCCGTGGCGAGTAGTCCACGTCCATCGACAGGTCGAACTTGGCCTCATGTTGCGCCACCGGCAGCAACTCCAGAGTCAGCTCACCGAGCTTCAGCGCACCTGGCTGGTCCTGGCTCACACGCCAGTTGAACAGGGTCTGGAACAGCGGATTGGCCTGGGTGCTGCGTTGCAGTTGCAGACGCTCGATGATCAGTTCAATCGGGTAGTCGGCATGTTCCATGGCCGCCCGGGATTGCTGGCGCAGTGCCTGGAGAAACTCACCTGTGGTGAGGCTGTCGGTGAGTTGCGTGCGGTAGATCTGGCTGCTGACGAAGAACCCCACCAGGTCCTGGGTCTCGCTCTGATTGCGGCTGGCATTCGGAACGCCGACGGTGAAATCCTGCTGACCGCTGTAGCGGCTGAGCAGCAATTGCCAGGCACCCAGCAGCACGATAAACGGCGTCAAGTCCTGTTGCTGGCAGAAATCCTGTAGCTGTTGGCACAGGGCTTGGGGCAATGGCAGGTGAAGATTGCCGGCGCGGTGCTGTTGCTCGGCACAGCGGGGCAGGTCGGTGGGCAGGTTCAGCGTGGGAATCTCGTGTCCCAGGTAATCCGCCCAATAGTCGTCAGCACGCTGGTGCACGGGGGTGTGCGGGTATTCTTCGCGCTGCCAGTGTGCGTAGTCGGCGTACTGGATGGAAGGCCGCGCCAACGGGGTGGTATCGCCCAGGCAGGCGCGTTGGTAGGCCTGTGTCAGGTCGTGCATCAGGATCGGATTGGACCAGGCGTCCGAGACGATGTGGTGCATGTTCAACAGCAGGATATGGTCGTCGTGCTCGAGTGTGATCAGGGTGGCGCGAATCAGCGGGGCACGGTCCAGGTCAAACGGTGTACCGGCCTCGGTGGCAAGGCGATCCGCCACGGCGGCGCTACGTGATTCGGGCGCCAGGCCCGACAGGTCCTCTTCCTGCAGGTGGATCCGGGCTTGTGTGTCCACCACTTGCCGGGGTTCATCGTCGATGGTTTGGAATGCGGTTTTCAGCACATCGTGCCGGTCGATGATCTGTTGCAAGGCAGTGCCCAGCGCGGGTGTATTCAACGGGCCGCGCAGGCGCAGGGCGTTGGGCTGGTTGTAGGCGCTGCTGTCGGGCGCCAGCTGTTGCAGGAACCACAGGCGTTGCTGGGCGAAGGACAGGGGCGTGGGGCCGCGATGGGTGTGAGCCTTGATGGAATGCTCTGAACCGACGTCGTCGGCCATCAACAAAGCCAGCAGGTCGTCGTCGGGGAGTTGATTCAGTGGGTTCATGTTCGGTCTCGTCGCCATCGGCTGCGTAAATATGCGTTGTCAGAAAGACGAAGCGTGGCCGACGAGATTTAGGTGGGGGCGGGGACTTGAGGGCAGGCGGCGAGCGGCAGGGTGCTCGCCGGAGGGGAATCAGGCGAACGCCTTTTCGGTGATGACGCGTCCGGCTTCCATGCGCACCAACTGGTCGGCGACGTCGAAGTAACGGTCGTCGTGGGAGATCACGATGATGGTTTTGCCCAGGCGCTTGAGGTCCGGCAGCAGTTCGGTATAGAACACGCGGCGGAAGGTCGGGTCCTGGTCGGCCGCCCATTCGTCGAAGACCAGCACCGGCCGTTCATCCAGCCAGGCATTGATCAAGGCCAGGCGCTTGCGCTGCCCGGTGGACAGGTCGGTGGTGGTGAACGCGCCGTCACGGATGCTGACCTTGTGGGCGATCTCCATGCGTTCCAGGTATTGGTTGGCATCGTCCGGCAGGGCTTTATCGCTTTGCACCAGTTCGTCGAACAGGTAGTAGTCGGCAAAAATGGTGGTGAACATCTGCCGGTAATCGTCCAGGCCACGAGCGTCGACCGTGGCGCCGTTGAGGCGGATCTCACCCTGTTGCGGGGTGTACAGGCCCAGCAGCAATTTGATCAGGGTGGTCTTGCCGCAGCCGTTTTCACCGACGATAAACAGGATTTCCCCGGGCTCGATGGTCAGATTGACCGGGCCCAGCTTGAACGGTTCGCTGCCTTCGACGGGAGGGAAGGCGTATTGCACGTCGCGCAGTTCCAGGTGCTTCATGGGCGGTGTGCGGCTCTCGTCAGCGTCGAGCAGCAGGTGCGGCTCCGGCGAGGAGAAGCGCTCGGACAGGTCGGCAATGCGGCGGAAGGCGATTTGCGCGCGGCTGATGATCGGCAGGTTGGCGATCAGGTTTTCCAGCGGGCCTTTCATATAGAGCAGTACCAGGACAAAGCCGCTCATCATGGCCGGGTTGCTGCTGGGCCAGAACGATTGCAGGGTCAGCGCCAGGCCGATGACCACGAAGAACAGCATCGAGCCCAGGCTTTTGGCAATCACGAAAATATTGATCGAGCGCACGTGGGTGTCGCAGATGTGATCGGCGGTGGCCTGGATGTGGTGGGTCAGCATGGCGTGACGGCGCTTGCGATGGATGCGCAGCTCCTTGGCGCCTTCGGCGATGGCCGAGTAGTGTTTTTGCAGGTTGTCTTCAGCGTCCCGCGCGGCGTAGAAACCCTTGATGCCTTTGCTTTGTGCGATGAACTGAATGGCCGAGCCGATCCCGATGGCCAGCAGGGTCATGACGAAGATCGGCAGCGAGAGGCTTGCCAGGTAGCCCAGGCACCCCAGGATGACGGTGATGGAGATCGCCAGTGGGGCGAAGGCGAAGGCAAAATCGCTGATGGTGTCGACGTCGTGGGTCAGTACCGGAATCAGGCGGTGGCTGCGGTAGCGTTCGATCTGCTCGATCGGCGCTGACAACACCTTGGCCCCGAGGTCCTTGCGCAGCTTGGCAATCACTTTTTGCCCGACAAAGTTGCTGCCGATGTCGGCGGCAATGCTGCTGAGCAGGGCGAGTACACACAGACCGGCAAACGCCAGCACCACCGAAGCGGTAAGGCCGGACTCGCTGTGCAGGCCCTGGTTGACCGTGGCCAGCAGCGCGGTGACGCCCAGGCCTGCGAGAATCCCGAACAGGATCGACAGAATGACGGTGTAGCGATAGGGCTTGAGCAGGCTCAAGAGTTCGCGAAGGGCGCTACGCGGTTTTGCAGTCATGAAACTACCTCGGTCGCGACGTGGCTACGTGCTAAGGGCGAGTGGAGGCCCGGCGATCGATTTGATCGCTGGCGGGCTTTTGTAGGAGACGTTTCGAGTGGGGCGGGATTTAGCTTTATTACGGTGGGTCAGAGATCCCGCGCGACACGAAATCCCAGCCAGTCGCCACGGTCGGCCGGGTCCAGGTTATTGCGATTGCCGGAGCGCGAGAAAATCGGTGCTTCGGTCCAGTCGTTACCACGGATCTGCCGGTACTGGCATTGCCCGGTCATCCATGCGCTGCCATCGCTCGGGGCACCGACATAGCTGTCGTTCTCACAGTCGGCCACCCATTCGTAGACGTTGCCGTGGCCGTCATACACACCAAAGGCGTTGGGCGCGAAGCTGCCGGCAGGCGAGGTGTAGGTAAAACCGTCCGTCGGGCCGTAGGTATTGGCGTGCTTGGAAATGCCGTATTCCGAGCCCTCGTCGAACGGGAACGGGAAGGGCCCGGTGCTGCCACCGCGTACCGCATATTCACGCAACGCTTCGCTTACCAGTCGGTAGTGCTTGCCGGTCTTTTTCGACAGCCAGGCCACGTAGGCTTCGGCTTCGGCGTAGTCCATGCACACCGCCGGTTGTTTGGGCCCCATGGGGTAGCGTGGTTTGCCGGCCTTGCATTCGCGGCCGGGGCGGGTATCGCCGTCGGGCATCACGTAGCCGCTGGAGCGGATATAGGCGTCCCATTCGCCGGACAGCACCTGGAAGCGGCTGATCGCCACGGGGTGGGCAAAGGTCACCGGGTGTTGCGGGCCTTCGTCGGGTTGGCGGCCCAGTTCGTCCTCGGGGGTACCCATGATGAACGTGCCGGTAGGCAGCACGACCATCTCGGGGCAGTCCTTGCAGTCCTTGAATACCTTGCCCGGTGGCAGGGCGGCAGCGGCCATCGCCGTGGCGGGGAGCGCACAGGCGGCCAGGGCGGTGAGGGCCAGGGCGCTGATCAATGGGCGCAGATGCTTGGGTGCGGCAGCAGATACAGGGGTCATGGTGCTCTCTATCGATAAGCCAAAAAATAGGGGGGGGCTCGTCAGTGCCGTTTGCCCAGCAGGGCAATCACGCGATCGACTTCGTCCTCGGTATTGAGCAGCCCCGGGGCGGTACGGATGACCGGGCCCACGTCACGCTCCACAGCGTCTGCCACCACACGATTGGCCATGAGGTAGGCGGCGACTTCATCGCTGTCCTGGCCCTTGAGCCGGAAAAAGCTGAAACCGGCGGAGTGGTCGGGGCTGGTGGGGGTCACCATGTCGATGTTGGGCAGCGCCAGCAGGCGCTCCTTCAGGTAGCTGTTGAGTTGATGCACGCGGGCCTGCACATCGGCCTTGCCCAGTTGCAGGTGCAGTTCGAAGGCCTTGTCCAGTGCCCAGCGATGCTCGAAGGCGTGATAGCCGCCGGGTGTCAGGGTGTTGGCGAAATCGGTGGTCTCGGAAAAGGTTGGCAGCGTGGGAGTGAGGTCTTTGACCTGCTCGCTGTGGGCGCAAATAATGCCCGTGCCCCGGGGGCCGAACAGCCATTTGTGGGTGCCGGCGATGAAGTAGTCGCAGTTCATCTCGGGGAAGCTGAGGTCCTCGATGCCCAGGCCGTGCACGCCGTCGACGCAGTAAATGATCCGGTCCTGGTCATCGCGGTTGCGGTTGTGATGCTGCACCAGGCTGCCGATGTCGCTGATGGGCAGTTTCACTCCGCTGCTTGAATGCACCCACGTCATGCCCAGAACCCGGGTTTTGGGACGAATGGCCTGGTCGATGTTGCCCAGCACTTCGTCGGTGGACAGCGTATGGGGATCGTTGAACAGGCGGATCTTGCGCACCGATGTGCCCTGCTTGAGGGTGCGGTACTGCAGTATGTTGTGGGTCGAATAGTGTTCGTGTTCGGTGGTCAGGATTTCCTGGTCGGGGCGTACGTGCACGCCGCTGTAGATGATGCCCAGGCCTTCGGTGGTGCTGCCGGTGAGGGCGATCTGGCCAGGTTGGGCCCCCAGGTAGCGGCCGGCCCAGCGTCGCACTTCATCCTCGCGCTTGACGGTTTCGCCCAGGTCCCAATCCATCGCCAGGCCGGGGTTGCGGTCCAGCCGGTCGCGATGGGCCTCGATGGCCTCGCGTACCGGTTTGGGGTGGGAGGTGATCAGGAAGTTGGAGAAGTGGATGTAGGCCGGGTCCTGGTTGAACAGTTGGCGCAGTTGCACCCACTTGTCGCCGGAAGCTGCTGGCGGCGGGGTATTGGCCAGCGCTTCGCCAAGCTTGAAGCCGATCGGCAGGCTGGCCGCGAGGACGCCTGCTTGTTTGAGAAAGGTTCTACGGTCGGCCATGGCTTCAATTCTGTTGAGTGACAGGGGCGTCAGGTTTGGCGGCGCGTTGCACCTGGTCCCAGACGCGCAGAAAGTTGCCGCCCCACAGCTTGGCGATGTCCGCTTCGGAGTAACCCCGCTGCAGCAGTTCGGCGGTGACGTTGCGAATTTCGGTGACATCCTTCCAGCCCTTGATGCCGCCGCCGTCGTTGAAGTCCGAGCTGATACCCACATGGTCGATGCCGATTTTTTTCACGGCGTAGTCGATGGCATTGCCCAGGTCCTTGAGGTCGGCCTTGGGCTCTTCATCGAGGATGGCGTAGAGAGCGCTGGCGTACTCGCCGAAACGCTGCTCCGGCCAGACGGTGATCACCGCGTCGCCCGGCATCAGCGCCATGGCCAGGTTGGGCAGTGGGGGCAGGTCGAAGCGCGCGCGCAGTTTGTTGAGTTTGTTCTGGGTAGGCTGGCTCAGCGGTCGCAGGTACGGCGAGAAGGCGACGATCTGCACCACGCCGCCGCTGTTCTTGATCAGTTGCAGCTCCTTGTCGCTGAGGTTTACCGGAATGTCCACCAGCGCCCTGGGGGCCGAGTGCGAGGCAACCATGGGAGTGCGGCTCAGTTGTGCCACTTGTTCCAGCGCGAGGGATGACATCTGCGACACATCGATGATCACGCCGAGGTCGTTCAGGCGCTGCACCGCTTGCTTGCCGATCCCCGACAACCCGCCCAAGGCGTCGGGCGTGTCATTGAAGAACGGCAGCGGGCGCGAGGAGTCGGCCCAGTCGTTGTTGCCCACATAACTGAAGCCGAACATACGCATGCCACGGGCGGCCCACAGATCCAGCAGGCTCAGGTCGTTGCCCAGGGGGTAGGCATTGGACAGGTTGATGAACACGGCAAACTTGCCTTCACCGTGCAGGCGCCGGTAGTCGTCCGGCGTGTAGGCGATCCCGACCTGGTTGGGGAAGTCGCGCACCATGCCGGTGATGATCTTGTAGCGTATTTCCTGTTCCTTGCGGGCTTCGTCGACAAACCCTGCCGTAGGGCGGTGAGGGGCATTCGGGCCGTTCCAGATTTCCGGCCAGCCAAACACGCCCAGCGCAGCCCCCGAGAGACGTCCGCGATTGGCCTTGACCAGGTCGAACTGGCCGCTGCCATCCTTGTCGGCTTCATTGCCGGCGCTGCCAAAATCCAGGGGCACGGTGATGTGGCTGTCGAAGGAGAGCAGGCGGTCTTGCAGTTCTTCGGCCTGCTGCATGAGTTTTATCGGGTAGCCGGGGTTGGCGAACCACTGTTCCCACGCCAGCCACCCAGCGCCCGCGGTGAGGGCGACGGCCAGTGGCAGGCCAATTAACAGAGCTTTTTTGGAGCGCGATTTTGTCATTGCCATCTCAGTCAGGTTGCCGTCGAGGTCGGGTGCAGTGGCCTTGGCTATCTGGGAAGAACGAGCGCAGCGCGTAGAAATTTAGCGAGTACCGCCGCAGGGCCTAAATTTGTCCGGCAACCCAACGTTCTAGCTTGGATACGGCCTGCTCCATGGCTGACACAGGTAGGGCAATGACGATTTCTCGACGAGGGTTTGTGGCGGGCCTGGCCCTGACGGGGGCGGCGGTGCCTGCGGCGTGGTACGCCCACCGTGAATGGGTGCGGGACAAGGAGCCGGAAACCCCCGGCGAGGCGACCGTGGAGTTGGCGGATGCCAGCGGCCAGCGCCTGGCCGACAAGTTGCGGGGTGTCTGGGACATTCGCCTGCAGGGGCGCGATGCCGCGTTGGCGGGATTGCCGGTCAACGGCCTGGAAATGTTCCTCGACATTGCCCCGCGTGGGCGTGGCCTGCGGGGTTGCGTGGATACATCGCAGGTTCTGCGCGGGCCGGGCGAACCGCGCTATCAGGTGCAGGGTGATCTGGCGGAGGCGGACACCCGGCATCTGACCTGGCGTCTGGTAAGTCGCGAATCCCTTGACGGTGCTCCGGCATATGAGTGCGAAGCGGTGCTGGATGAGGTCTGGGCCGAACATGGCAACGCGGGCAGTGGCACCTTGAGTGGACGGGTGTGGGATCTGAGTCGTCCCCTGGGCCTGCCGCAACTCGACGCGCGTTTTGTTGCGGTGAAGCGGGTGTTCCCTGAGGCGCGTGAACGTATCGGGCTGAATCCGACGCTGTTGGCCTGGCTGATCGCCCCGGAGCACCGATTGTTTCATCAGCTATGGCACGCATCCCGTGACCGTTGGCACAAACTGTCGGAAAAAAAACGCGACGCCTTGCGCGGCATCGGCTGGCAGCCCGGGCCGCGTGACCAGGAGCGCGACGCCCGTGGCCCGCGCAAGGATCGCAATGGTTCGGGGGTGGACTTCTTCTTCATGCACCGGCACATGCTCGGCACGGCCCGGTTGATGCAGGATTTGCCGTCATGGCCGCGTTTCCCCCTGCCGCAGCCGGAGTTGGAGCGCGACCGCCAGGGCTTTGCGCGGTACTTCGACAACCATGACGGTTTCGCTTTACCACCTGCCTGGCTGGCAGAAGGCGATGATGAGTACTCGCAGTGGGTGGGCGATATAAAAAGCGCCGAAACCTACCATGGCAATTTTGAAGTCTGGGAATCGCGCTACCGCAACCCGGCTTACCTGGCCAGGTTGACCCTGGGCCAGTTCGGCTCGGAAATCGAATTGGGCCTGCATGACTGGCTGCACATGCGCTGGGCCTCGGTGCCCCGCGACCCTTCCAACGGTGCGGCCGTGCCCATGGCGCGCGATCCGGCGGATTTCGCGGCGCGCTGGTACCGGCCGGAAAATGACTTTCTCGGCGACCCGTTCTCCTCCCACGTGAACCCGGTGTTCTGGCATTTCCATGGCTGGATTGATGATCGGCTGGAGGACTGGTTTCGCGCCCATGAGCGTTTCCATCCCGGCGAGCTGACGCGCCTGACCGTCAATAACGTGCCCTGGTTTGCGCCCGGGCGCTGGGTCGAGGTCAGTGACCCGTGGCTGGGCCCGACGACCCATGGCTGCAGCACCACGCCAGGCCTGGCGGTCGGCAAGTCGGTGGAGATGGACCCGGAAACCATGAAGCTGGCACTGCGTATCACGTTTGGCGAGGAGGACACACTGACCGATCTGTGGCGGCGTGTGCCGCGACGACCCTGGTATGCACGGCACCTTTCGGTCACGCCGAAACCCGGCTGATGGTGGGGCTTTCACGCGTCGATGGAGAGTCGAAAAAAGATTTTCGTAAATGAGTATGGTTTTCATTAGTGGGCCGTCTTATTAACCAGAGGCGCTGAAAGACGCCATCACTTCCTGCCAATCACACACCTCATCGTTCAAGGATTGCTGTCGATGCCTTATCCCCTTTGGTTGTCCACACCCAAGCATTACGCGTTGAAGAAACTGCCGCAGACCGTTCGCCTGATGATGCTGGGTGCTGCACTGGCCGTGCCGGCCGCTGGCGCATTGGCGCCGGGCGCAGCATTCGCCCAGAGCGAGGCGGGCAAGGTTGCGTTCGCGATTCCGGCCGGCAAGTTGTCGGAGGCCTTGATGAAGTTCGGCTCGGCGGCAGGCGTGTCGATTTCCTACGACCCGGCCCTGGCCAGCCAGCGCACCACCCAAGGGTTGAGGGGGCAGTTCAGCGTGGATGAAGGCCTGTCCCGGCTGTTGTCGGGCAGTGGCCTGCAGGCCAGTCGAGAAGCCAACGGCAGCTATATTGTGATGCCGCCTGCCAGTGGTTCGGCATTGACGTTGGGGGCGACCAATATCAGTGCCGAAGGGCTGGGGGCTACCACCGAAAACACCGGCTCCTACACCACGGGAGCCACCAGCACTGCAACCAAGCTGCCGTTGTCGTTGCGTGAAACTCCGCAGTCGGTGAGTGTGATTACCCGGCAACTGATGGACGACCAACACCTTTCAACGCTCAACGAGGTGCTGACCTTTACGCCGGGTATCAGCGCGAATCATCGCGACAGTGAACGTTATTCTTTCTACTCCCGTGGCTTCGAGATCCAGAATTTCCAGTACGACGGCATTCCGTCGCAAGTGGCCAACGAGTCCCAGCAGTACGTGGGTGCAATCTCGGACATGGCCATCTATGACCGGGTCGAGGTGGTACGAGGCGCTACTGGCCTGATGAGTGGTGCGGGGACTCCATCGGCCACTATCAACCTGGTGCGCAAGCGTCCGACCAAGGACTTCCAGGCTTACGTTTCCGGGGAAGCCGGCGCGTGGGACCGCTACCGTTCCGAAGTCGATGTCTCCGGCCCCCTGACCGAGACAGGCAATGTACGTGGGCGGTTCGTCGCGGCCTACCAGAAGCAGAACTCGTTCATCGACTGGTACAGCCAGGAAAAGCGGGTGATGTACGGCGCGTTGGATATCGACTTGAACGACAGCACTACGCTGCGAACGAGCCTCGATTACCAGAATAATGATGCCAATGGCAGCAGCTACGGGCATATCCCTTTGTTCTACAGCAACGGTACGCAAACCAATCTGTCCCGTTCATTCAACCCAGCCTCGCGCTCGAGTTACATGGACAATACCAGCTACAACTTCACCACCATGCTTGACCACAAGCTGGACAATGACTGGAGCCTGAAGACCGCCTACAGCCATCAATACTCTTACCGTAAAGGTCAGGGCGCCTCAGCCAGTGGTGGTTACCCTGATCCGGTGACTGGGCAAGGCACAGGGGTATTTATCTATCGCCTGGACAGCTACCAGACCCAGGACACGCTCGACGCCTATGCCTCCGGTCCGTTCCAACTGGGTGGCCGCGAACATGAATTGGTGGTGGGGGCCAGTACGTCGCGCACTCACCTGAACTTCCCCAACTACGCAAGCCACCAAGACGATGGTGACTATGGTTCGGCGGATATTTTCAACTGGGACGGTCGCGAGTACCCACGTCGTCAGTACTACAAGGATGGCGGCACCGTCACGACCTTGCAGCAGACCGGCATTTACGGCGCCCTGCGTCTGAAACCGTTTGATCCGTTGACGATCATTCTGGGTACCCGGCTCAGCTGGTGGAACCAGGAAGACGAAGTCAGCAACTACCTCAACGACACCAAAGCCACTGACAAGACCAAAAAAACCGGGGTGGTTACGCCATACGCGGGTATCGTCTATGAGCTGAATGACACTTACTCGGTGTACGCCAGCTACACCAGCATCTTCTTGCCGCAGACGTTCTACAAGACAGAGTCCGGTGGCTCACTCGCTCCTCTTGAAGGTGACAACTACGAGATTGGCCTCAAAGGTGAGTTCTTCAACGGCGCGCTGAACGCGAGCATCGCGGTATTCGATATCGAGCAGAAGAACACGCCGGCGCAGTCTGGCCAGGACTCTTCGGGCCGGGCCGTGTACAAGGCCATCAGCGGTACCAATACCCGTGGTGTCGAGACGGAAATCTCTGGCGAAGTTGCCAGCGGCTGGAATGTGTTTGGTGGCTATACCTATCGTGAGTCCCATGACAAGGACGGCGCTCGGGTCCAGACCAACCAGCCGATCAACCTGTTCAAGTTCGGCACTACGTACCGCCTGCCGGGTGAGTGGAACAAGTTGACCGTCGGCGGCAACGTTACCTGGCAAAGCGAGATGTACGCCTCTTCGCAAATCAACTACTCAGGTCCTTATTACAAGGCAACGCAGGATCCATACGCCGTGGTTGGCCTGCTGGCCAAATACCAGGTGGACGAACACCTGAGCGTGGGCCTGAACGTTAACAACCTGTTCGATCAGAAATACTACGACGGCATGGGCACGTTTAACTCGGGCTCCTACGGCGAGCCCCGCAACGCAGTGGTCAACGCCAAGTGGACCTTCTGAGTCGGTGAGACACCGGGCGCCGGCAGTTGAGCTTGCGCCCTCCACGCAACAAAAAACCGCCGTGAAGGCGGTTTTTTTATAGCGCCGGTTTCAGCGCATATCCGCGACGGTCGGCGCCTGCCAGCTGCCCCCCAGTGCCTTGTACAACGCGATACTGGCCTGCATTCGCGCCAGTCGCAGTTGCACATTGAGGTCCTGGGCCGCGTACAGCGTGCGCTGGGTTTCCAGTACCGTCAGCAAGTCCTCGGCGCCGGCCTGATAGCGGCTTTGGGCAATCCGGAAGGCCGTTTGCGCCTCGCTCAGTTCCTGGCCCTGCCACCTCCGTTGCTGGTCCAGGCCATGCAGAGTGTTCAAGGCTTTTTCGACATCGGCAAAACCATTGATGATCGCGCTGCGGTAGGTTTGCAGCAGTTCATCCTGGCGGGCGGTGGTGCGGTCGCGTTCGGCGCTCAGTTGGCCGTTGTTGAAGATCGGCGCGGTAAGCCCGGCCGTCAGGTTGTAGAACGGGCTGCGCAGGATGTCCGAGGCGGTGCTGGCGCCCGAGCCGAGGCTGGCCCCCAAGGTCACGGTGGGTAACATCGCGGCGCGGGCGACGACCACGTCAGCCTTGGCCGCAGCAAGGCGGGCTTCGGCGCTGGCAATGTCCGGCCGGCGCCGCAGCAGGTCGCTGGGCACACCGGCTGTAATCTGCGGCCAGTGCAGTGCATCGAACGACTGTTGGCCCAATGTGAGGTTTTGCACCGGCTCTCCCAGCAGGGCCGCCAGGGTGATCATCGCGTCGCGGGCCTGTTGCTGCACCTGTGGCAATTGGCGCTGCTGGGCCGCCACCAGGCTTTTCTGTTGGGCCAGCTCCAGGGCGGTGGCGGAGCCCGCGTTGTAGCGGCTCTGCACCAGGTCCAGCACGTTTTGCGCATTGGCCAGGTTCAGTTCGGCGATGCGCCCTTGCTCGCGCAGGGACAGGGCTTGGGTGTAGCTGTTGGCGACGCTGCTCAGCAGGGTCAGTTCGACGGTGGCCCGATCGAACTCGCTGGCGCGCAGCCCTTCGAGGGCGCTATCGCGGGCGGCGCGGCGGCCGCCCCAGAAATCGATTTCATAGCTGGCGGTGAGGCTGGCGTCGAAGTAGTCCACCGCCTTGTTGTCGCTGTCGGCGTCCAACTGGCTGTAGCCTTTGCCGCGCAGCAATTTCTGGCGGCTGGCGTTCGAGCCGCCGGTCAGCGCCGGCAGCAACGGCGCGCCGGCGATCACTGCGCTGGCCTGGGCCTGGCGAACCCTGGCCATTGCCGCAGCCAGGTCATGGCTTCCGGCCTGGGCCTGGGCGATCAACTGATCAAGCTCGGGGCTGGCGAACTGTGTCCACCAACGTTGATTGTCTTGCCGCGCACCTTCGGTATTCGGTGACTGCCAGGAGGAGGGCGGCGCCAGGCCGCTCTCCACGTTGGGCACCAGGTTGTTGCAGGCCGCGAGCAACAGGCTGGCGGCGATCACGGTCAATTGCACGTTCATAGGGCGATCATTCACTGGTAAGGGCGGTGACCGGGTCCAGCCTGGCCGCCTTGCGAGCCGGCATGAAGCCGAAGAGGACACCGGTGACCAAGGCGCAACCAAAGGCGCCGAGCCCGGCCATCAGGGAGAAGGCCACCGCAATGTCACTGAGGATCAGCACGCCGCCGATGATCAATGCCAGGGCAATTCCAGCCAGGCCGCCCACCACCGAGAGCATCACGGCCTCGGTCAGAAACTGGCGCAGGATGTCCCGTTGGCGGGCACCGGTGGCCATGCGGATGCCGATCTCGCGGGTGCGTTCGCGCACGGTCATCAGCATGATGTTCATCACGCCGATGCCGCCCACCAGCAATGAAATGGCGGCTATGGCACCGAGCATCAGCGACAGGGTGTTCTGGGTGCGGGCCTCGGCCTGGATCATGGCGGCGTTGTTGGTCAGTTCATAATCGCGTTTGCCACCGTGCAGGCGCAGCATCAACTGGTCGATGGCCTGTTCGGTCTCCTTGACCTTGCGCGCATCGGCGGCGGCAATCACCACGTATTCCGGGTTGTAGCTGCCGAACAGGCGGATGCTGGCGGCGGAGTAGGGCACGGCAATCCGGTCGTCACTGTCCTGGTCGCCGGAGCTCGCACCTTTGCCAGCCAATACGCCGACCACCTGGAAAGGCACGTTTTCGATCAGGATGTATTGGCCGATGGGATTGGCGAGGTCCTTGAACAGGGTGTCACGCACTTTCTGGCCGATCACTGCCACCGCAGCGGCGCTGTGCTCGTCGGCGTCGGTGAAGTAGTCACCTTCGACCACCGGCCAGTTGAAAATGGCCGGGAAGTGGGTGTCGTTGCCGCCGACGTAGGCGGCATGGTCGACATTGCCGAAACGTACGGTCGCCTGGGCACCGTTGACCGGCATGATGCGTTGCACTTGTGGCAGGTCTCCCAGGGCGGCGACGTCATCCAGCGTGATGATGCCCGGCGGTGTACGCGGGTTGGGGGTGTGGCCGCTCAGGTAGATGATGTTGGAGCCGAATGCGCCCATCTGCGCCATTACCTGGCGCTTGCTGCCTTCGCCGACGGCCAGCATCACCACCACCGAAGCCACGCCGATGACGATGCCCAGCAGCGTAAGGGCCGTGCGAAAGCGGTTGATCCACATCACGCGCCAGGCCGCGTGCACCGCATCCACAAGCTCACCCTTCCAGGCGCCGGTGTGTTCGCTGCCATCGGCCAGGCGCTGGCGCAAATCTACGGCCTGCAACGTACCCTCCACGGCCTGCGCCGGGGCGTTGTCCGGGCCCGAGTCGCTGACGATCTGGCCGTCGCGGATCTCAATGATGCGCTTGGCCCGCGCGGCCACTTCCCGATCGTGAGTGATCAGAATGACCACATGGCCCTGGCTCGCCAGTTCGTCGAGCAGTGCCATCACTTCGGCGCCGCTGTGGCTGTCGAGGGCGCCGGTGGGTTCGTCGGCAAGGATGATATGGCCGCCATTCATCAGCGCGCGGGCAATCGACACTCGTTGCTGCTGGCCGCCGGACAATTGG
Source organism: Pseudomonas sp. PAMC 25886 (assembly GCF_000242655.1). Taxonomy (NCBI): domain Bacteria; kingdom Pseudomonadati; phylum Pseudomonadota; class Gammaproteobacteria; order Pseudomonadales; family Pseudomonadaceae; genus Pseudomonas; species Pseudomonas sp. PAMC 25886. Next base: position 35,912 of record NZ_AHHC01000013.1, read on the forward strand.
TGGGGGCGGTTGCCGGTGCGGCTGGCCAGGCCCAGCCGATCCAGCAGCGCTGCGGCGCGGGCATGGCGTTCGCCGGCGGGCAGGCCGGCGTAGATGGCGGGCATCTCGACGTTTTCCTGGGCCGAGCCGGACGCAATGAGGTGGTACCCCTGAAACACAAAACCAAAGGCTTCGCGGCGCAGCCAGGCCAACTCGTCGCTGCCCAGTTGTGCAACATTTTCCCCGGCGAACAGGTAGTCGCCCCGGGTCGGGCGGTCGAGGCAGCCGAGGATGTTCATCAGGGTGGATTTGCCGGAGCCCGAGGTGCCGACGATGGCGACGAATTCGCCGGCATGGATCGACAGGTCGATGCCGCGCAGCACATCGACCTGCGGGGTGTCATGGCCGCCGTAGGATTTGCGGATGTCCCGCAGCTCGATCAGTGGGGTGGGCATTCAACCACCACTGCCGTCGGACGGGCCGGTCAGCAGGTGGTCGCCTTCCTTGAGCCCTTCCAGCACCTGGACCCGCCGCCGGTCACTGATGCCGGTGCGCACCTCGTGAGTCTTGATGCTGCCGTTGGCGGCCACTACCCGCGCGAGTTGCTGGTCCGGGGCACTGCCGCCCTGCAACGCGGAGATCGGTGCAGTGAGTACGTTCTTCGCCGAGTTGGCGACGAAAAACACCTGGGTGGTCATCTCTGCCATCAAGGCGTGGTCGGTGTTGTCGACATCCAATAGCACGGTATAGAGCACCACTCGCCCACTGCCGCTCTTGCTGGAACTGGCGGGGCTGCCGCCGCCCTGGCTGGTTTCGTTCAGCGGCTTGGGCGGGATCGGCAGGATCTGTCGCACGGTGCTGGCCCAGCGCCGGCTGCCGCCGCTCAAGGTGGTGAAGTAGGCGCTCATGCCCGGTTTGACGTGGCCGATATCGGCTTCCGAGACCTCCGCCCAAACGGTCATCGGTGACAACTTGGCGATGCGCATGATCAGGGGGGTCTGTTGCTGTGCGTTGAGGGTCTGGCCGACCCGGGCGTCGACTGCCACCACCGTCCCGGACATCGGCGCATAGATGCGCGTGTAGCCAAGCTCCGCTTCGTCGCTGCGCAGGCTGGCCTGGGCCTGGCGGATCTGCGCCTGAAACATCTCGACCCGGGCCTGGGTGGCGCGCCACTCGGCCTGGGCGGTTTGTACATCTTCCTCGCGCGTGGCGCCGGCGGCCGTGAGGTTTTGCTGGCGCTTGTATTTCTGCTGCGCCAGGTCGTGCTGGGCGCGCTGCTCCTGCAACTGGGCCTTGAGGTTTTCGATGGCAAAACGGCTGGCGTCGAGCTTGGCCTTTTGTGTGGCGGGATCGATTTCCACCAGCAGTTGGCCTTCCTGGACCTGGTCGCCGGCTTCGACATGGATCTTGCGGATTTGCCCGGACGCCTGGGCGCCCACGTCGACGTAGCGCCGTGGTTGCAGGGTGCCCAGCGCGGTCACGCTGCTTTCAATGTCGCCTCGAGTGACCTGGACAGTGGACAGCTTGTCGCGCCCTGCGGGTAGAACCTGCCAGGTGGCCAGGGCAATCATAGGGACCAGGCACATCGCTGCCAGCCAGGCGTATCGGTTAACTCGGGGACGTTTCATGCAGGGTTCCAGCCAAGGGAATTCGGTCCGCTGGTGCACGCAGGTGGGGCGCGGGCAGCGGTCTGTCGGCACGGGGGCTGTCCTGTAAACGAGGAGGCGGAAGGGGAATTTAAGACGGTTTTCGGTGGCTGGGCAGGGATAGATTACAAGTTGTTTCGTGGGCAATATGTAACCAGCGCTTTAACTCTACATGAGAATTATTATAAATTACGCGCTTCAAACTGCCATCATCGTGCGACCAACTCCTTGGTACATCGATTTGTCAGAGACGTGCCGTCTGATCCACGGTGGAGAAGCCTGTTGGAAAGCTACTATCGGGAGCTGGTGTATTTTCTCCGTGCCAGGCTGGGCAACCCGCAGCAGGCCGAAGATGTGGTGCACGATGCTTATTTGCGGGTGCTGGAGCGTTCCAGCGAAACGCCGATCGAGCAGCCCCGTGCCTTTCTCTACCGCACCGCGATGAACCTGGTGATTGACGGCAAGCGCTACACGGCGCTGCGTCAGATGGAATCTTTAGACGTGCTGGAAGGCGATGAGCGTTTTTTCAGCCCCCCCCCCCAGGCCGACATTGACCACAAGCAGCGCCTGGACCTGGTGCGCCAGGCTCTGGATGAGCTGTCTCCTGTCTGCCGCGAGAGCTTTTACTTGCGCAAGCTTGAGGGCATGTCCCATCCGCAGATCGCCGACCGCCTGGGTATTTCCAAAGGCATGGTGGAGAAATACATCGTCAATGCCATGAAACATTGCCGGCTTCGCATGCGTGAGTGGGACGCAAACTGACCGGCAACCTGGCAGCCAGTTAAATTTCTTTTCATTGTCCTCGTTCTTATTCAACAGACGACCTGTGCCGGGATTACACGTGTGTAATTGACCCGTGTGCCCGCCAGGTTAACCAGGCTTTCCCTCCTGTAGCAGAGGGCTTATCCAGAGGACACTGGAATGACACAGGCAATTGCATCGCCCGCCGTTCACGACCTGATCGGTATCGGGTTCGGCCCCTCGAACCTGGCGCTGGCCATCGCCCTGCAGGAACGCGAGAAAGCCCAGGGCAAGCTGGATGTTCTGTTTCTCGACAAGCAGGCCGACTACCGCTGGCACGGCAACACCCTGGTCGCCCAGAGTGAATTGCAGATTTCGTTCCTTAAGGACCTGGTGACCCTGCGCAACCCCACCAGCCCGTATTCGTTCGTCAATTACCTGAAAGCCCACGGTCGCCTGGTGGATTTCATCAACCTGGGCACCTTTTATCCATGCCGCATGGAGTACAACGACTACCTGCGCTGGGTCTCCGGGCAGTTCCAGGCGCAGAGCCGTTATGGTGAGGAAGTGCTGGCCATCGAACCGATCCTGCATCAGCAGCAGGTCGAGGCGCTGCGGGTGATTTCCCGGGATGGCCAGGGTGAGCAACACGTGCGTACCACCCGTTCGGTGGTGGTCAGCGCCGGTGGCACGCCGCGTATTCCCGAGTCTTTCAAGGGGCTCAAGGAGGACGGACGGGTGTTCCATCATTCCCAGTATCTGGAGCGCATGGCCAAGCAGCCATGTGTGGACGGCAAGCCGATGCGCGTCGCGATCATCGGCGGCGGGCAGAGTGCGGCCGAGGCCTTCATTGATCTGAACGACAGTTTTCCGTCGGTGCAGGTCGACATGATCCTGCGCGGCTCGGCCCTCAAGCCTGCGGACGACAGCCCGTTCGTCAACGAAGTGTTCTCGCCGGAATTCACCGACCTGGTGTTCCAGCAGAACGGCAGTGAGCGTGAGCGCCTGGTCAACGAGTACCACAACACCAACTATTCGGTGGTGGACCTGGACCTGATCGAGCGCATCTACGGGATCTTCTACCGCCAGAAAGTCTCCGGCATTGCCCGTCATGCGTTCCGCACCCTGACCACCGTGGAAAAAGCCACGGCCGGGCCGCTGGGGGTCGAGTTGGCATTGCGCAACAACGCCACCGGCGAAACCAGTCTCAACCACTACGACGCCGTGGTGCTGGCCACCGGGTATGAACGCCAGATGCATCGCCAGTTGCTGGCACCGTTGGCGGACTACATGGGCGACTTCGAAGTCAGCCGCGACTACCGCATCGTCACCGACGAGCGCTGCAAGGCCGGCATCTACATGCAGGGTTTCAGCCAGGCCAGCCATGGCTTGAGCGATACGTTGCTGTCGATCCTGCCGATCCGTGCCGACGAGATTGCCGCGTCGCTGTACGAGCACGACCGCAGCCGCGGCAAGGGGCGTTCAGTGCAGGATTTGCTACTGGCCACCGCCAGCTGACAGGCTGCACTTGAACCCCGGGGCTTGCTGCTGATACTGTACAAAAAACCAGTATCGGTAGAAGCCCCATGCAGTTGATCGAAAAACTCAGCATCCTCGCCGACGCCGCCAAGTACGACGCCTCCTGCGCCAGCAGCGGCGCCCCCAAGCGCAGCTCGGAAGGCAAGGCGGGGCTGGGTTCCACCGATGGCATGGGCATCTGCCACAGCTATACGCCCGATGGTCGCTGCGTGTCCCTGCTCAAGGTATTGCTGACCAACTTCTGCCTCTACGACTGCCAATACTGCGTCAACCGCCGCTCCAGCGACGTGCCCCGTGCACGCTTCAGCCCGGAGGAGGTGGTGACCCTGACCCTCGACTTCTATCGGCGCAACTGCGTCAGCGGGCTGTTTCTCAGCTCCGGCATCATCCGTTCGGCCGACTACACCATGGAGCAGTTGGTGCGGGTCGCCAAGCTCCTGCGCGAAGAGCATGACTTTCGCGGCTACATCCACCTCAAGACCATTCCCGAAGCCGACCCGGCGCTGATTGCCGAGGCGGGTCGCTATGCCGATCGCCTCAGCGTGAACATCGAGTTGCCGACCGACAAGAGCCTGCAGACCCTGGCGCCCGAGAAGCAGATTTTCTCGATCAAGCAGGCCATGCAAACCATCTACACCGGTGAACAGACCGTGCTCAACGAACCCCGTGCACCACGTTTCGCGCCAGCGGGGCAGAGTACGCAGATGATCGTCGGCGCCGATGACACCGACGACAGCACCATCCTCCACAGCGCCGAGGCGTTGTACGGCAACTTCAAATTGCGCCGGGTGTATTACTCGGCGTTCAGCCCGATTCCCAACAGCCCCAAAAGCGTGCCCCTGGCCGCGCCGCCCCTGATGCGCGAGCACCGCTTGTACCAGGCGGATTTCCTGTTGCGCAGCTACGGTTTCAGCGCCAATGAACTGTTCGAGGGGCCGGGCGACCTGGCCCTGGACATCGACCCGAAACTGGCTTGGGCCCTGGAGCACCGCGAGGTGTTCCCGCTGGACCTGAACCGCGCCGAGCCGACACTGATTGCGCGCATTCCCGGGATTGGCCTGCGCACCACCCAGCGGCTGGTGGACCTGCGCCGCCAGCGCAAGATCCGCTTCGAAGACCTGGCGCGCATGCGTTGCGTGCTGGCCAAGGCCAAGCCGTTTTTCATCACCAGTGACTACCACCCGCAGCAGGCGGAAAGCACCAGCGTGCTGCTGCGTGAACAACTGCGCGACCGTCCGCAGCCGCAGCAAATGGGGCTGTGGGGATGATCAGCCTGGAGTGCGACAACCTGTTCAGCACCTGGCGCGAGCAGGCGCGCTGGCTGCTCAGCCATCAGATTGACCCAAGCCATGTGAGTTGGGGCGTGGCCGAGGTGGCGGACCTGTTTGCCACTGACGAGCAGTACCCGGCCGAGTGCGGGCCGTTCCAGGCGCGGATCCCCAAGGCGCTGCTGGAGCTGCTGGAGTCTGCCGCGTGTTACCACGGTGAGCAGCGCTGGAGCCTGTTGTATGAGGTGTTGTGGCGCGTCAGCCATGGGGACCGCACGGCGATGATGTCGGGGGACAAGCTGGGCAGCGAGTTGCAGCGCCGGATCAAGCAGGTGCAGCGCGAGGCCCATCACCTGCATGCGTTTGTGCGGTTTATCGCGTTGCCGGCCGAGGCGGGGCCGGAGTTGCCGGAGTATGTGGCCTGGCACGAGCCGGCCCACGATATCCTGAAGGTGGCCAGCCAGCATTTTGTCGGGCGCATGGGGCGCCATCGCTGGATGATCGCGACGCCTCTGGATGGGGTTTATTACGATGGGGAACAGCTGATTCATCAGCGGCACTGCCCGGTGGAGTGGCAGCAGTTGGCGCAGAATGTCGAGGACCCGCACAGTGCGATGTGGCTGACGTATTACAGCCATATCTTTAACCCGGCGCGGCTGAACCCTAAGGTGATGGAAGGGCATTTGCCGAGCCGGTTCTGGAAGAATCTGCCGGAGGGCAAGTTGATTCCGGGGTTGATCAGCGAAGCGCGCACGGGCAAGCAGCGGGATGGGCAGGCGAAGATGATTGGGGCCAAACAGGGTAAGAGAATCTTAAGCGGGCACATTTAAATGTGAGAGCGGGCATTTGTGGTGAGTGGGCTTCTGTGGTGAGTGGGTTTCTGTGTTGAGCAGGCTTTTGTGGTGAGCGGGCTTGCCCCGCGCTGGGCTGCGAAGCGGCCCCAAAACCTGCGCTCCGGTTCCATCTGAAAGAACTCGGTGACTTTGTTGGGGCTGCTTCGCAGCCCAGCGCGGGGCAAGCCCGCTCACCACAAAAGCCCTTTCACCACAAAGGCCTGCTCACCACAAAAGCCCACTCACCACAGAGGCACCTTCACCACAGTGATGTGTGTGGTTTTGGCGGGTGGTGTTCAGGCCAGTTCCGTGGCGGTATTTTTCACCACCGCCAACTCCGGATGCGCCACCAATTTATCAATGTGCAACTCGTCATTGTTCAACCAGGTTTCCGTCAGCACCCGATAGTGCTCCATGTCCCGGCAGCGCATGCGCAGGCTGTAGTCGAACGGCCCGCTGATCAACTGGCATTCGAACACTTGTGGGCAGGCCTTGACGCACGCCTCGAATGCTTTCTGCGCCGAGCGCCCGCTCTGGTTGGAGAGGGCTACCAGCACCAGCAGTGACAGCCCCGGTGAAACCATCTGCACATCGATGATTGCCCCATACCCCCGGATGACCCCGCGCCGCTCCAGCTTGCGCACCCGTTCCAGGCACGGCCTGGGCGTCAGGTGCACCAGCGACGAGAGTTTTTCGTAGGTGATGCGTCCCTGGTGCCGCAACACGTCGATGATGGCTTCATCGATGCGGTCCAGCACAGGGGAAGCGTTCGGTCCGGTGGCCTTGGTATCCATGGGGTCTGGTGTTCACTTCAATCGGTTGGAAAGAAATTGCTGCAAGCGTTCGCTGTTCGGCTGGTCGAGGATTTCGGCTCCGCCTTGCTCCTCGACACGGCCCTGGTGCAGAAACAGCACTTGGCTGGACACCTGCCGGGCAAAGCCCATTTCGTGGGTGACCATGAGCATGGTACGACCTTCCTCAGCCAACGTCTGTATGACTTTAAGGACTTCTCCTACAAGTTCAGGGTCGAGGGCCGAGGTGGGTTCGTCGAACAGAATGATCTCCGGTTCCATCGCCAGGGCCCGGGCGATGGCGACGCGCTGTTGCTGGCCGCCGGAGAGGAATGCCGGGTATTGATCCGCCACCCGGCCCGGCAGGCCGACCTTGTCGAGGTACATCCGTGCGCGTTTTTCCGCCTCGGCGGCGCTCACCCCCAGCACGCGGCGCGGGGCCATGGTGATGTTTTCCAGCACGGTCATGTGGCTCCACAGGTTGAAGTGCTGGAACACCATGGCCAGGCGGGTGCGCAGGTTCTGTAATTGCGCCTGATGCGGCGCGCGGGTGCCGGTGCGGCCTTGCTGCATTTCGATGCTGATGCCGTCCAGGGTGATGACCCCGGCGTCCGGCTGTTCGAGGAAGTTGATGCAGCGCAGCATCGTGCTTTTGCCGGAGCCGCTGGCGCCGATCAGGCTGATCACGTCGCCATTGCGCGCGTTCAGCGAGACGCCCTTGAGCACCTCATGCTCACCATAGCGTTTGTGCAGGCCTTCGACCTGGAGTTTGACGTTGGCATTCTCGGCCACGGCAACCGGTTTGGCGGCAGGGCGTACATCGGTGGGATAAGCGGCCAGGGCCTGCGCGGACTGATTCATGGGTTAGCCTCGGGTAGGAACAAGAAAACGCATCCAGCGACGTTCGGCCAGTCGAAACAGGCCCACCAGTGCAAAGGACAGCAGCATGTACAACAGGGCCGCGATGCCAAAGGCCTGGAACGTCAGGAACGTCTCGGCGTTGGCGTCGCGGGCCACCTTGAGGATGTCGGCGATGGTGGCGGTGAACGCCAGGGAGGTGGCGTGCAGCATCAGGATCATTTCGTTGCTGTAGGCCGGCAGCGCACGACGCAGTGCGGCGGGTACCACCACAAACAGGTTCAGGCGCCAGCCGTGCAGGCCGTAGGCCTTGGCCGCTTCGATTTCGCCATGGGGAATGTTGCGGATCGCCCCGGCAAAGATTTCCACGGTGTAGGCGCAGGTGTTCAGCACAAACGCCAGCAGCGTGCAGTTCAGTGCGTTGCGGAAAAACTGGTTGAGCAGGGCGTTGTCCTGCACCACCTCCAGGCCGTAGAGGCCGGTGTAGCAAATCAGCAGCTGGATATACAGCGGCGTGCCGCGGAACAGGTAGGTGTAGACCTCCACCGGCCAGCGAATCCAGAAGTGCTCCGACACCCGTGCGATGGCCAGCGGGATCGACAGGAAGAAGCCCAGTACCACCGAGATAATGAACAGCCACAGGGTCATCGCCACCCCGGAAAAGCCGTTGCCGTCGGTGAACAGGTAGGCCAGGCCGTATTGCTGGATCAGTTCGATCATCGCGCCATCCCCTTGATGCCGACGTTGTAGCGCCGTTCCAGGCGTTTGAAGATGCGGTTGGAGAGGGTGGTGATCACCAGGTACACCAGGCCCGCGAGGATCAGGAAGTACAGCGGGTCGTTGGTGGTCTTGCCGGCGTTTTGCGCGGCCTTGACCAGGTCCGACAGACCGATGATCGACACCAGTGCCGTGGACTTGAGCAGCACCAGCCAGTTATTGCCCAGGCCCGGCAGGGCAAAGCGCATCAGCTGCGGGAACAGCACCAGGCGAAAGCGCTGCCAGCGGCTCAGGCCGTAAGCGGTCGCGGCTTCCAGTTGGCCGGCCGGCACGCTGAGAATCGCCCCGCGAAAGTTCTCGGTGAAATACGCCCCGTAGATAAAACCGAGGGTGATGACACCGGCGGTGAACGGGTCGATTTCGAAGTAGGCCCAGCCGAGCATTTCGCTCAGGTCGTTCAGCCACAGTTGCAGGCTGTAGAAAATCAGCAGGATCAGCACCAGGTCCGGCACGCTGCGGATCAGCGTGGTGTAGAGCGTGGCCGGAACCCGCAGCAGCTTGACGCTGGACAGCTTGGCGCCGGCGGCGATCAGGCCCAGCGACAGGCTCAGCACCAGCGCCAGGAACGCCAGCTTGACCGTCATCCAGGCACCCTGAGCCAGCAACGGGCCGAAGCCTTGCAAGTTGAGGAATTCATTCATGGAGGGGAGATCTCTGTGGGGCTCAGACGTCCCCTGTAGGAGTCGGCTTGCCGGCGATGGGGCCGTCGAGTTCAGCGCAATGCTTCAGGCAGCCATCGCTGGCAAGCCAGCTCCTACAGGGGTGGGATGGATATCACTCGTTGTAGATATCCTGATCGCCGAAGTATTTCTTTTGGATCTGTGCGTAGGTGCCATCGGCCTGGACGGCGGCGATGCCTTTGTTGATCAGTTCCACCAGGTCCTTGTCGTTCTTGCGCAGGCCCATGGCGATGTCGAGCGGCAGGGTCGGGTCCTTGAAGGCCGGGCCGGTCTTGAAGTCGGCGCCTTCAGGTTTGGACAGGAAGTTGAGCTGGGCTTCGAGCTTGTCGGTGAGGGTGGCGTCGAGGCGACCGTTTTGCAGGTCGGCGTAGTTCTGTTCCTGAGACTGGTACGCCTTGATCTGCGCGCCAAGTTTTGCCAGGTGCGCACGGGCATAGGCCTCTTGCAGCGAGCCTTGCAGCACGCCGACCTGTTTGCCTTTGAGGGATTCGGGGGTGTCGCCGAAGTCGGCGCTTTTGCGGGTGATCACCGAGGTCGGGCTGAGGAACAGGCGATCGCTGAAGTCGATGACTTTCTGGCGGGCCGGGGTCACGGCCATGGAAGACATGATGGCGTCGAACTTGCGCGCGCGCAGCGCCGGGATCATGCCGTCGAATTCGTTATGGACCCACACGCATTTGACTTCAAGCTTGGCGCAGATGGCGTTGCCCAGGTCGATGTCGAAGCCTTGCAGGCTGCCGTCGGCGGCGACCGATTCAAACGGTGGGTATTCGGGGAAGACCCCAAAGCGGATTTCTTTCCATTCCTGAGCCTGGGCAGCCGTGGCGGCCAATGGCAGGAGCAGCGCAGCGAAAAGTGATCGGAGCGGAGTCATGTGTATTCCCTATATTTTGTAATTGATGTCAGGGCAGTAGAAAGCTGAAAGCTAAGGCGAGCTGGGTTTTGTGGCGAGGGAGCTTGCTCCCGCTGGGCTGCGCAGCGGCCCCAAAATCCCGGGAGCGCTACGCACTCCAGCGGGAGCAAGCTCCCTCGCCACATTGGGATGTTTCTTGTCAGAGAGAATGCTTCAAGATGGTGCGTTTTTTGTGTCGTTTACCCCTGCCGCGGCGGGCGGAATGTGCTGTTAAAACGCGGGCCACAGCGGAAACGGCTGCGGCACCCGCTAAATCGGCTTGTCAGTCGACTTTTTCCGGCCTGCCCCTTACGCAAAGCGGCAGGCCAGAGCGGTCTCAGGCGCGCTTTTTCTGCTGTGCCACCGGTGCCTGGGCCAGGCGGGCAAACAGGTCCTTGGGGTCGGCGAGGTCCGGCACCAGTTCCAGTTCGCTGCCCACGTCCAGCGCCTTGGCCACGTCCAGCACGTAACGCAGGGCAGAGTAGTCTTCGATGGCAAAACCCACCGAGTCGAACAGGGTGACCTGGCGCGCATTTTCGCGGCCCGGGGCCTGGCCGTTGATCACTTGCCACAGCTCGGTGACCGGCGAATCTTCCGGCATGTGCTGGATCTCGCCTTCAATGCGGCTTTGCGGTTCGTACTCGACGATCACCCGCGCACGTTCGACGATTCGTCGGTCCAGCTCGGTCTTGCCCGGGCAGTCGCCGCCCACGGCATTCAGGTGCATGCCCGGCTCGATCATCTCGTCCGTCAGGATGGTGGCGTAGGCCTTGTCGGCGGTCACGGTGGTGACGATATCGGCGCCTTTCACCGCTTCGGCCACGCTGCCCGCCAGGATTACCTTGATCGCCGGGAAGGCTTTCAGGTTGGCGGCCAGTTTGGCGGTGGCCTTGGCGTCGATGTCGAACAGGCGGATTTCATTGATGCCCAGCATGGCGTGGAAGGCCAGGGCCTGGAACTCGCTCTGGGAGCCGTTGCCGATCAGCGCCATGCTGCGGCTGTTGTCCCGGGCCAGGTAGCGCGCCACCAGGGCCGAGGTGGCGGCGGTGCGGATCGCGGTGGTCAGGGTCATTTCGGCCAGCAGCACCGGTTTGCCGGTGTCCACATCGCCCAGGGCGCCGAAGGCCATGACGGTGAGCATGCCGCTCTGGGTGTTTTTCGGGTGGCCGTTCACGTATTTGAAGGCGTACAGCGACGCGTCGGACACCGGCATCAGCTCGATCACGCCCTCGGGCGAATGGTTGGCCAGGCGTGCGCATTTTTCAAAGTCCTGCCAGCGCAGGTAGTCGGCGCGGATGTACTCGGCCATCTCGGTGATGCAGGTTTGCAGGCCCTTTTGCGAAACCAGGTAGCTCAAGTCGTTGACGTCGATATAGCGGGTCATGGGAAGACTCCTTATTGAAATGAGGGGCGGGCGGGCAGGTGCACTTCCGCCAACATGCAGCGGGCACTGCCGCCGCCGATGCGTTCGATGTTGTCGATGTTCACCACCACCGGCCGGGTGTGGCGCTCCACGTGCTGGCGCTGGGCCGGCTTGAGCGAGCCCCAGGCGCTGGCCGACATCACCAGCAGCGGCTGGCCGTCGCGGTCATGGACTTCCAGCATGTTGCCGGCGAAGGCTTCCAGCTGGTCGAAGTCCAGGGCGACGATGTCTTTGCCGGTGTCGCGCAGGGAACGTTCCAGGGCCTGGCGCTCGTGGTCGTCGGGCAGGGCTTGCAGGCACACCACAGAGAGGTCGCGGCCGACGCTCATCATCACGTTGCTGTGGTAGATCGGCGCCTGGTGGCGGTCGACGGCGTGGAACACGCAGACCTGATAGTCCAGGCGTTCGGCAAACTGGCGCAGGGCATCCTGATGGGTACGCCCGGAGTGGCAGGCGTAGCTGATGCGGTGCTGGCGGTCGAGGACCATGCTGCCGGTGCCTTCCAGGAACATGTTCTGTTGTTCGAGGTGGCTGAAGTCGATGGTGTTGTGGATCGCAAAGCGTTGCTCCAGCACTTGCAGTACGCCTTTGTCGCGTTCCAGTCGTCGGTTCTGGCCTTCCATCGGGTAGAGCACCAGGCTGCCGTCGGCGTGGCTGCTCCACCAGTTGTTGGGGAAAATCGAATCCGGGGTGTGAGGGGCGGGGGTGTCTTGAACCACCAGCACTTCCACGCCGTGGTGGCGCAGGGTGTCGACGTAGCCGTCGAACTCTTCCAGCGCTTTCTGCTGTGCGGCCACCGGGTCGAGGGGCGCGCGCTGGAAGCGGTTGTTGATCGCGGTGTCCGGGTTAAAGGCGAAGTGCGCCGGGCGGATCATCAGGACAGTGTTGGTGGTTTGCATGGGTGCACGGGTCCATGGGGTTGGGCAGTGAGGCTATTTTGTGCGGTGTGAAGGAAGAATCCCGGCTGAAGTGAGGGGGTGGCTCAGCCGGGAAAGCTGAAAAGTGGGGTGGGGCAGCCGAATCGGCTGTTGGGTGCGGTTGAAGGAACAAAGCTGGTCAACTGTGGGAGCTGGCTTGCCTGCGATAGCGGTCTGACAGTCAATCAAACATCGACTGACAGACCGCTATCGCAGGCAAGCCAGCTCCCACATTAGTATGGGGGCGCTGCAGGAATTGAGTCCGTCATTAAGGAGTGCCCATGCCCACTGAAGTTCGTCTCGCCCAAACCACCGATGCCGAGGGCATCAGCCAGGTCATCCTGGCGGCCCTGCATGACAGCAACGCCCGGGATTACCCGGCTGACGTGATTGCGCGGGTGGCGAGCAACTTTACCCCCGAGGCTGTGGTGGGATTGCTCGGGCGTCGAACGGTGCTGGTGGCCATCCAGGATGAAGTGATCGTGGCCACTGCCGCGCTGGATGCCAATGTGGTGCGCTCGGTGTTCGTCAATCCGGTGCTGCAAGGGCAGGGTATCGGGCGCTTGCTGATGATTGAGATCGAGTTGCGTGCCCGGGAAGCCGGGGTGACCTCGCTGCATGTGCCGTCTTCCCTGACCGCCGAGCCGTTCTACACCAAGCTGGGTTTCCACACGGTGCGCGACGTTTACCACGGCAATGAGCGCACGCTGGTGATGGAGAAGGCGTTGTCATCCCGCCATCCCATCGGCGCCTATCGCGACCGGGCGCATAGGGCGCAGGTGGTGGCGCTGTGGCAGGCGGCGTTTGGTTATGACGCGGCCCATAACCTGCCGGGCCTGGCGATCGACAAGAAGTTGGCGGTCAACGATGGGTTGTTCTTCGTGGCCACCGACAAGAAGGCGGTGATCGGCACCATCCTCGCCGGCTACGACGGGCATCGTGGCTGGCTGTATTCGGTGGCAGTGCACAACGACTATCGCCGCCAGGGCCTGGGCGCCTCGCTGGTGCGGCATGCGGAGCAGGCGTTGACCGCCTTGGGCTGTATGAAGATCAACCTGCAGATCACCAGCGGCAATGACGCGGTGATGGGGTTTTATGAGGCGCTGGGTTATGGCGCCGAGCCGAGGATCAGCATGGGCAAGAAGATCCTGGAAAATATTCCGCAAGATTGAGCTTGATTCTGAAAACACTGGAGATCAAATGTGGGAGTGAGCAAGCCCGCTCCCACATTTTGTTTTGCGGTGTTGCTTAGACTTTGACGATCCAGCCCGCAGGCGCTTCGACGTCGCCGGACTGTACGCCAGTCAGCTCTTTGTAGAGCTTCTGGGTGACCGGGCCGACTTCTTTTTCGCTGTAGAACACGTGCAGCTTGTCTTTGTACTCGATGCCGCCGATCGGGGTGATCACGGCCGCGGTACCGCAGGCGCCGGCTTCCTTGAAGTCCGACAGCTTGTCGATCAGCACGTCGCCTTCAACCACTTCCAGGCCCAGGCGCGATTTGGCCAGCTCGATCAGCGACAGGCGGGTGATGCCTGGCAACACCGACGGCGAGTTCGGGGTGACGAACTTGTTGTCGTGGGTGATCCCGAAGAAGTTGGCCGAGCCGACTTCTTCGATTTTCGAGTGAGTGGCCGGGTCGAGGTAGATGCAGTCGGCGAAGTTGGCTTTTTTGGCCAGGGAGCCGGGCATCAGGCTGGCAGCGTAGTTGCCACCGACCTTGGCCGCGCCGGTGCCGTTTGGCGCCGCACGGTCGTAACCGGAGATCAGGAAGTTGTGCGGGGTCAGGCCGCCCTTGAAGTAGGCGCCTACCGGGATGCAGAAGATCGAGAAGATGAACTCCGGCGCGGTGCGCACGCCGATGTTGTCACCGGTGCCGATCACGAACGGGCGCAGGTACAGCGCGCCGCCGGTGCCGTACGGCGGGATGAAACGTTCGTTGGCGCGGACCACTTCCTTGCAGGCTTCGATAAAGGCGTCGGTCGGCACTTGCGGCATCAGCAGGCGGCCACAGCTGCGCTGCATGCGCGCGGCGTTCTGGTCCGGGCGGAACAGGTTGATCGAGCCGTCCTTGCAGCGGTAGGCCTTGAGGCCTTCAAAGCATTGCTGGCCGTAGTGCAGGGCGGTGGAGCCCTCGCTGATGTGCAGCACGTTGTCGTCGGTCAGGGTGCCTTTTTGCCACTTGCCGTCCTTCCAGGTCTGGAGGAAACGCTTGTCGGTCTTGATGTAGTCAAAACCCAGCTTGTCCCAATTGATGCTTTCGTTACCCATGACACCCTCTATCTTTTGTCAACCGCCTGGTCGAAGGCAGGCTTATGGTTTATTTCTGGATGGGCGCAACAATACTTCATTAGCGGGGGGATTCGCATCCCCCTTCACATGTGTAATGCATGCCCCAGGGCCCGCAGCGCCGCTTCCTGTACCGCTTCGCCGAGGGTCGGATGGGCGTGGATGGTGCCCGCCACGTCTTCCAGGCGCGAACCCATTTCCAGGCTCAGGCCGAAGGCCGTGGACAGTTCCGAGACGCCAACGCCCACCGCCTGCCAGCCGACGATCAGGTGATTGTCGCGGCGCGCCACCACCCGTACGAAGCCGGTTTTCGACTCCAGGGTCATGGCCCGGCCATTGGCGGCGAACGGGAAGCTCGACACGATGCAGTCCAGCCCGGCGGCCTTGGCCTCGTCCGGGGTCTTGCCGACCACCACCAGTTCCGGGTCGGTGAAGCACACCGCCGGAATCGCTGCCGGGTTGAATTCGCGGGTTTTACCGCTGATCAGTTCGGCAACCATTTCGCCCTGGGCCATGGCGCGGTGGGCGAGCATCGGTTCACCACTCAGGTCGCCGATCGCCCACACATTGCGCATGCTGGTCTGGCAGCGGCTGTCGATCCTGATCGCCGAGCCGTTCATGTCCAGGTTCAAGGCTTCGAGGTTCCAGCCCTGAGTATTGGGTTTGCGACCAACGGCAACCAACACCTGGTCGGTTTCCAGCGACAGCGTCTCGCCGCTGGGGTCACGCACTTGCAGGGTGTTGTGCTCAAAACCGGTGACGCTGTGTTTCAGGAACACCTTCACACCGAGTTGCTTCAGGGATTCGGCCACCGGCTGGGTCAGTTCGGCGTCGTAGGCCGGCAGGATCCGGTCCTGCGCTTCGACCACGCTGACCTCGGCGCCGAGCTTGCGATAGGCAATCCCCAGCTCCAGGCCGATGTAGCCGCCGCCCACCACGATCAGGCGTTTCGGAATGCGTTTCGGCGCCAGGGCTTCGGTGGAGGAGATGATCGGCCCGCCAATTGGCAGCATCGGCAGGTTGACGCTTTTCGAACCGGTAGCCAGCACCAGGTGCTCGCACTGGATGCGCTGGTCGCCGACGTCGACGGTCTTGCCGTCCACGACCTTGGCCCAGCCTTGAATGACCTGCACCTTGTGTTTCTTCAGCAGCGCCGCAACGCCGGTGGTCAGGCGGTCGACGATGCCGTCTTTCCATTCCACGCTTTTGCCGATGTTCAGGGTCGGCACATCGACTTCGATGCCCAACGGTGAACCCAGGCTGTGGTGCACGGTTTGCTGGAACTGTTCGGCCACATGGATCAGCGCTTTCGATGGAATGCAGCCGATGTTCAGGCAGGTGCCGCCCAGGGACTGGCCTTCCACGAGGATGGTCGGGATGCCCAGTTGGCCAGCGCGAATCGCCGCCACATAACCGCCAGGCCCGCCGCCGATAATCAGCAGCGTGGTGTGCAATGTTTGAGACATGGGTTACTCCAGGAACAGGCTGGCGGGTTGTTCGAGCAGGCCACGGATGGCCTGGATGAATTGCGCCGCGTCCATGCCATCGACCACCCGGTGATCGAAGGAGCTGGAGAGGTTCATCATCTTGCGAATCACGATCTGGCCCTTGATCACCATCGGCCGTTCGACGATCCGGTTGACCCCCACGATGGCCACTTCCGGCAGGTTCAGCACCGGTGTGCTGACGATCCCGCCCAACGCGCCCAAGCTGGTCAGGGTAATGCTCGAACCCGACAGCTCATCGCGGCTGGCCTTGCCATTGCGCGCCGCACTCGCCAGACGATTGATTTCTTGCGCCGTGCCCCACAGGTTGCGGGCTTCGGCGTGACGCACCACCGGCACCATCAAGCCGACATCGCTCTGGGTGGCGACGCCCACATGCACCGCGCCGAGGCGGGTGATCACCTGGGCTTCGTCGTCATAACGCGCGTTGATCTGCGGGAAGTCCCGCAACGCCACGACCATGGCCCGTACCAGGAACGGCAACAGGGTCAGCTTGCCGCGGGTGGCGCCGTGTTTCTCGTTGAGGTGCACGCGCAACTCGTCGAGGGCGGTGACGTCGATCTCTTCCACATAGCTGAAATGCGCGGCACGCCGGGTGGCGTCCTGCATGCGCTGGGCGATCTTGCGGCGCATGCCGATCACCGGGATTTGCTGCTCGTCGTTGCGTTCGGCGTACGGGTTGGAGGCCGCGGAATTTTTCGCCGGACCCTGGAGCAAGTAAGCGTCCAGATCTTCATGCAGAATCCGGCCGGCCGGGCCGGAACCCTGGACCAGTCGTAGCTGGATGCCAGCATCCAGCGCATGTTTGCGCACGGCCGGGGAGGCCAGCGGACGGTCATCGGCCTCGCGGGCCACTGGGGCCTGTGCCGCCACCGCAGGCCTGGCGGCCGGTTTGGGCTCAACCACGGGCGCGGCCTTGACTTCAACTTTCGGCACCGGTGCGGGTGCCGGCGCGAGGTCTTCAACCACTGCCGATTCCCGGGTATTGCCCGCACCTTCCACTTCGATACTGATCAGGATACTGCCCACCGCCATGACTTCGCCCGGCTCGCCGCCGAGGGAAATCACCTTGCCGTGCACCGGCGAAGGAATGTCCACCATGGCCTTGTCGGTCATCACATCCGCCAGCACCTGGTCTTCTACCACCAGGTCGCCGACCTTGACGTGCCACACCGACAATTCAACTTCTGCGATGCCTTCGCCGATGTCCGGCATCTTGATAACGTGCGTGCCCATTCAGACCTCCATAACCCGATGCAAAGCCGCGCCCACTCGGGTCGGGCCAGGGAAATACGCCCACTCTTGCGCGTGGGGATACGGGGTATCCCAGCCGGTAACGCGCTCGATCGGCGCTTCCAGGTAGTGGAAGCAATGCTCCTGCACCAGCGCCACCAGCTCGGCGCCGAACCCGCAGGTACGGGTGGCTTCGTGAACGATTACGCAGCGACGGGTTTTCTTCACTGAGTTGACGATGGTTTCCAGGTCCAGCGGCCACAGGCTGCGCAGGTCGATGACTTCGGCATCGATGCCGGTTTCTTCAGCGGCGACTTGCGACACATACACCGTGGTGCCGTAGGTGAGGATGGTCACGTCCTTGCCCGGGCGGGCGATGGCGGCCACATCCAGCGGCACGGTGTAGTAACCGTCCGGCACTTGCGCTTGGGGGTGCTTCGACCACGGGGTTACCGGGCGGTCGTGGTGGCCGTCGAACGGGCCGTTATACAGGCGCTTGGGTTCGAGAAAGATCACCGGGTCATCGTTTTCGATGGAGGCGATCAGCAGGCCCTTGGCGTCGTAAGGGTTGGACGGCATCACTGTGCGCAGGCCGCAGACCTGGGTGAACACCGCTTCAATACTCTGGCTGTGGGTCTGGCCGCCGTAGATGCCGCCGCCGCAGGGCATGCGCATGGTCAACGGTGCGGTGAACTGGCCGGCCGAGCGATAACGCAGGCGGGCGGCTTCGGAAATGATCTGGTCGGTCGCCGGGTATACGTAGTCGGCGAACTGAATCTCGGCCACCGGGCGCAGGCCGTAGGCGCCCATGCCGACCGCCACGCCGACGATGCCGCTTTCGGAGATCGGTGCGTCGAACACCCGCGAGGTGCCGTACTTGTTCTGCAAGCCTTCGGTGCAACGGAACACGCCGCCGAAGTAACCGACGTCCTGGCCGAACACCACCACGTTGTCGTCTCGCTCAAGCATCACATCCATGGCCGAGCGCAAGGCCTGGATCATGGTCATGGTCGTGGTGGTCATGGCGGTTTCCAGCTGGATATTGTTGTTGTGATCGTTCATGTCAGATCCCCAACTCCTGACGCTGGCGCTTCAAGTGCTCCGGCATCTCTTTATAAACGTCTTCGAACATGGTCGCGGCGCTTGGAATCTGGCCACCGGCCAGGGTGCCGTACTGTTCGGCTTCTTTCTGGGCCTTGAGCACTTCGGCTTCAAGCTCGGCACTGACCGCCGCGTGCTCCTCTTCGGACCACTGGCCAATCTTGATCAGGTGCTGCTTGAGGCGGGCAATCGGGTCGCCCAGCGGGAAGTGGCTCCAGTCGTCGGCGGGACGGTATTTGGACGGGTCATCGGAGGTGGAGTGCGGGCCGGCGCGGTAGGTCACCCACTCGATCAGGGTCGGCCCCAGGTTGCGGCGGGCGCGTTCGGCGGCCCAGGCAGAGGCGGCGTACACCGCGACAAAGTCGTTGCCGTCTACCCGCAGGGAAGCGATGCCGCAACCTACGCCGCGTCCGGCAAAGGTCGTGGCTTCACCGCCGGCGATGGCCTGGAAGGTGGAGATCGCCCACTGGTTGTTTACGACGTTGAGGATCACCGGCGCCCGGTACACATGGGCGAAGGTGAGGGCGGTGTGGAAGTCGGATTCGGCGGTGGCGCCGTCGCCGATCCAGGCCGAGGCAATCTTGGTATCGCCCTTGATCGCCGAGGCCATGCCCCAGCCCACGCCCTGTACGAATTGGGTGGCAAGGTTGCCGGAAATGGTGAAGAAGCCGAAGTCTTTTACCGAGTACATGATCGGCAACTGGCGGCCCTTGAGCGGATCACGCTCGTTGGACAGCAGTTGGCAGATCAGGTCTACCAGCGGCACTTCCCGGGCCATCAGGATGCTTTGCTGGCGGTAGGTGGGGAAGCACATGTCGTCGATGTTCAAAGCCAGGGCCTGAGCGCTGCCGATGGCTTCTTCGCCAAGGCTTTGCATGTAGAACGACATCTTTTTCTGACGCTGGGCGACCACCATGCGGTTGTCGAAGATTCGCGTCTTGAGCATGGCGCGCATGCCCTTGCGCAGAATCTCGACGGGCACACCTTCGGCCCATGGGCCCAGGGCCTGGCCCTGATCGTCGAGCACGCGAATCAGGCCCTTCGCCAGGTCGGCGGTGTCGGCGGGTTCTACGTCAATTGGGGGTTTGCGCACGGTGCCTGCGTCAGTCAGGCGCAGGTAGGTAAAGTCGGTCTTGCAGCCTGGGCGGCCCGAGGGTTCGGGGACGTGCAGGCGCAGTGGTTCATACTGCTGAGTCATGGCTTTCTACGCTCTATCTTGTGAATTTCTTGTAGTGGGCGCGGTAGCTGACAGTCCTTCTTCGGGTAGAAGAAATCTTGTCCTACAACAATCATAGGCTCGGCTCAGGAGAATATTTATCTCTGTTTCGTTGCGTTGGAGATCATTTGGGGATAAAAAAACTGCATAAACATAATAAACAGGTGGTTTTGTCTCATGCGCAAACTGGACCGTATCGATATCGGCATTCTCAACGCCCTTCAGGAGAACGCCCGCATCACCAACGCCGACCTGGCCCGCTCGGTCAACCTGTCGCCCACGCCGTGTTTCAACCGGGTCAAGGCCATGGAAGAACTGGGGCTGATTCGCGACCAGGTGACGCTGCTGGACGCCGACCTGCTGGGGCTGCACGTCAATGTGTTCATCCATGTCAGCCTGGAAAAACAGAACGAACTGGCTTTGCAGCAGTTTGAAGGGGCGATTTCGGATCGCCCCGAAGTGATGGAGTGCTACCTGATGGCCGGCGACCCCGACTACCTGATTCGGGTGCTGGTGCCGACCATCCAGTCTCTGGAGCGCTTCATGATGGACTTCCTGACCAAGGTCCCGGGTGTCGCCAACATCCGCTCCAGTTTTGCCCTCAAGCAGGTGCGCTACAAGACGGCACTGCCGCTGCCGGCCAACGGCATCAACCTCGGTTAGTACACCCTGTTCATAAACAACACAGCCCAACTGTGGGAGCCGGGCTTGCCCGCGATGGCGGAGTATCAGCCACCCGATGCGCTGTCTGACACACCGCTATCGCAGGCAAGCCAGCTCCCACAATTGGCAGTGCATTTCAAAGCTGGTTGAGCGGAATCTTCAGATACACCACACCGTTTTCTTCCGCCGGCGGCATCACCCCGGCCCGCACATTCACCTGGATCGCCGGCAGCAACAACGTCGGCATGCCCAACCCGGCATCCCGCGTGGTGCGCATTGCTACAAACGCCGCCTCATCCACCCCGTCATGCACATGAATATTGCCCGCCCGTTGTTCAGCCACCGTGGTCAGGCACTTGGCTGCGCGGCCTTCGGGCGGATAGTCATGGCACACATAAAGGCTGGTTTCAGGCGCGAAAGCCAACAGCTTGCGCATCGACGCAAACAGCTGGCGCGCATCCCCACCGGGGAAGTCGCAGCGCGCCGTTCCCACATCCGGCATGAACAGCGTGTCGCCCACCAGAATCAACTGGTCATCGATCAGGTAAGCCATGTCCGCCGGCGTATGCCCCGGCACGTGCAGCGCCTGGGCCTTCAGGGTGCCGATATGAAAAACCTCATCCGGCGCAAACAGATGGTCGAACTGCGATCCGTCCACCCGAAACTCCGGCTCCAGGTTGAACAGGTTCTTGAACACCCCCTGCACCTTGCTGATGGACTCGCCAATCGCGATCTTGCCCCCCAGCTGTCGGCGCAGGTAAGGCGCCGCCGACAGGTGATCCGCATGGGCGTGGGTCTCCAGCAGCCACTGCACCTGCAAGCCGTGCTCGCGCACGAACGCGATCACCTTGTCCGCCTGGCCGGTGCCGGTGCGTCCGGAGGCCGGGTCGTAATTGAGCACCGAATCAACGATGGCGCAGGGGCCACCGTCCGTTTCATAGACGACGTAGGTGTAGGTCGACGACGCCTCGTCCAGAAAGGATTGAATCAACGCTGGCATGACGGTTGTCCCAAATAAGTAGTTACAATCACTTTACGTTTACACATAATGTTTTGAGCTTAAGTGACAGAGAGAGCCACACGCAAATGGAATCGAACCTGAGTGAAGGCGAAGTCGCGCAATTGCGTGCCTCCGCGTCCAAGGCCTGCGCCTTGCTCAAGGCCCTGGCCAATGAAGACCGGCTGTTGATTCTCTGCCAGTTGACCCAGGGTGAACGCAATGTCGGCGAATTGGAAACCATGACCGGCGTGCGCCAACCCACCCTGTCGCAACAGTTGGGCATCCTGCGGGACGAAGGGTTGGTGGCCACCCGTCGGGAAGGCAAATACATTTTCTACGGGCTGGCCAGCCACGAAGTGATTCAAGTGATGAAGACGCTGTCCGGCCTGTACTGCGGCGCAGTGATAAAAAGCTGGGCGTGACGCCGTACGGCAACGACCCTTGTGTGCACTTTTAAACGAAAGGCCATAGACCATGAACGACCAACACTGGGGACCTACCATCAGTGGCGATATCGTTGTCATCGGTGGCGGCTCGGCAGGCATCGGCCTGCTGGCCAGCCTGCTCAAGCGCGACCCGCACCTGAACATCATCCTGATCGAACCCAGCGAGCAGCACTACTACCAGCCGGCCTGGACCCTGGTCGGCGGCGGCGCGTATGACGTGACCAAGACCGTACGGCCCATGGCCGACGTGCTGCCCAACGGCGTCACCTGGATCCAGGCAGCGGTCAGCGAATTGCTGCCCGAGGAGCACACCCTGGTGCTCGACAGCGGCCAGCGCGTCACCTGGAAAAACCTCATCGTGTGCCCGGGCCTGCGCCTGGCCTGGGAAAAGATCGAAGGCCTGCCGGAAACCCTCGGCCAGCATGGCGTGACGTCCAACTACAGCTACGAGCACGCCGCCTACACCTGGCAACTGGTGCAGCAACTCAAGCACGGCAAGGCGCTGTTTACCCAACCGGCCATGCCGATCAAATGCGCCGGCGCCCCGCAAAAGGCCCTGTACCTGTCCTGCGATCACTGGCTCAGGCAGGGTGACCTGAAAAACATCAAGGTCGAATTCAACTTGGCCGGCGCTGCCTTGTTTGGCGTGCCGACCTTCGTTCCGCCGCTGATGAAGTACGTTGAAAAGTACTCGGCGCAACTGGCATTCAACGCCAACCTGATCAAGGTTGACGGCCCGGCGCGCAAAGCCTGGTTTGAAATCAAGGACGCCGAAGGCAACGTGCGGGTCGAAGAGAAAACCTTCGACCTGCTGCACGTCGTCCCACCGCAAGTCTCCCCGGACTTTATCCGCCAGAGCCCTCTGGCCGATGCTGCCGGCTGGTGCGAAGTGAATCCCCAGAGCCTGCAACACCTGCGCTACCCGCACATCTTCGGCCTGGGCGATGTGTGCTCCACCACCAACGCCAAGACCGCCGCTGCGGTGCGCAAGCAAATCGTGGTGGTGGCGGAAAACCTGCTGGCCCTGCGCAAACAGGCGCCGATGCCCCTCAAATACGACGGCTACGGGTCCTGCCCGCTGACGGTGGAGAAGGGCAAGGTGGTGCTGGCCGAGTTCGGGTATGGCGGCAAGCTGCTGCCGACGTTCCCCCTCGACCCGACCGTGGCGCGGCGTTCGGCGTGGTTCCTCAAGGCGAGTTTCCTGCCGTGGTTCTACTGGAACGGCATGCTCAAGGGCCGCGAGTGGCTGACCCGTCTGGCCAAGGTGGATTGAGGCAACCCTATGCTGCTGGCAAGTGTTCTGGGCGTATTGATGGGGTTGGTGATGGGCTTAACCGGTGCCGGAGGCGGCATTCTTGGCGTTCCGGCGCTGGTGTTGGGGCTGGGGTTGACCATGACCCAGGCCGCGCCCGTGTCGCTGTTCGCGGTGGGTGCCGCCGCCGCCGTGGGGGCCCTGGATGGGTTGCGCCATGGCCTGGTGCGTTACCGCGCGGCGCTGCTGATTGCGCTGCTCGGCGCGCTGTTTTCGCCGCTGGGGGTGTTCTTCGCCCACCAGATGCCGGAGAAGGTCCTGATGGGGCTGTTCAGTGCGCTGATGGTGCTGGTGGCCTGGCGCATGTTGCGGCGAGAGAAGCTGGAGGCCGGGCCGAGTGATCACGGCGCCGCGTCCTGGGGCCAGAAGAACTGCATGCTCGACCAACAGACCGGGCGCTTTTCCTGGACGGCCAAGTGCACCGCCACCCTGGCGGCACTGGGCGCGGTAACCGGCGCGGTATCGGGCTTGCTTGGTGTGGGCGGCGGCTTTCTGATCGTGCCGGCGTTCAAGCAACTGACCGACGTGCAAATGCGCGGCATCGTCGCCACCTCCTTGATGGTGATCAGCCTGATCTCGTTGATCGGCGTGATCGGCGCGTTTCACGCCGGGGTCAGTATCGAGCCGGTGGGCTGGGTGTTTATCGGTTCGAGCATTGTCGGCATGTTGGCGGGCCGGCGCCTGTGCTCGGTGATCAAGGCGCGCACCCTGCAGGTGGGTTTTGCCACCCTGTGCGTGCTGGTGGCGGTGGGCATGCTGTGGCGGGCGGCCTTCTAAGCGGGCGGCACCTTGATACCCGTCAACACCCGCCGTGACGCTTTGCCTCATGCTGTCGGCCTGATTTAAAGGCCGACGGAGAACCCCATGAGCGCCCCCGCAACACCTGCTGCTTCTTTCAAGTTGCCCTTGGGCCTGGTCGTCGGCGTGCTGGTGATGGTCGGCGTGCTGCTGTTGCCCCTGCCGGCCGACTTGCCGGTGGCCGGGCACCGAATGCTGGCGATCCTCGCGTTTGCCGTGGTGGTGTGGATCACCGAAGCGGTCTCGTACGAGGCCAGCGCGATCATGATTACGTCCCTGATGGCGTTTTTGCTCGGCACTGCGCCGTCGCTGCAAGACCCCACGCACCTGATCGGTTCCAGCCCGGCCATCAGCATGGCGTTGACCGGGTTTTCCAACCCCGCCTTGGCCCTGGTAGCCGGCGCGCTGTTTATCGCGGCGGCCATGACCCATACCGGTCTTGATCGGCGCATCGCGCTGGTCACGCTGACCCGCGTGGGGACCAGCACCCGGGGCATTCTTGTCGGGGCCATTGCCGTGACCATCCTCCTCAGCCTGGTGGTGCCCAGCGCGACGGCCCGCAGCGCGTGTGTGGTGCCGATCATGATGGGGGTGATCGCCGCGTTTGGCGTGGACAAACGCTCCAATATCGCGGCCGGGATCATGATCGTCGTGGCCCAGGGCACCAGCATCTGGAACGTTGGCATCCAGACGGCGGCGGCGCAGAACCTGCTGACTGTCGGCTTTATGGACAAAATGCTGGGTCAGCGCGTGTCGTGGATCGACTGGTTGATCGCCGGTGCGCCGTGGGCGCTGATCATGTCGGCGGTGTTGTTGTTCCTGGTGCTGAAGCTGTTGCCGCCGGAGAGTGACAGCATTCCCGGCGGCAAGGAGGCGGTGGCGCAATCGCTGGTGGACATCGGGCCGATGACCGGCCCGCAGAAGCGCTTGCTGACGGTGTCGGTGTTGCTGTTGTTGGCCTGGGCCACGGAAGGGCGGTTGCACAGCTTTGATACGACCTCGACGACGTATGCCGGGTTGGTGTTTTTGCTGATGCCGGGGATTGGGGTGATGACCTGGAAGGATGTGCAGTCGCGGATTCCGTGGGGCACGGTGATTGTGTTTGGTGTGGGTATCAGCCTGGGGACGGCGTTGCTCACGACGCAGGCGGGGCAGTGGTTGGGGTCGCAGGTGGTGGCGCACACCGGCCTGGATCAGGTGGGGCCGCTGGGGGTGTTTGCGATTCTGGGGGCGTTTTTGATTGTGATTCATTTGGGGTTTGCCAGTGCCACGGCGTTGACCTCGGCGCTGTTGCCGATTTTGATTGCGGTGTTGCAGACGTTGCCTGGGGAGTTCAGTCGCCTGGGGATGACCATGCTGCTGGGGTTTGTGATGAGTTACGGGTTTATCCTGCCGATCAACGCCCCGCAGAATATGGTGTGTTTGGGGACTGGGACGTTCACGGCGCGGCAGTTTGCCAAGGTTGGGATTCTGGTGACGTTGATTGGGTATGGGTTGATGTTGGTGTTTGCGGCTACGTATTGGAGTTGGTTGGGGTGGATTTGAGTGGGGGGCGGTGTACATATCCGTTAGTTGGGTAACGGCGGCTTATGGTTTCGCTCTTACAGCGAGTCACTTTGCAAAAGCGGCAAAGTAACCAAAACGCTCTGCCCCGCCTGTCGGCACCTCGCCTAGGCTCGGTGTTCCCTCACTCCGGCATTGCTCCGCGGGCCGCCGCGACGGGGCGTCCCTGCCCCGTCGCGGCTAAACCGGCGTCCTGCCGGTTTACCCGCTCCTCAATCCCTGCGTTCGGCCTCGGGCTTATTGGGGCAGTCAGAGCCAGATCAAAATCAAAAGCAAGAGCACAGCGGCCTACAGGCCGGCTTGAGTGGTAGAAGCCAGAGCAAAAGCCACAGCAAAAGCCAAAGCGAAAACCAAAT